>JBGSJA010000355.1:0-2424 GCA_041742235.1 Salaquimonas sp. | reverse complement strand
CAGCCGCGCGCGCTCCGCCTTCATGCGCGCCGCGACCGGATTGTCCCGGGCCGGTTCGTCCAGCGCGCCGACCGCCCGGATGGCGAGGTCGTAAAGCTCGATCTGCGCCGGAAAGGCGTCGCGGAAAAACCCGGATATGCGCAGCGTCACGTCAATGCGCGGCCGGCCAAGTTCCGCCAGCGTGATGATTTCATAGCCGGTGACGCGGCGCGACTGCGGCTCCCAGACCGGCCTTGCGCCGATCAGCGCCAGCGCCTGCGCGATGTCGTCGCCGCCGGTGCGCATGTTCGAAGTACCCCACACCGAAAGGCCGAAAGCCTGCGGCCATTCGCCGTGATCCTGCCGGTAGCGCGTCACAAGCAGTTCCGCCGACTTGGCGCCAAGCTCCCACGCTGCGGGCGTCGGTACTGCACGGCTGTCGATCGAGAAGAAGTTGCGTCCGGTCGGCAGCACGTCCATGCGCCCGCGCGTCGGCGCGCCGGATGGCCCGGGTGGAACAAATCGGCCTGACAAGCCGGTCAACAGGCCTGCGATCTCGGCCTGTCCACAAGATTGCAGCATCGGCAAAACGCGATCGCGAACATGCGCCAGCACCACGCGCGTCCTGGGCCAGTTCGCGGGACAAGCGACCTCTTCGGCAATCAAATTCGTTGCCAGCAATTCGATCCGCTCGACCGTGTCGCCATTGCTGCGCCACGGATCATGCGAAACGCCTGCAAGGATTTCCGGCCGTGGCCCGGCCCATGGCGCAGCCATGTCGCAGTCGAGGGGGTCGAAGCTCCTCTCCCCCCTTGATGGTGAGATGTCGCCAATAGGCGACAGAGGGGGGTCATAAGCGAACGCCACACCCCCCTCTGTCAGCTTCGCTGACATCTCCCCCTCAAGGGGGGAGAGGCAGGCCTCACCCACCACATCCCACGCGATCGCCCGCTGCAGGCTGGCGTCCCCACCCTCGCCCCGTACGCGCGGCACTCGGACCAGCGCGGCGGCAAGATCGACAGCCAGCCGGCCATCCGGTGATTTTCCGAAGATATGCAGCCCGTCACGGATCTGCATCTCCTTCAGATCGCAAAGCCAGGCATCAAGCTTGGCAAGGCGGTCGTCTTCGCCATCCTTCGGCGAAAGGCCGATGTCCTCACCAAGACCCGAAAGCTCAACCCGCTCGAATATCTGCTTGGCAAGCAGCTTCAAGCGCCGCGGATCGGATCCGGACGCCTCGTAATATTCATCGACAAGCGCTTCCAGTTCGCGCAGCGGTCCGTGGCTTTCGGCGCGGGTCAGCGGGGGCGTCAAATGGTCGATGATGACCGCCGCGCTGCGTCGCTTTGCCTGGCTGCCCTCGCCCGGATCGTTGACGATGAACGGGTAAAGATGCGGCATCGACCCGAGCACGGCCTCCGGAAAGCATGCGCCGGACAGCGCCAGCGCCTTGCCCGGCAGCCATTCCAGATTGCCGTGCTTGCCCATGTGGACGATCGCGTGGACGGCATTGCGCAAGTGGAAATAGAAGGCGAGGTAGCCATGCGGCGGCACGAGGTCCGGTGAGTGGTATGTCTCCTTCGGATCGATGTTGTAGCCGCGTGCCGGCTGCACCCCGACCAGGACATTGCCGAAGCGCGCCAGCGCCAGCGCGAAACATTGGCCACCGGAATCGAAGAACGGATCGTCCTGCGGCGCACCCCAGCGGGCTTGAATCTTTTCGCGCGCTTCGCCCGGCAAGACATTGAAAAAATAAAGATAATCCTTGAGCGCAATCCGCTCGCGAACCTCCCTGCCCCGCCATCCCGAATTGGTCGGCCCGGCCTGCAAATGTTCGATCAGGGCGTCGCCGGTATCGGGGAAATCGCCAACATCATGCCCCTGCGCCCCTAGGGCTTTCAGCACTTCCACCGTACCCGCGGGCGTGTCGAGGCCGACACCGTTCGCAAGACGACCGTCGCGGTTCGGGTAATTTGCAAGCACCAGCGCGACGTTGCGCTCGCCGGGTTGCATGCGTCTCAACCGCGCCCAGTTTGCGGCAAGCCTGGCGACGAATTCGCATCGCTCATCGTCGGCGCGGTGCGAGACAATGGTGGCCTGAACTCGATCATCGTAAGCTCCCGCATGCTTGAAGGCGACGGCGCGCGACAACACGCGTCCGTCCACCTCAGGCAGCGCCACGTTCATCGCAAGATCGCGCGTCGCCAGCCCTTGCGACGATGCTTCCCACGCCTCGCTCGTGCCGCCGGAAAGGATGACCTGCAGCACCATTGCGCCGCCCTCGTCCAGCACCGTGCCCTCATGCGCGCCGGTCAGCGAGCCAACCGCAAAGCCGGTGGTGTTGAGCACGATGTCGGGCGTGTGGTGGGCGAAAAGTGTCCGAAGCGTCTCCACGCTGACCGGGTCTTTCAAACTGGAGACAAAAACCGGAAGCGCGTTCAGCCC
>JBGSJA010000354.1:0-4058 GCA_041742235.1 Salaquimonas sp. | reverse complement strand
CTTGCGCCCGCCACCACCGCCGGAACCGCCCTTGGGACTGCTGCCGGTGCCGCCCAAGGGAGCCTTAGACCGGGTGGCCGCGCCGGTCCGGGGCGCATCGCCACTGGATGCTTTCTTGGCGAAAGGCTTACCGTCGGGTTTGGCGTCGGGCTTGCCCGCCGTTTTGGCGAAGGTTCTCTTCTTGCCCGCAGGCTTTTCGGGCCGCTTGCCGGTGACGAGCCGGTCCAGCATGCCTTCTGCCGCCTGTCCGCGGGCCGGACGTTCCTTCCATTCCGGCTTTCGTGGCCGGGAAGGCTTTTCCGCTTCTTCGGCATCGCCACCCCGTTGCACCACGGGTGCATCGAAATTTGCTCCTGAAGCCTCGATCAGCCGCGGCCCGAGCTGGTCCCGCAACATGCGGCCCTTGATCTCGCGCACTTCGCGCTCGGCAAGGTCGCCCAGCTGGAAAGGCCCGAAGGATACCCGGATCAACCGGTTGACCGTCAGTCCCAGCGCGCCGAGCACCTTCTTCACTTCGCGGTTCTTGCCCTCGCGCAGCGCCAGCGTGATCCAGACATTGGCGCCCTGCCTGCGGTCCAGCGTCGCCTCCATCGAACCGTAGAGCACGCCTTCGACGGCGATGCCGTCCTTCAAGGTGTCGAGTTGCTCCTGGCTGATGTCGCCATGGGCGCGAACGCGGTAGCGCCTCAGCCAGCCGGTCTGCGGCAATTCGAGAATTCGGGCTAGGCCGCCGTCATTGGTCAGCAGCAAAAGCCCCTCGGTGTTGATGTCGAGGCGGCCGATGGACATGACGCGCGGCATGTCCTTGGGCATGGCGCTGAAGACGGTTGGCCGGCCTTCCGGATCGCGCGCGGTGGTCACGAGGCCCGCGGGCTTGTGGAAGAGCCACAGCCGCGTGCGCTCGACCTGCGGCAGCGGCGCGCCATCGACTTCGATCTTGTCCTTGGGCCCGACAGTGAAGGCAGGCGTATCGAGCACCTTGCCGTTTACGGAAACACGACCGGCGGCGATCCAGGTTTCCGCCTCGCGCCGCGAACATAGCCCCGCCCGCGCCAGACGCTTGGCGATGCGCTCGCGCCCGTCGACTTCAGCCGTGGCAGCAGAATGCGCCTTTTGCCCTTCGGATCGAGGGCCGGATTTTGACGGTTGTTTTCCCATGCGATGTCCCTATCAAGGAAAATCAGCGCATGCGAGAAATTTCCGGAAGTTGCGGAGCGACCATGTCACAGTTCATGCAGGCCGCGTTGAAAGAGGCCGAAGAGGCCGCAAGGCGCGGCGAAGTGCCGATCGGCGCCGTGATCGTGCGTGATGGGGAAATCATCGCGCAGGCAGGGAACCGCACGCTTGAGATGAACGACCCGACCGCCCACGCCGAAATGCTGGCGATCCGGCATGCCTGCGCCGCGCTGGACAGCCAGAGGCTGCCTGAATGCGATCTCTATGTCACGTTGGAGCCATGCCCGATGTGCGCGGCGGCGATCTCTTTCGCGCGCATCCGCCGGCTGTATTACGGGGCTGATGATCCCAAGGGGGGCGCTGTGGAAAGCGGGGTGCGGTTTTTCGGCGACCCGACCTGTCATCATGCGCCGGATGTGTATTCCGGCCTCGCCGAACAGCAATCGGCCAGGTTGTTGAGAGAATTCTTCGCCGAACGGCGTTAGCCGTTTCGCCCGCCGAGATCGCGAATGCGCTGTGCCTTGAGTTTGCGCTCTTCTTCCTCCATCGCAGCCTTCTCCTCTTCGGAATAGGCATCGGCTCCGGACGGAGCCGTTTCGACGGGCTTGCGATAGGCGACCGGCGGTTCAGTAAGGAAACGACGCGTCTGGTTTTTCGAAACCGTCAGCGATTCCTTGGCCTTCTGCACTTCCTGCCGGGTGTACTCGTTCCCGTTGTCGAGCAGCGGATTGCCGTCGCGGTCGGTCTGGCCGACGGTGAACTTCTTCTTGTAGCCGTCCTCGATGGCGATGCCTTCCTTCTTGCGAAGGCGCTCCTCGATGCCGACTTCGCCGGTGCGGGCGTCAACTTCGCCGGCCGCAGCCTGAATGCGGGCGATGCGCTGTTCAGGCGTCTCGGGCCAGTCAACATTGTTGGCAGTCGCAGCGCTGTCGATCGGTTCGACCAACGCCTGCTTGTTCTGCGGTACGACAAGGTCCGGGCGCGGAGAATAGTCAATATTCTTCTTCTCCGGCGCGAGATTGAACATGGTATACACGTCTTTGAGCGTCTGCTCTTCCTGCGCCACTCCGGTACCGTATGTGGTGCCGCCGACGCAGCCCGACAGCGCAAGCGCGGCGAGGCAAGCCAAGCCTGCGAGGGAAATCGAACGTGTGAACCTGTAGCTCATGCTGGAAAACAACCCTGAAGTTGCCGAACCTTGGCCAGTCACTGACGGGCAAATGCGGCCACAATCCGGCTTTTACCCCGAAAAGTTGCGGAAAACTAACGCAAAAGCGGGCCTGTGACAATGCGGTCACAGCCTCCACGAATCAACGGGCGGGGGAAAACCCCCACGCCGTCAATGCAGGCCAGCCTCGATTTCGCGAACCGCCGCGGCATCGCGGAGCGAAAGGTCCGGAAATTGCGGATCGGAGCCGACCTCGGGAAGGATGCGCCAGGAGCGCGCGCATTTGCGCCCCTCGGCCCGCTGCGGCACGACTGCCACGGCGGTTTCGCCCTCCATGCGCCATGCATCGGCAGGCGGGGCGTCGCCGCTCACCGTTATCTGGCTGGTGATGCAGATTTCCGCAAAATCGAGCCCGTCGAGCGCAGCAAACAGTTCCTTGTCCGCCACAAAGACGACAGGCGCCGCCTCCAGCGAGGAGCCGATGCGCTTTTCCTTGCGCTCGATTTCCAGCGCTCCGGTAACCACGCGGCGGACCCGACGGATTTTTGCCCATTTCTGCGCGAGCGTATCGTCGCGCCATTCGCCGGGAACATCGGGGAACTGCTCGAAGTGTATCGAGACGTTGTCGCCCGGATGCCGGTCGAGCCAGGCCTCTTCCATGGTGAAGGGCAGGACCGGCGCCAGCCATTTGGCAAGGCAGTCGAAAAGCACGCGCACGGTTTGCAGCGCCGCAAGGCGCTTCACGCTCGACGGCGCGTCGCAATAGAGCGCGTCCTTGCGGATGTCGAAATAGAAGGCGGAAAGCTCCACCACCATGAAATTCGACAGGCTGGAAAGCACGCGCTTGAAGTCGAAGGCGTCATAGCCCTCGCGCACGATCGCGTCGAGTTCGGCAAGGCGGTGGTGCATCAGCCGCTCGAGTTCGGGCATTTGCGGCCACGGCACTTCCTTGCCGCGGTCATGGGCCAGCGTGCCGAGCATCCAGCGCATGGTGTTGCGCAGCTTGCGGTAGCTGTCGACGGCGGTCTTGAGGATTTCGGGGCCGATGCGCAGATCCTCCGAATAGTCGGAAGAAGCGACCCACAGGCGCAGGATGTCGGCGCCGGACTGGCGGATCACATCTTGCGGCGTGACCACATTGCCGAGCGATTTCGACATCTTGCGGCCTTCCTCGTCCATGACGAAGCCATGCGTCAGCACGGCGTCATAGGGTGCACGGCCGCGCGTGCCGCACGATTCCAGCAGCGAGGAATGGAACCAGCCGCGATGCTGGTCCGAGCCTTCAAGGTAGAGGTCGGCCGGCCATTTGAGGTCTTCGCGTTCCTCCAGGCAGAAGGCGTGGGTAGAGCCTGAATCGAACCAGACATCGAGAATGTCGGTAACCATGGCCCAGGCCTCGTTGGCGCGCGAGCCGAGGAAGCGCTCGCGCGCGCCATCGGCGAACCAGGCGTCCGCGCCTTCCTTTTCGAACGCTTCGACGATGCGGGCATTGACGGCCTCATCCTTGAGCACATTGCCGTTTTCATCGGCGAAAACGGCAATCGGCACGCCCCAGGCGCGCTGGCGCGACAACACCCAATCGGGCCGCTGCTCGATCATGGCCTTCAGACGGTTTTGACCGGCGGCGGGAACGAAACGGGTGTCTGCGATCGCCTGCAGGGCGATTTCGCGAAGTGTTTGCTTTTCCGCCGGCGCATCCGCGCCGCCGTCCGTT
>JBGSJA010000353.1:0-2670 GCA_041742235.1 Salaquimonas sp. | reverse complement strand
CCCCTCCAGCTCGCGCTCCCAGAAATCAAGGAAACGGCGCAGCTCCGGGAATTTCGGCGCCAGGTCGTACTCCTGCCAGAGATAAGTCTGCAGCAGGCCAGGGTGATCCGGCATGCGGTAGTGGATTTCGGCGGTTGTCAGTCCGTAACCTTTCAACTGAAGACGGAACTCCTTGCTGACCTGCATCTGGGCTTGCTCCAAAATGTTGCCGATTCAATCAGAATGAGTGATTTGGTTCCGATTTCAAGCGGCTGGATAGTTTTTCATCAAGGATTTCAATCTGTTAGCATCCACTTGAAGTGAGTGCCAACAATTTTTCGCCGATCTCTTGAAAACGCAAGAATCCATTCATAAATCGCCGCCCGTAAGGGTTCTTGCCCTTGCGGCACAGCGCGCCACACGCGCTCGCGGTTCATAAAAAACATGTGATTGAAACGGAGAGAGACATGAAGTTTCGTCCCCTGCATGACCGTATTTTGGTTCGCCGCATCGAGGCCGAGGAAAAATCCGCCGGCGGCATCATCATTCCCGACACTGCCAGGGAAAAGCCGATGGAAGGCGAGGTAATCGCCGTCGGCCCGGGCGGCCGCGACGACGCCGGAAAGCTCGTCGCGCTCGACGTGAAGGTCGGAGACCGCATCCTCTTCGGCAAGTGGTCGGGTACCGAGATCAAGCTGTCGGGCGAGGAACTGCTGATCATGAAGGAAAGCGATGTCCTTGGCGTGGTCGAGGCCAGCGCGGCGATGAAGAAGGCCGCCTGAGGGACAAGAAGAAGGAGAACGCAAATGGCTGCAAAGGAAGTGAAATTCAACACCGACGCCCGCGAACGCATGCTGCGCGGAGTCGACATTCTCGCCAACGCCGTGAAGGTTACGCTCGGCCCCAAGGGCCGCAACGTCGTCATCGACAAGTCGTTCGGCGCACCGCGCATCACCAAGGACGGCGTGACGGTCGCCAAGGAAATCGAGCTTGAGGACAAGTTCGAGAACATGGGCGCGCAGATGCTGCGCGAAGTGGCATCGAAGACCAACGATCTTGCCGGAGACGGCACCACGACTGCGACCGTGCTCGCCCAGGCGATTGTCAGGGAAGGCGCGAAGGCGGTCGCTTCGGGCATGAACCCGATGGATCTCAAGCGCGGCATCGACAAGGCGGTCGAAGCGGTCGTCGCCGAGCTAAAGTCCAAGGCGCGCAAGGTCACGCGAAATGACGAGATCGCCCAGGTCGGTACCATTTCGGCCAATGGCGACGCCGAGATCGGCCGCTTCCTTGCCGAGGCGATGGAAAAGGTCGGCAATGAGGGCGTGATCACGGTCGAGGAAGCCAAGACCGCCGAGACCGAGCTTGAGGTCGTCGAAGGCATGCAGTTCGACCGCGGTTACCTCTCCCCCTATTTCGTCACCAACCAGGAGAAGATGCGCGTCGAGTTGGAGGATCCCTACATCCTCCTGCACGAGAAGAAGCTTTCCAACCTGCAGGCCATGTTGCCGGTGCTGGAATCCGTGGTTCAGTCGGGCAAGCCCCTGCTGATCATTGCGGAAGACGTCGAGGGCGAGGCGCTGGCTACGCTCGTCGTCAACAAGCTGCGCGGCGGCTTGAAGGTTGCCGCGGTCAAGGCGCCCGGCTTCGGCGACCGCCGCAAGGCCATGCTGGAGGATATTGCCGTCCTTTCGGGCGGCCAGGTGATCTCGGAAGACCTCGGCATCAAGCTGGAGAACGTCACGCTCGCAATGCTCGGCCGTGCAAAGCGCGTGTCGATCGAAAAGGAGAACACCACGATCGTCGACGGCGCCGGCAAGAAGAAGGAAATCGAGGGCCGCGTCGCGCAGATCAGGCAGCAGATCGACGAAACCACCTCGGACTATGACCGCGAGAAGCTGCAGGAGCGCCTTGCCAAGCTTGCCGGTGGCGTCGCCGTGATACGGGTTGGCGGGGCGACGGAAGTCGAAGTCAAGGAGAAGAAGGATCGCGTCGATGATGCCATGCACGCCACCCGCGCGGCGGTCGAGGAAGGCATCTTGCCCGGCGGCGGCGTGGCGCTGCTGCGCGCGCAGAAGGCGCTGGACAACCTGCCGGTCGACAACCAGGACCAGAAGCACGGTGTCGAGATCGTCCGCCGCGCCATCGAGGCGCCGGTGCGCCAGATCGCGGAGAACGCCGGTTCGGAAGGCTCGATCATCGTCGGCAAGCTGCGCGAAAAGGCTGATTTCGGCTATGGCTGGAATGCGCAGACCAACGAGTTCGCCGACCTCTTCAAGCATGGCGTGATCGACCCGGCAAAGGTCGTTCGCACCGCGCTCGAGGATGCCGCGTCGGTGGCGGGCCTGCTCATCACCACCGAGGCGATGGTGGCCGAGCGCCCGAAGAAGGAAACCGCATCGGCAATGCCGGCCGGCGGCATGGATTTCTGAGCGGTAACACAGAAAAAATCAGGCGCCGGGAAAAACCCGGCGCCTTTTTCGTAAGTAAGAAGGAATTGTCCACTCACCCAGATCCTTGTAGCGGCGGCGCCACAGCCCGACATCGACGGTCGGAATGGTGTAGTCGAGGTTGTAGGGATTGCCGCCGTTCAGCCTGCCATAGCTGCCAAAGGGAAATTTGTAGCAGGTCAGGCCCGTGTTCGAGTATCCTGGCTTGCACTCCTTGAGGCATTGTCCGACCGGTTGGTCG
>JBGSJA010000352.1:0-8836 GCA_041742235.1 Salaquimonas sp. | reverse complement strand
AAGCAGGCCTTCACCTTCTACGGCAAGCGCTTCGTGGTGATGCGCCGCGAGAAGAACCGGATCACCAAACTGCGGATCCGCAATTTGCAGACCTAGCGGCCAGCCTCGCCCGGCGCGCGCGCCTCGATTGCCAGCGCGTGCAAGCCGTCCTTGATCGCGCCCGAGGCAATCGCGTTGATGGCCCTGTGCCGCTCCACGCGGCTCATCGGGGCAAACGCTTTCGAAACGATGCGGATGCGAAGGTGCGATTCGCCCGTGCCGTCATGATGACCATGCCCGGCATGCAAATGGCTTTCGTTCACGACCTCAAGGTATTCGGGATCGAAGGCGTCGCGCAGGCTGGCTTCCAGTTCGGCGGAACGGTTCATCGCGCTTTACTCCGGTGTCTCGTGAATCGTTTTTTACAGAGGCGCTCAACCGGTTCTTTTGGGGAGCGTCGCGTTGAATGTCAATTCTTGTTCGTAACCCCCGCAGGCACCATAATCCCGTGATGAATCTCAACTCGAAATATTTCGACCGCATCCGCGTCCGCAAGGGCAAGACCGCAAAGGCCGCGCCCGAACCCCAAGGCATCAAGTGCCAATGGGAGGGCTGCGCCAATCCTGCCACCCACAAGGCGCCCATGGGACGCAACTTCGAGGGCCAGTACCTCAATTTCTGCTTTCCCCATGTCACCGAGTACAACAAGACCTACAATTATTTCTCGGGCCTCGACGATGAATCGGTGGCGCGCTTCCAGAAGGACGCACTGACCGGCCATCGCCCGACCTGGACGATGGGCGTCAACAAATGGAGCAGCGAGGAACCGCTGGCCGGCGCTCCCCCGGGACCGGGCGCTGGTGCGGAAGCGCGGATCCGCGCCCGCATCAATGGTGCGCGCCAGCAGCCCGCATCGGCGGGCAGAAAACTGCGAACGCTGGAGCGGAAGGCGTTCGATGACCTCGGTCTGCCGCATTCGGCGCCGCCCGAAGCGATAAAGTCGCGCTACAAGGAACTTGTCAAACGGCACCATCCCGATGCAAATGGGGGTGACCGCAGTAGCGAAGACCGTCTGCGACAGATTATTCATGCATACAAGTACCTGAAACAAAGCGGTTTCTGCTGACTGGCGCAGCGCCTTCCAATCAGCTTTCCGGGCAACTTCCAGAAAGTGACGGGCGCGCCCTGTGGCCCTTGTGGCGGAAACATCGTTGAAGCGAGCGCATCACCGGAGGAAATCGGGATGACAGAGGCCATGCCGGACACCAAGGTATCCGTCCGGAAATTGTTCGGGATCGACAGCGACCTGATGGTCCCGGCATATACAGACCGCACCGAGCACGTGCCTGAAGTCGATCAGGACTACCTCTTCGACAAGATGACGACGCTCGCCATTCTCGCAGGCTTTGCGCACAATCGCCGCGTGCTTGTTTCAGGCTATCACGGCACGGGCAAATCGACCCATATCGAGCAGGTCGCGGCGCGCCTGAACTGGCCCTGCGTGCGCATCAACCTCGACAGCCATGTCTCGCGCATCGATCTCGTCGGCAAGGACGCGATCGTCGTCAAGGACGGCATGCAGATCACCGAGTTTCGCGACGGCATCCTGCCCTGGGCCTACCAGCACAATGTCGCGCTCGTCTTCGACGAATATGACGCCGGCCGTCCGGACGTGATGTTCGTGATCCAGCGCGTGCTCGAATCATCGGGCCGCCTGACGCTGCTCGACCAAAGCCGCGTCATCCGGCCGCACCCGGCGTTCCGGCTGTTCGCGACGGCGAACACCATCGGCCTCGGCGACACGACCGGCCTCTATCACGGCACACAGCAGATCAACCAGGCCCAGATGGACCGCTGGTCGCTGGTCGTGACGCTCAACTATCTGCCGCACGACAACGAGGTCGATATCGTGGTGGCGAAGGTCAAGAGCCTCAACACCAAGGAAGGCCGCGAGCGCGCCTCCAAGATGGTTCGAATCGCCGACATGACGCGCAATGCCTTCATGAACGGCGACATCTCCACCGTCATGAGCCCGCGCACGGTCATCACCTGGGCTGAAAACGCCGAGATTTTCGGCGACCTCGGCTATGCTTTCCGCGTCACCTTCCTCAATAAATGCGACGAATTGGAGCGCCCCGCCGTCGCCGAATTCTACCAGCGCGCTTTCGGCGAGGAATTGAAGGAGTCGGGCGCCAACCTGGTGGTCGCCTGACAGGCATTGACGCATGAGCGGACCCGGCAGCAACAGCAGGAAACGTGAAACCCGCGCACCGGACTTCGAGCCGCTGAAGCGGGCCGTGACGGCGTGCGTGCGCGCAATCGCCGGCGATCCCTCGCTGGAG
Source organism: Salaquimonas sp. (assembly GCA_041742235.1). Lineage (GTDB taxonomy): Bacteria > Pseudomonadota > Alphaproteobacteria > Rhizobiales > Rhizobiaceae > BOKV01. The sequence goes on along the minus strand of JBGSJA010000352.1, from coordinate 6,515 downwards.
GTCAGCTTCTCCAACGACAAGCCCGGCATGGCCGGCAACGCCATCCGCCTGCCAGAGCCCGGCAAGCGGCTGACCAGCGAACAACTCGCGGTCACGCGCGGCACCGGCGACGCCTTCGCCTTGCGAAAGGCCTGTCACGATTCGGCGATCCACGCCCGCTATCTGCCGCAGGGGCGCAATGCCCGCGCGGTTTTCGACGCCATGGAACAGGCGCGCGTCGAGGCAATCGGCTCGCGCGCCATGCCCGGCGTTGCCCGCAATATTTCGTCGATGCTCGAGGACCGCTACTCCAAGGCGAACTACCAGAACGCGCTCGACCGCGCCGAGGCCCCGCTCGAGGAGGCGGTGGCGATGCTGGTGCGCGAGCGGCTGACGGGAATGCCGGTTCCCAAGAGCGCGGAAAGCTTCGTCAATCTGTGGCGCGGCTTCATCGAGCAGAAGGGCGCCGAAACGCTCACCGCGCTCGACGGCGATCTCGCCGACCAGGCGGCTTTCGCTCGCGCCACGCGCTCGCTGATCGCCTCGCTCGACATGGCCGACGAATTGGGCGAACAGGACCCCGACGAGAGCGAGGACGAGGGCGAGGACGACCAGACCCGCGACGAAGGGCAGGAAGAGGACAGCGAAAGCGAGGATTCATCCGGTCAGGACGAAGCCCGCCCCGAGGACACGCAAGACAGCGCGGACGAGAACCAGCAAGGGGAAATGGAGGCGGCGGACGCAACGTCCGAGGACGCCAGCGAGGAAGATGACGAGGACGCCGAGACGCCGGGCGAATCCTACCGTCCCGAGCTGCCGTTCTCCAACCTGCCGCCGGAAAGCGACTACCGCGTTTTCACCAACGAGTTCGACGAGATCGTCAATGCAGAGGATCTGTGCGACGAGGCTGAACTCGACCGGCTGCGCGCCTTCCTCGACAAGCAGCTCGCGCACCTTCAAGGCGTGGTCGGCAGGCTGGCGAACCGGCTGCAGCGCCGCCTGATGGCGCAGCAGAACCGCGGCTGGGACTTCGATCTCGAGGAAGGCGTGCTCGACACCGCCCGCCTGACACGCATCGTCATCGACCCAATGACGCCGCTGTCGTTCAAGATGGAACGCGATACGGTTTTCCGCGATACCGTCGTAACGCTGCTGCTCGACAATTCCGGCTCCATGCGCGGCCGCCCCATCACGGTGGCGGCAACCTGCGCCGACATTCTCGCGCGAACGCTGGAGCGATGCGGCGTCAAGGTCGAGATCCTGGGCTTCACCACCAAGGCGTGGAAGGGCGGCCAGTCGCGCGAGGCATGGCTGCGGGCGAACAAGCCGCCATCGCCCGGCCGCCTCAACGATCTGCGCCACATCGTCTACAAGAGTGCGGATGCGCCCTGGCGCCGTTCGCGCCGCAATCTCGGCCTGATGATGCGCGAGGGGCTGCTCAAGGAAAACATCGACGGCGAGGCTCTGCTGTGGGCGCACCAGCGCCTGATGGGCCGGCCCGAACAGCGTCGCATCCTCATGATGATTTCCGATGGGGCGCCGGTGGATGATTCGACGCTTTCGGTGAACCCGGGCAATTATCTGGAACGCCACTTGCGGCACGTTATTGCCGACATCGAGACCCATTCGCCGATCGAACTTCTGGCGATCGGCATCGGACATGATGTTACGCGCTATTATCGCCGGGCCGTGACCATCGTCGACGCGGAAGAACTCGCCGGCGCGATGACAGAGCAGCTTGCCGGACTGTTTGAAGAGAACACGGTTTCCCGTTCGCCGAGGCGGACCAGCGCGCCCCGTTCGGCCGCGGCCAGATGAGCCGTTCGCCAGCAAGGCGGCGCATCCTCATTGCCGGTGCCATCGCAGGTGTCGCCGGCGCAGCAATGATGCTGGCGCCCGGCCATGCCCAGCCGGAGCAGGCGCCGGTGATCGCGTCGAAAATCCTGAATTTCGAGATCGGTTCGAACGGCAAGCGTTTCGGCAAGCTCGAATTCGTCGGCGGCCTCCAACTTGAATCGGATGCAAGCGGATTCGGCGGTTTCTCGGGCTTGCGCCTTCATCCCGGCCGCAATGCGATGTTGTCCGTGAGCGACCGGTGCATGGTTCTGACCGCGACGCTTGAACGCGATGTGACCGGCGCACTCCACGACATTCGCGACCCGATGCTGCGTCCCCTGCCCCCGGACCGCCAGGGCAAGCCGCTGGGCAAAAGCCGGCACTCCGACTGCGAGGCCCTGGATGTCGACGACGGCGATGCGCTCATCGCATTCGAACGCAACAGCCAGACAGGACGCTTCGACATCGGAACCGATGGTGCGCTGACGTCATTCAGACCCGTCTGGCCCAAGCCCGGCATCGGCCAGTTGGACCGCAACAGCGGGATTGAAGCCATGGCGGTTTTCCCGCCGCAATCGCGTTTTGCCGGATCCATCCTTTCGATCTCGGAGTCCACACTAAACGAGAAAGGCAATCACCGCGCCTTCATTGCCGGGACGGGCGGGGTAAGCGAGTTCGCCATCGTGAGCCGCGAGGGTTACTCCGTGACGGACGCAGACTTTCTGCCCAATGGCGATCTCGTCATTCTGGAACGCCGCTTCGGCCTCAATGTTTCGCCAGGCATGCGCCTGCGGCGCATCGCGGGCGCGGCAATCGGCGGCGGCTTGACCGCGGATGGCGAGGTGCTGATGGAGGCGGGACTGGCCAACCGGATCGACAACATGGAGGGGCTGGATATCAGTAGCGGCGAGGACGGTCAGGTCTATCTGATGCTGATTTCAGACGACAATTTTTTCTATTTCCAAAGCACCTTGCTGCTGGAATTCAAGCTGGTCGGCGAATTCGCGCCCGTCAACGGGCCGACGGAAGCGGAAGCATTGCCCAAGCCTTGAGCATGACGCCATAGGGCGCAAGCATGGCGAGCCCGATCAGCATCTTGACCGCGAAGTCGCCAACCGCAAGCGATACCCACAGCGGAACCTGCGCACCGAACAGGCTAACCGGAAATGCCAGCGATCCGTCGGGCCAACCAAATGCCGAGTCGAGGAAAGCGAAACGCGCGGCAAAAGCCAGCAAGAAAAAGATTGCCGTGTCGATGACCGATCCGACCACGGTCGAAATCAGCGGCGCGCGCCACCATTCCGAACGGCGCAACGCGTTGAACACCGTCGCATCGAGCATTTGCGCCGCTAGAAACGCGGCTCCCGAAGCGATGGCGATGCGCGGCGTCGCCAGCCAGACGGAGAGCACGACCGCAAGCACGAAACCCGCAAGTACGACCTTGCGTGCCGCAGCGACCCCGTAGCGCCGGTTGGTGAGATCATTGACAAGGAACGCAACCGGATAGGTGAAGGCGCCCCAGGTAAGGATCTCGCCAAGGCCGAAATGGTCGAACGGAAACTGGACCAGAAAATTCGAGGCGGCGACAACTGCCGCCATGGCCAGGACGAAGGGAAACAGCGAGGGGCTGCGGCTCATTTTTTTATCCTGGGTAATGGAACCAGCAAATCAAAAGGGCGTGCGGCATGCTGCACGCCCGCGAAAATCATCCCAACCGGTCAGGCAGCCGCGGCGGTTGCCGCTTCGCCTGCCTTCTTGGCGATCTGGCGCTTGATCAGCCTTGCCTTGGGGGATAGCTCGGTATCGGCTGCCTTGGTCAGGAACGCATCGAGACCGCCGCGATGTTCGACCGAACGCAGCGCTGCTGCGGAAATCCGCAGGCGGATGCGCTGGTTGAGCGCGTCGCTCATCAGCGTCACGTTGACGAGGTTCGGCAGAAAGCGCCGGCGCGTCTTGTTGTTCGCGTGGCTCACATTGTTTCCGGACATGACAGCCTTGCCGGTCAGTTCACAGCGCCTGGACATGATACGATCCCTGGTTTCTTCAAATACCCGTGCTAGGTCTGTGCAGCCCTTGCGGGGCCGCGGCTGGCCGGAAAAACCGTTTGCGGCCGGTAAATCGGCGCGCGTCCTGCCAGACCTTCGGGAAAAGTCGCGCTTCTATAGTGACTGGGGACTTGCACGTCAAGTGATAGCTCGTGCACGGCCGGTTCATGGCCGGTTCAGGAGCGGTATACGATATCCCAAGCCAGAGGCTGGTTTGTCCGGCCATCAATTTGCCATCGCAGGAAGTATAGAGGGGAGCCATGAAAAAGAAGTACGCACTCGCAACGGCGGCCATCGCGCTTGCACTTTCGGCATTGCCGGCGGCCGGCATGCAACACAAATCCTCGTTCGACATCAGGTTCGCCGGCTTGACGGTCGGACAGGCGACTTTCAACATCGAATATGACGAAATCCGCTATTCGATCAATGCGCGCGGAAAGACCGCAGGCATTGTCGACGTATTCTCGCCCGGCAAGGGCAAGGCGTTGAGCGAGGGTGTGCTTGAGCCCACCAAGGTCGTGGCCCAAAAGCATTTCGTCGAATACGAAGAACCGAAGAAGACGAATGCGCTTGAGATCGCCTTCACTGGCGGCGATGTTGAAAAGGTCAACGTCGTTTCAGGCAAGCTGCGCAATAAGAAGGGGCGCAACTGGATCCAGATAGAGCCGGAACAACTCAAGGCGGTGATCGATCCGGCCAGCACGCTGGTCATTCCGGTGGCGGCCCAATCGACAGGCGACGGCGCGGCTGTCTGCAACCGCACCTTCAATCTCTATGACGGCGACACCCGCTACGACATAGCGCTCAAGTACAAGGGCTCCCGCCAGATCGCCACGGAAGGCTACAAGGGCACGGCTTTCGTGTGCAAGCTGCGCTACATTCCGGTTTCGGGGCACCGGCGCAAAGAAAAGAACATTGAATACATGGCATCGAACGAGGGCATGGAAGTCTGGCTGGCGCCGATCACCGGTACGGCCCTGTTCACGCCGATCCGGTTTGACGTGCCCACTTGGGTTGGCACCGTTGTGGCCTACCCGACCTATTTCGGTGCGGCACAGTAGACGGGCCGCAATGGCGGGGGTTTGAACCGCGGTCAAAAAAAGCTACATGAGATGTAGCGGCGGCCTTACGCCCTTCGTAAACGAAGCGAGACCCCTCCCCCAAATGGCAATTTCATCCCAATCGGGAGCCGGCAAGAGCGGTCGCGGCGTATTGGCGGTGCTTGGGCCCACCAACACCGGCAAGACCCATCTGGCGATCGAACGCATGGTCAGCCATGAGAGCGGCCTCATCGGCCTGCCGCTGCGCCTGCTCGCGCGCGAGGTCTACGGCCGCGTTTGCGAAAAGGTCGGCGCGGCCAGTGTCGCCCTCATCACCGGCGAGGAAAAGATTAATGCCGCCGGCAAGGCGCGTTTCCAGGTCTGCACGGTCGAGGCGATGCCCGACGAGACGGACGCTGCCTTCGTTGCCATCGATGAAGTGCAGATCGCCGCCGACATGGAGCGCGGCCATATCTTCACCGACCGGCTGATGAATTTGCGCGGCCGGCACGAGACGATGCTGCTGGGCGCCGCCACGGTCCAGCGCGTCCTCCAGGAATTGCTTCCCGGCATCAGCGTCGTCACCCGCGCCCGCATGTCCATGCTCACTTATGCCGGATCGAAAAAGATCACGCGCCTGCCCGCACGCTCGGCGATCGTCGCCTTCTCCGCCGACGAGGTCTACGCTATCGCCGAACTGATCCGCAGGCAGCGCGGCGGGGCGGCCGTGGTGCTGGGATCGCTCTCGCCGCGCACGCGCAATGCGCAGGTTGCCCTCTACCAGTCGGGCGATGTCGATTTTCTCGTCGCCACCGACGCCATCGGCATGGGCCTCAACCTTGATGTCGACCATGTTGCCTTTGCGCAGGAGCACAAATTCGACGGGTTCAGCCACCGCCGGCTGACGCCGGCCGAAATGGGCCAGATCGCCGGGCGTGCCGGAAGGCATGTGCGCAATGGCACCTTCGGCGTGACCGGGCAGGTGAACGCGTTCGACGACGAGCTGGTGGAGCGTCTGGAAACGCACCAGTTCGATCCGGTCAAGGTACTGATCTGGCGCAACCGCGACCTCGACTTCAAATCGATCGAGGCGTTGAAGGCTTCGCTCGAGATGCCCTCGCCGACACGGCTGCTGATGAAGTCGTTCCCGGCCCCCGATGCCGTTGCGCTGGACCATCTTTCGCGCGTCAGCGAAATCGCCGACATCTGCCTTACGCCTTCGATGATCCGCCTGCTGTGGGATGTTTGCCAGATTCCGGATTTTCGCAAGATTTCGCCGGGCGAGCATGCGGAACTTTTGCGTTCGATTTTCCTTGACCTTGCAGGCAAGGGAAAGATCGATCCGGACTGGTTTGCCGCCCAGGTAAAGCTGACCGATCGCACCGATGGCGACATCGATGCGCTGTCGCAACGCATCGCCCATGTGCGCACATGGACGTATCTGTCGCACCGGCAGGGCTGGATGGCGGACCCGGTGCATTGGCAGGACACGACGCGCGATATAGAGGATCGTCTGTCGGACGCCTTGCACGAAAGCTTGACGAAACGATTTATTGATCGCAGGACAAGCGTCCTGATGAAACGCCTCAGGGAAAATGCGATGCTTGAAGCAGAG
>JBGSJA010000351.1:0-3468 GCA_041742235.1 Salaquimonas sp. | reverse complement strand
GGGGAAAAGCCCGGCTGCATCGTCAACATGTCGTCGGTCAACGCGGTCTTCGCCCTGCCGGCGCAGCTTCCCTACTCGGTCTCGAAGGGCGGCATGTCCTCGCTCACCAAGGCAACCGCATTGTCGCTGGCCCAGTACGGCATTCGCGTCAACGCAATCGGCCCCGGCTCGATCATGACCGACATGCTGGCCTCGGTAAATGCCGATCCGGCAGCGCGCGACCGGCTGCTTTCGCGCACGCCGATGGGCCGTATCGGCGAAGCCTCCGAGATTGCCTCGGTAGCGGCTTTCCTTGCATCGGACGATGCCAGCTACATGACCGGCCAGACGGTCTATGTCGATGGCGGCCGCCTGCCACTCAACTATACGGTGCCGGTGAAGCCTTCTTGATGGAAGCCGAAGCCTCCTGACAAGATGCTGTCAGGAGGGTTGGCGTAAGGTGCCTCCATCGCACTCAAGCGAAAGGAGATGCAAGATGACGCCTGCCAATGTCGTGTGCTGGTTCGAGTTCCCGGTTTCGAACCTCAAGAAGGCTACCGCCTTCTACAACGCCGTCCTGAAGACGGAACTGATGGAACAGCAGATGGGCCCGAACGTGACGGCCGTGTTCCCGACCGCCGACCAAAGCGGTGTCGGCGGACATATCTACGAGGGCAAGCCGCCCGCGAAAGGCACGGGGCCGACGATCCACCTGGTTGCCCCGGACAAGCTCGAGGACGCAATGGCGCGGGTTTTCGACAATGGCGGCGAGGTCGTCTCCCCGGTCATTGACATACCTGCCGGCCGGTTTGCCTATTGCCTCGATCCGGACGGCAATTCCTTCGGCCTGTTTGCCGCCTGATGCGCCGCGCCGACCGCCTCTTCCAGATCGTGCAATATCTGCGGGGTGGAAGGCTGCTTACCGCGCGCACGCTGGGCCAGCGCCTGGAGGTCTCGGAGCGGACGATCTACCGCGACATCGCCGACCTCCAGGCCTCCGGCGTGCCGATCGATGGCGAGGCGGGCGTCGGGTACCTGATGCGCGAGGGCTATGACCTGCCGCCGCTGATGTTCAACCGCGAGGAGATCGTCGCTCTGGTCGTCGGCGCGCGAATCGTGCGTGCCTGGGGCGGGGCAAGGATGGCGCTGGCCGCGACAGAGGCGCTGGCGAAGATCGAGGCGATGCTTCCCGCCGATGCCAGGCGCGCTGCCGGAGAGGTCCGCGTCCATGCATTCGACCTGTCGATGAGCGCCCGGACAAGAGCGGACCTTGACCGTTGCGAGGCGGCTGTCAACGCGCGGGCGCTGCTGCACATCGACTATGCCGACGAGGAAGGCCGGCGGACGAGCCGCGATGTCGAACCGCTCGGCCTCTATTTCTGGGGGAAAGTCTGGACGCTGATTGCCTGGTGCCGTCTGCGCACCGGCTTTCGCGTCTTCCGGATCGACCGGATCGAGAGCCTTGAGGACACCGGCGAAACCTTTGCGGTCACCAAGGGGCGGACGCTGCAGGACTATCTGGCACAGCTGGCGGCAGGCGGCGAGCACGGCCCGCCGCCCAGCTTCAACTGATCAATCGTCCTTGAGGTTCGAGAACTTCGAGAACACCTTGCTGGCGTCAACGGTCTCCCTGCGGACGTCCCGCTCCTCATCGTCCACCTCTGCGGCAACCTGCGTGTCGCGTGCCGGCAGCAATGTCGGCCCGCCTTCCACGACGTCGTCGCGCACCTTGCCGCGATTGGCCTTGGAAACTTCCATGTCGAGCGCGATCTGCGTGCACAGGCCGAGCGTGACCGGATCCATCGGGGTCAGGTTTGCCGCGTTCCAATGATGGCCCTCGCGTATGGCCTCGATCGTTGCCTTGGTGGTTCCGACGAGGCGGATGATCTGCGCATCCTTGAGTTCGGGGTGGTTGCGGATCAGCCAGCGAATGGCGTTCGGCCGGTCATGGCGCTTGGAGACGGGCGTGTAGCGTGGGCCCTTGCGCTTGACGGTCGGCACCTTGACCTTCGACTGCTGCAGCTTGAGCCGGTAGTTCGGATCCTTCTGCGCCTTCTCCAGTTCATCGCGCGAAAGCTGGCCGGTGGAGATCGGGTCCATGCCCTTGATTCCCTGCGCGGCCTCGCCATCGGCGATTGCCTTCACTTCCAGCGGATGGAGGCGGCAGAACGTGGCGATCTGCTCGAAGCTCAGCGAGGTATTGTCGACGAGCCACACGGCAGTGGCCTTTGGCATCAGCGGCGTGTCGGACATGAAAGCAAATCCTCTGGTTCGCCCGCCCGGTTCTTCCGGAGGGGCCCCTTCGGCAGAAACCGGAAGGGAAATTGACACGATGTCAGGAGATGAAAGCGCTATAGCGCGTCAAGGCGCGAAGCGCAAGGAATCCTTGTTCCTCGAAGACCTTTCACCCAACTTCCAGCACGATCTTGCCGACATGGCTGCCTGCCTCCATTCGCGCGTGGGCGGCGGCGGCCTGTTCGAGCGGGAAGGTGCTGTCCATCACCGGCCGCACAATGCCTTTTACGATCATCGGCCAGACCGACGCCTGCAACTGGCGGGCGATCTCGGCCTTGAAGGCGATGTCGCGCACCCGCAGCGTCGAGCCGGTATGGGTGAGGCGCTTCATCATCAACCGGGCGAAACTGGCCGTCACCTTCGGGCTTTCGAGGAAGGCGATCTGAACGATGCGCCCGTCGAAGGCGGCAGCCTCCCAGTTGCGCTCCACATAGCTGCCGCCGACCATGTCGAGGATGAGGTCAACGCCCTTGCCGCCGGTGATTTTTCCGCACTCGGCGACGAAATCCTGGTCGCGATAGTTGATTGCGTGATGCGCGCCAAGATCGAGGCAGGCCTTGCATTTGTCATCCGAACCGGCGGTCGCGATCACCGTCGCGCCGAACGCCCTTGCAAGCTGGATCGCTGTCGTGCCGATGCCGCTGGTCCCGCCATGCACCAGGAAGCTTTCGCCGCGCTTCAAGCCGCCGCGCTGGAACACATTGTGCCATACCGTAAAGAACGTTTCCGGGATTGCGCCGCCTTCTTTGACGGAAAGCCCTGCCGGTATCGGCAGTGTGTTCGCCAGCGCCGCGCAGCAATATTGCGCATAGCCGCCCCCGGGAACGAGCGCCATGACCGTGCGCCCGAGATGTTCACGGGCTACCCCCTCGCCAAGCGCGACGATCTCGCCGGCGATTTCGAGGCCCGGAATGTCGGGCGCGCCCGGAGGCGGCGGATACCCGCCGCCGCCCGGCGCGCCCGACATTCCCGGGCTGGAGATCGCGGGGGAGATCGTTGCCCTTGGCGAAGGCGTTTCCGCCATGCATCTTGGCCGCACGGTCATGGCGCTTGTCGCCGGTGGCGGCTACGCCCAATACTGCTGCGTGGCGCTGGCGAACACCCTGCCGATTCCGGTTGGGCTTTCGGTGGCCGAGGGTGGCGCAATTCCTGAAACCTTCTTCACGGTCTGGCACAACGTGTTCCAGCGCGGCG
>JBGSJA010000350.1:0-2757 GCA_041742235.1 Salaquimonas sp. | reverse complement strand
TTCTTTGCCGAAAACCACCTTGCCGAATGCGCGGCGCTGAAAGCCCGCGTCACCGGCGGCGCGGCCAGCCTTGCCGCCGCGCGCAACCTTCTCGTAGCCTGAGGCAGCAAATGAGCGATCTCGTCGTCAAGTCAGTCGATGCCGGCGTCCTGACCGTGCGGATGAACCGCCCGGACAAGAAGAACGCCCTGACCGCCGATATGTACCAGGCGCTGGCAGACGCGCTGGACGAGGCGGCGCAGACGCCTTCGATCCGCGCCACGCTGATCCTCGGCGTGCCGGGCGCGTTCACGGCCGGCAACGACATCGGCGACTTCCTCAAGACAGCAATGTCGGGCAATCGCGGCAGCAACGCCGTGTTCGACTTCCTCGAGCGGCTGATCATGGCGAAGAAGCCGGTGGTCGCGGGAGTCGACGGCCTCGCCATCGGCGTTGGCGTCACCCTGCTGATGCATTGCGACCATGTCGTTGCCTCGCTCGGCTCGACTTTCCGCACGCCCTTCGTGGACCTTGGCCTGTTGCCGGAGGCGGGCTCCAGCCTGATCGCGCCGCGCATCATGGGTCACCACCGCGCTTTCGCCTTGCTGGCGATGGGCGAGACCTTCAGCGCCAGCGACGCCCATGCCGCGGGCCTCGTCAACAAGGTCGTGCCGCCGACTGAACTTGAGGAAACTGCGAAAAACGCTGCCCGCGCGATCGCCGCCAAGCCGGCCGAGGCACTGGCGATTTCGCGCGACCTCATCCGTGGCGACCGCTCCGATGTCCTCGCCAGAATGCGCGAAGAAGCCGTGCTGTGGGAAGCCCGTCTCAAATCAGACGAGGCAAGGCAGGCTTTCATGGCCTTCATGCAGCGGGGGAAGTGAGTACTTACCGCTCCACTTCCGCCACCGCCTCCAAATGCGGGGTGAACACGAACTGGTCGACTGGCGTCACGGCCTTCACGCGGTAGCCGCCATCGATGAGGATGCGCAAATCGCGCGCCAGCGTCACCGGATTGCAGGAGATCGCGGCGATGCGTCCGACTTTTGACCGGGCAAGTTCGCGCGCCTGTTCCTCCGCCCCCGCGCGCGGCGGGTCGAACACGACTCCATCGGTTTTTGCCAATTCTTCAGCCATCAGCGGCCGGCGGAAGAGGTCGCGCCGCTCGGCCTTGAGCGCTTTCAGCGCGCCGCCCGTTTCGCGCCAGGCCCGGTCGAGCGCGGCAATCGCGGCTCCACTGGAATCGGCGGCGAGCACGGTGGACTGTTCGGCGAGCCGCAAGGCGAAGGCGCCAAAGCCGCAGAAGAGATCCGCGACGTGCCTTGACCCTGAAAGATGTGAAATCGCCAACTGGGCCATCGCTTCCTCCGCGCCTGCCACTGCCTGCACGAAGCCTTCCGGCGGCGGCGCGACCTGCGCCTTGCCGATAGAAATCAGCGGTCGCGAAAACTCGATCAGCGTCTCGCCATTGAGCGCCAGCCGCAGCCAACCCCTGGTTCCTGCGAAAGCCAGTGCTGCCTGCCGTGCCTTTTCCAGCGTGAAGCCGCCATTGTTGGCAGCAATGTCGAGGCCGTTGTCGCAAGCAAGCACGGTCAGTTTCATCGTGCCTTTCTTCGGTGCAAGGATTGCGCACAATTCGCGAAATTCGGCGAGCCGCGCCTCGATCTGCGGCAGCAGTACCGGGCACTGCGAAAGGTCGGTGATGCGATTGGTCTGCTTCTGCGAGAAGCCGAACAGCACGCTGCCTTCTGCGCGGATCGCGGTGAAGATCACCCGCCGCCGCCGATGCGCTCCAAACGAAATGATCGGCTTGACATCTGTCTCGATGCCCTCGCGCGCCAGCGCCTCCATGACGAGGCCGTGCTTCCATTCGAGGTATTGCGCCGCCGCGAGATGCTGCATCTGGCAGCCGCCGCAGATTCCGAAATGCCGGCAGACCGGTTCCACGCGGTGCGGGGAGGGGGCTGTGATCGTTTCCAGCCGGCGCTTGTCTCCGGAGCCCGAAACGGAAACCGTTTCGCCCGGCAGCGCGAAAGGCACGAAGCTGCCGTCGGCGGCGATGCCATCGCCCTGCCTGCCGAGCCTCTCGATTTGGATGCTCTCGCTCATCGATCCTTCACTCCGGCCAGCAGGTACTCGCGATTGCCATCGCCGCCTTCTATCGGTGAAGCGACAAGATGTGTTGCCCGCCAGCCGGGCTGCGCATCGAGCCAGTCGCGCAGGCGATTTGCCGTCTCCAGCGCAAGCGCCGGGTCGAGCACGATGCCCGCCTTGCTGACATTGTCGCGCCCCACCTCGAATTGGGGCTTAACCAGAAAAATGCCCTGCGCACCCGGCGCCGCCAGAGCCAGCGCGGGCGGCAGCGCCAGCGTGATCGAGATGAAGCTGACATCGCTGACGAGGAATGCGATGCTTGCCTCGCCGATCGCTTCGCGCGCCAGGTCACGGGCGTTGAGGCCTTCGATATTTGTTACTTTCGGATCGGCGGCAATTGCCGGATCCATCTGGCCGTGGCCCACATCGACTGCAATCACATGCTCTGCGCTGTGCATGAGCAGCACCTGCGTGAACCCGCCCGTCGATGCGCCAATATCGAGCGCCACCTTTCCTGCCGGATCGAAGCCCGTCGCTTCGAGCCCTGCGAGAAGCTTCAACGCGGCGCGCGAGACGTAATTTTTTGCCGTATCGGCAATGTCGATTGCATCGCCCGGCCCGACAGGTGCTGCGGGCTTTTCCGCGCGGCGGCCGTTGACGCGCACCGCCCCGCGCAGCACGGCG
>JBGSJA010000349.1:0-6900 GCA_041742235.1 Salaquimonas sp. | reverse complement strand
GAAAGGTCATGCGCTCGGGAGAAAACGGGGATGCCGCCAATGCGGGCCATCGTGCGACGCCATGGTCGCCGGCCGTATGCTGGGCATTCGGGAAAGAGAGCTTGAAAATAGACGGCGCGGACGATTCTCTCAAGCGGAAAGTTCGCCCTGATGCCATTCAATGCAGTCAGAAGGGTTTGACGACCACGAGAATGACGATGAGAACCATCAAAACCGTCGGAATTTCATTGACGATACGGTAGAACCGTTCCGGACGCTTTCGCTCGTCGCGGGCGAGTTCCTTGACCCATACGGCGCAAAAGCCGTGGAACGCGCTCATCAGGATCACCAGCATCAGCTTGGCGTGGAACCAGCCGTCCTGCCAGGCCGCGATCTCCCACATCACCCAAAGCCCGAAAACCCAGGCTGCGATCATCGAAGGCGTCATGATCGCCTTCAGCAGCCGGCGCTCCATCACCTTGAACGTTTCCGATTGCACCGAGCCCGGTTCGCTGCCGACGTGATAGACCATCAGCCGCGGCAGATAGAACAGCGCCGCCATCCAGGTGATGATCGAAATGATGTGCAGCGTTTTCGCCCATTCATACATGGCTCAGCCCCTGATCCGCTTCAGCAAGCGCTCGACATTGGCGACCGGCGCTTCGGGCGTGATGCCATGCCCCAGATTGAAGATGAACGGCCCGCCTGCCAGCGCATCGAGGATTGCATCGACGCCGCTGTCGAGTGCATCGCCCCCGGCAACAACGCGCATCGGGTCGAGATTTCCCTGTACCGCGCCCTCGTGCTGCAATTTTCTGGCAAAGGACAACGGCACCGCCCAGTCAAGGCCCAGCGCGGTGACGCCCGTGCGCTGGCGGTAATCTGCGTAGAGGAAACCCGCACCCTTTGGAAATCCGATGATCCGAGCCCCGGGCACTTCGGCACGCACCTTGTCGACGACCTTCTTCACCGGCCCGACGCACCATTTCTCAAAGTCTTCCTCGCCCAGTACACCTGCCCAGGAGTCAAAGATTTGCACCGCATCGGCGCCTGCCTTGAGCTGCGCCACGAGATAATCTGCCGAAACGTCAGCCAGAAGATCGAGCAGCCGGGAGAAGGCTTCCGGCTCGCGGTAGGAGAACAACCGCGCAGGCGCCTGGTCAGGCGTTCCGTGGCCGGCGATCATGTAGGTGGCGACAGTCCAGGGCGCCCCGCAAAATCCGAGCAGCGTCGTCTGGTGCGGAAGCGCTGAACGAATCCCCTTCACCGCTTCAAGGACAGGCGACAGATGCGCAAGCGCTCCATCGCCCGTTAGACGAAGGATCTCCGGCGCCGATATCGGCTCCAATACCGGTCCGCGTCCTTCCTCGAACTGCACTTTCCTTCCCAGCGCATCGGGGATCACCAGAATGTCGGAGAACAGGATCGCCGCATCGAAGCCGAACCGTCGAATAGGCTGCAACGTGACCTCGATTGCATGTTCGGGCGTATAGCACAGATCAAGAAAGCTCCCGGCCTTGCGGCGCGTCTCGCGATATTCCGGCAAATATCTCCCTGCTTGGCGCATCAGCCATACAGGCGGGATTTCCATCGATTGGCCATCCAGGACGCGAACCAGCTTTCGGTCGACGGAATGCTCCACAGGGGTCCCTTTCTAAATGAAAGCTGGCTTGCGCCGATTCTGATTCATAGAGTCTGTGGATAGCGGCAATTAGGGCGGCGCGCCATATCGCCCGCCGCGCTTGTGCAAAGTGCAAGCCACCGAGCCGTTTGTTGGAAATTACGGGGAAAACCCGAAAAAGCAATGAAGGACAGCGACTTGCGCCGCGCATGATGTCGCGGCCATGCACACAAGTTGGTGGAAGGAAGCGCACAAAATCGGATTCGCGCTATTCACAACCGCTGCGCTTTGCGATTTACAGGCCCGTGAATGTGCCCGGCAAACGTGTCAGCGGGCACCGTTTGGCATGCCGGGGACCGGGCCGGTATTTCTTCCCGCCTTGTCAACAGGCCAAGGACACCGCCAAGGACCTCGCATGACCGGCGCCGAAACCTGGTTTCACCTTCACCTCATTTCCGATGCGACCGGCGAAACGCTGATTGCCGCCAGCCGCGCCGTCACGTCCCAGTACAAGGGCACGCATGCGATCGAGCATGTCTATCCATTGGTCCGAAACAGGAAGATGCTTGAACGGGTGATCGGTTCCATCGACCGGCAACCGGGCATCGTGCTCTACACCATCGCCGACAGCGAACTCGGCGATTTCCTGGAAGAAAGCTGCCGCAAGATGGGCACGCCCTGCACTTCGCTGCTGGAGCCGATCTTCCAGACCTTCCAATCCTATCTGGGCATTCCGGCCTCGCGAAAGGTCGGCGCACAGCACGAACTCAACGCCGAGTATTTCGCCCGCATCGATGCGCTGAACTTCACCATGATGCATGACGACGGCGTGTTGCCGGAAGACCTCGAAGAAGCCGACGTCGTGCTCATCGGCATCAGCCGCACGTCAAAGACGCCGACCAGCATCTATCTCGCCAATCGCGGCATCAAGACTGTCAACATCCCGATCGTTCCGGGTGTGGAACTGGCGCCGGCCGTATACTCGGCACGCCATCCGCTCGTGGTGGCGCTCGTTGCGACGACCGACAGGATTTTCCACGTCCGCCAGAACCGCCTGCTCAGCCACGGCGCGGCAACGCCCAGTCCGGCTTATGTCGACCGCGCTTCCATTGCCGAGGAACTTGCCCATACTCGCAAGCTCTGCCAGCGCATGGGCTGGCCGATGATCGACGTTTCACGAAAGTCGATCGAGGAAACCGCCGCCTCGGTCCTCAGCCTGCGGGCCGAGCACCTTGCGCGCTTTCATGGAGGCTACGAAAAATGACCGCCAACACCATCCGCCTGATCCTGGCTTCCGCAAGTCCGTGGCGCGCCGCGATGTTGCGCAATGCCGGCATCTCCGTCGAGGCGGTCCCTGCGATGATCGACGAGCGGGCCGTCGAGGAAACGCTCGAAGGTTCGGACATCGGCGCCGACGACATCGCCCTCGTGTTGTCGCAGGCCAAGGCCGACGAAGTCTCCTCGCGCTTTGCCTCTGCCGCCATCATCGGCGCCGACCAGACGCTGAGCCTCGATGGCGAGATCCTGCACAAGCCGAAAAGTATGGACGGGGCGATAGACCGCCTCCTGTTGCTCTCCGGCAGGACGCATCAACTGAATTCGGGAGTTTGCCTCGTCCTGGACGGCGAAACCCTTTGGTCGCATGTCGAGGTTGCGCACATAACCTTTCGAAAGGTCGAACCGGGCTTTGTCGGAAGATATCTGGCGCAAACAGGCGATACTGCACTGACGAGCGTGGGCGCCTACCAGGTCGAGGGACTGGGCGCGCAACTCATTGAACGGATCGAAGGTGATTTCTTCTCCGTCATCGGCCTTCCGCTGTTGCCGTTGCTGGCCCAGTTGCGCCTGAGGGGTTTCATCGATGCATGAAGGCCGGAGGCGTGATCATTGAAGCGTGCATTCGTGACCGGCTGGCCGGTCAGCCATTCGCTGTCGCCTGCCCTTCACGGCTTCTGGCTGCGCCGCCATGGCATTGACGGCAGCTATGAAGCGCTGCCGGTCAGCCCGCAGGATTTTCCGCATTTCCTCAAAAACCTGCCGCAAAGCGTGTTCGCGGGCGGTAATGTTACAATTCCCCACAAGGAGACCGCGTTTGCCTTGTGCGATGTCCTAGACGCCCATGCAAAAGCCATCGGCGCGGTAAACACGCTCTGGCACGAAGGCGGCAAGGTGCATGGGGGCTGCACCGACAGTTACGGCTTTGCCGCCAATCTCGACCAGCAAATGCCAGGCTGGCGCGATTGCGGCTCGGCGCTTGTCTTGGGCGCGGGCGGCGCGGCGCGGGCTGTCGTCCATGCACTGCTGTCGGCCGGACTGACGGATGTCGTCATCGCAAACCGGACCCTCGCGCGGGCCGCGGCGCTGGCGGAAAGCTTCGGTCCACTAGTCAAACCATGCGGCTGGGATGGCATGGCCGGTCCCATGGCGAACGCCGGCCTTATCGTCAACACGACCTCGCTCGGCATGGCCGGCAAGGAAGAAGGCCATGTCGACCTTGGTCCGGCGCGCAGCGACGCGTTCGTCACCGACATTGTCTATGTGCCGCTGGAGACGCCGCTGCTGCGGCAGGCCCGCGAGCGGGGACTGTCGACAGTTGACGGTCTCGGCATGTTGCTGCATCAGGCGGTGCCCGGTTTCGAGCGATGGTTCGGGCTGCGGCCGCAGGTGGACGATGCCCTTCGGAACCATCTTCTGGAAATCCTCGCGGCGAGGGCAAAAGCATGAAGGTTTATGCGCTGACCGGCTCCATCGGAATGGGCAAGTCGACGACCGCCGCGATGTTTCGCGACCTCGCAATCCCCGTGCACGACGCCGACGCGACCGTCCATGCGCTCTATTCGGGGCGCGCCGCGCCGGTGGTGGAGGCACTTTTTCCCGGCACCACGCGCGATGGCGTGGTCGATCGCGCGCTTCTGTCCGCCCGCGTCGTGGGCAATGAAGCGGCGATACGCAAACTGGAAGAAGCTGTCCATCCGCTCGTGCGCGAAGAAGAGGCGCGCTTTCTGCGCGAGGCGAAAGCCGCCGGTGCGCCCTTTGTCATTCTCGACATCCCGCTGCTGTTCGAAAAAGGCGGCGAAAGCCGGGTCGATGGCGTAATCGTTGTTACCGCCGATGCCGAAGAACAGCGCCGCCGCGTGCTGGCGCGCCCCGGAATGACGCCGGAAAAATTCGAGGCGATCCTTGCGCGGCAGACACCGGATGCGCAAAAGCGCGCCCGCGCCGATTTCATCGTGACGACGGACAATGGCCTCGAGGACGCCCGCGGCCAGGTCAGGGCGGTCGCGGAACGGCTGCGCGCCGGCTGAAGCGGGAAAACGCAAAATTTGAGTTGGCAGCAAGTCAGCAAATCAGCCAGAATCGCCCAGGCCAACGCCGGAAAACCATGCGCGAAATAATCTTCGATACCGAAACGACGGGCCTCAGCCCCGACAGCGGCGACCGTGTCATCGAGATCGGCGCGGTCGAGCTTGAGAACGGCTTCCCCACCGGCCGCAGCTTTCACGTCTACATCAATCCCGATGGCCGTAAGGTTCATCCCGATGCCTTGCGCGTTCATGGAATTACCGACGAATTCCTATCCGACAAGCCGGTTTTCCAGGCCGTCGCGGCGGATTTTGCCGGCTTCATCGACGGGGCGCGGCTGGTTGCCCACAACGCCTCGTTCGACATGGGGTTCATCAATGCCGAATTTGCCCGCCTCGGCCATCCGCCGGTAGCCGGCGAACGGGTCATCGATACGCTGCAGCTCGCCCGCCGCAAGCATCCGATGGGGCCCAATTCGCTTGACGCATTGTGCGCAAGGTACGGCATCGACAATTCGCACCGAACCCGCCACGGGGCGCTGCTCGATGCCGAGCTTCTTGCCGAAGTCTATATCGAGCTGATCGGCGGCAAGCAGGCGGCGCTGGTGCTCGATACCGCTGCTTCCGCGTCCATATCCGTTGCCGGCGAGAGCGAAATCGTGATTTCCGCCCGCAGGCAGCGCCTTGTCCCCCTCGCGCCGCGCCTTGATGCCGAAACCGTCGAAAGGCACGCGGCCTTCATCGCCACGCTTGGCGATGGCGCGGTCTGGAAGCGCTACCCCTCCTGAAAAATCAGTTTGTCTTGGCCTTGGCCTGTTCGGCCATGCGTGACTGGTAAAGCCGCGCGAAATCGATCGGGTCGATCATCAGCGGCGGGAAACCGCCATTGCGGGTGGCGTCGGCAATGATCTGGCGAGCGAACGGAAACAGCAGCCGCGGGCACTCGATGAGCAGCGCCGCCTGCATGGCTTCCTGCGGAATGCCCTGGATGCGGAAAACACCGCCATAGGTAAGTTCGGCGTTGAAGACGACCGGCTTGCTCTCGCCGCTCTTTCCGTCCTTTGCCGATGCCTCGAGCTGCAGCACGACCTCGAAATCGTTCTGCGTGATCGCATTGGCGCTCACATTGATGTTGATGTTGATTTCCGGCGAGGCCTCGCGCGGACGCAGGGAGCCGGGAGCGTTCGGGTTTTCGAACGAGAAGTCCTTGATGTACTGCGCCAAAACGCTCAGCATGGGCTGCTGCTGTTGCGGCTGGGCCGCACCGTTGTCGTCTTTCTGGGTCGGGGTCTTGGCCATCTGCGCTTACCTGTCCTGCGTGCGTGGCGGGCCGGAATCCATGCCCCGGGCCGTGCCGCCGCCTGTTGCGTTGCGGCTCGCTAGCACGTCAACCGACCGCAAACAAGGTCGCCAAAGGCAGCGCGCTCCCTATGGTTCACGCTCGATCCAGGGCGATTCGCCCGGCTTTCGCGCCCCCGGCCCGCGAACCGTGAACTCGTCCGGATCCAGATCGACCACGCCATCGGACTGCGGCTTGCCGCCGGGCCGCCCACCGGCGCCGCCAAATCCGGTCACCACGGTCACGCGCGAGGCAAGGAAGCGCCATATGCTGTCGCGGACGGGCGGAATGAACAAGATGAGGCCGATGGTGTCGGTAACGAAGCCGGGTGTCAGCAGCAGCATGCCGGCGGCGAGGATCATCGCGCCATTGCCGAGGTCGCGTCCCGGCAGCCGGCCCGCATCGAGTTGCGAACGAATGCGCGAAAGCACGCCAAATCCCTGGATGCGCAACAGCGTCGCCCCGGCCAAGGCAGTCAACAGGACGAGGAGGATCGTCGGCAGCACGCCGATCTGGCTGCCGACAAGGATGAAGACGGCAATCTCCGTGAGCGGCACGGCGAGAAAGAAAAATGGCAAAAGCGTCAGCGGCATGGTCTGCTCCGGTGGCAGCGCGGCGCGCTGCCATACAAAACACCTAAATGGGGTATTGGACGCGGC
>JBGSJA010000348.1:0-6262 GCA_041742235.1 Salaquimonas sp. | reverse complement strand
CCTTCACGCGCACCATCGCGCTTGACGAGCACTACATGTTCACGGTCAGCGACAAGGTCGCCAACAACACGGCGGCGGAAGTCGCGATGGCACCCTATGGCCGCGTGACGCGCTTCGAAAAGCCGGTGTCGCAGGCCAATTACGTGCTGCACGAAGGCATGATCGGCGTGCTCGGCGAAGAGGGCCTGCACGAGATCACCTACAGCTCCATTGAGGAGGACCGCTCGTTCACCACGCCTGCCGCGGTGAACGAAGGCTGGCTCGGCATCACCGACAAATACTGGGCTGCGGTCATGTCGCCGTCGGGCGAATACCAGCCGCGCTTTTCCTTCTTCGACGACGGACGCCAGCGCTTCCAGGCAGATTTCCTGGGCAGTGAGATAAAGGTTGCAGCCGGGCAAAGCCTGGAAGTGACGCAGAAGCTTTTTGCAGGAGCCAAGGAAGTCGACGTCATCGACAATTACGAGACGTCGCTGGGGATCAAGAATTTCGAGCTGCTGATCGACTGGGGCTGGTTCTATTTCATCACCAAGCCGATGTTCTGGCTGCTCGATCTGCTCTACCAGTTCTTCGGCAATTTCGGCGTCGCCATCCTCATCGCCACGGTTCTCATCAAGGCGGTGCTCTTCCCGCTCGCCAACATGTCCTACCGTTCGATGGCGAACATGAAGAAGATGCAGCCGGAAATGCTGTCGATCCGCGAGCGTTTCCCTGACGACAAGGTGAAGCAGCAGCAGGAAATGATGGCGCTTTACAAGCGCGAGAAGATCAATCCTGCCGCCGGCTGCTGGCCGGTCCTCGTGCAGATCCCGATCTTCTTCGCCCTCTACAAGGTGCTGTTCATCACCATCGAAATGCGGCATGCGCCGTTCTTCGGCTGGATCCAGGACCTCGCCGCACCCGATCCGACCACCGTGTTCAACCTGTTCGGCCTTCTGCCGTTCACGCCGCCGGAGTGGGTCCCGCTGCTCGGCATCTGGCCGGTGATCATGGGCATCACCATGTTCCTGCAGATGCAGATGAACCCGGCGCCGCCGGATCCGACGCAGGCGATGATCTTCAAGTGGATGCCGGTGGTCTTCACCTTCATGCTCGGCACTTTCCCGGCAGGCCTTGTCATCTACTGGGCCTGGAACAACACGCTGTCGATCATCCAGCAGGGCATGATCATGAAGGCGCAGGGCGCCAAGATCGAGCTTTGGGACAATCTCAAGGCCCTGTTCAAGCCCAAACCCAAGCCGGCCGAATAGGCCGGCTTTCCCGAAAGCACGCGAGCAATGGCGACGACAGGCGAAGGCGGCCCGGATCAGGCGGACAAGCTCTTCGCAAGACCCTGGATATTCATCCGCGGCGTTCCGGCGATGAAATTCCTGCCATCGGAAGGCCCGCCGGAGGTAGCCTTCGCCGGACGGTCCAATGTTGGCAAGTCCTCGCTCATCAATGCGCTGGTGGGCCAGTCCGGACTGGCGCGCACATCCAACACGCCCGGCCGCACGCAGGAGCTCAATTTCTTCGTGCCGCAGGGCTATTCGGGCGAAGCCGGCGATTTGCCGCCGGTGGCGATCGTCGACATGCCCGGCTACGGCTTTGCCAAGGCGCCGAAGGACCAGGTCGATGCCTGGACGCGGCTCGTCTTCGACTATCTGCGCGGGCGCGCCAGCCTCAAGCGGGTATTCGTGCTGATCGATTCACGCCACGGCCTGATGAAGAAGGACATCGAGACGCTGGACCTGCTCGACCGCGCCGCCGTGTCCTACCAGATCGTGCTGACCAAGGCGGACAAGATCAAGCCCGGCGCGCTCGCCCGGCTGGAAGAGGAAACGCTCAAGGCGATCTCGCGCCGCGCGGCTGCATTTCCGCGCATCCTTTCGACCTCGTCGGAGAAGGGCTCCGGCATCGACACGCTGCGCGCCGAGATCCTTGAGATCATGCGCCAGTAAACCGCCATTGCAATTGCACACACCTCGTTTAAGAGGGGCGCCGGACCCGAACCGGATGGCTGGCATGAGCGACACGAACCCGACCCAGACAGGTGAAATGCAGGCGCGGCTGCTGTCGCAGGCGCTGCCCTACATGCAGCGCTACGAAAACAAGACCGTGGTGGTGAAATATGGCGGCCATGCCATGGGCGATGCCGAACTTGGCCAGGCCTTTGCCCGCGACATCGCGCTTCTCAAGCAATCGGGAATCAACCCCATCGTCGTGCATGGCGGCGGGCCGCAGATCGGGGCGATGCTGACCAAGCTCGGCATCGAATCGAAATTCGAGGGCGGCCTGCGCGTCACCGACGCCAAGACGGTCGAGGTCGTCGAGATGGTGCTTGCCGGTTCGATCAACAAGGAAATCGTTGCGCTCATCAACGCGGAAGGCGAGTGGGCGATCGGCCTTTGCGGCAAGGACGGCAACATGGTCTTCGCCGAAAAGGCGCGCAAGACCATGGTCGATCCCGACTCCAACATCGAGAAGGTGCTCGATCTGGGCTTTGTCGGCGAGGTGGTCGAGGTCGACCGGACGCTGCTCGACCTGCTTGCCAAGTCGGAAATGATCCCGGTCATCGCGCCGGTGGCGCCCGGTCGCGACGGTCACACCTACAACATCAATGCCGACACCTTCGCTGGCGCGATCGCCGGCGCGCTTGGGGCGACGCGCCTGCTTTTCCTCACCGATGTTCCCGGCGTGCTCGACAAGGAAAAGAACGTCGTCAAGCAATTGTCGGTGAAGCAGGCCAGGGCGCTGATCGCCGACGGCACGATCTCCGGCGGCATGATCCCGAAGGTCGAGACCTGCATCGAGGCCGTGGAGATGGGTGTGGAGGGCGTGGTCATCCTCAACGGCAAGACCTCGCATGCAGTGCTGCTCGAGCTTTTCACCGAACACGGCGCTGGCACCCTGATCGTGCCTTGAGCCAGGCTATCGGAAATAGAGCAGGCCCACGATTCCGGCAATGATCAGCAGCGTGCCGGCAAGCTCCGTCCGCGTCACGGTCTCGCGGAACACCAGCACCGATGCGGCGAAGGTGAACACCAGCTCGATCTGCCCCAGCGCGCGCACATAGGCGACCTTTTCGATCATCATTGCCGTGAACCAGCCGGCGGAAGCGGTTATCCCCGCCATGCCGACCAGCAGCGACGGACGCCAGGCCTTGGCGATGCGCGCCAGCTCGCCCGGTTCGCGCGCCGCCATCCACGCAAGCATCACGGCTGTCTGGAAGACCGTCACGTAGGCAAGCGTGACGGCGGCCTGCATGACGAAGTTCGGCCCTCCCAGCGAAAGCGACGCGCCCCGGTAGGCGACCGCCGAAATTCCGAATGCCGCGCCCGATGCAATTCCTATGAGAGCCGGGCGGCTGGCCACGGCCGAGAGAATCGCGCCGCGTTTAAGGCTCGTGCGGGCGAGCGAAATAATCAAGACGCCGAAAATCCCCACGATGATTGCGCCAAGCGTTGCAGGGCTTATCGCCTCGCCCAGGATCAGGAACCCGAAACCGGCTGCCTGCAGCGGCTCGGTCTTCGAATAGGCGGTGCCGACCACGAAATTGCGGAATGAAAAAAGATAGACCAGCAGGAATGTGCCGGCGATCTGCGCCAGCCCGCCGATCGCGGCATGTACGAGAAACTCGCGCCCGATCGGCGGGAAGGCATATCCCGCCACCAGATGCAGCAGCGCCACGAATACCAACGAAAACGGCGCACCGAAGCCGAAGCGCACGAAAGTCGCCCCCGTCGTGCCCATCACGCCCTTCAGGTGCTTCTGCAGCGCCGAGCGCAGGTTCTGCAGGAACGCTGCGGCGATGGTGATGGGAATCCACAAGCTCATGCAGGCGAGATTGCCTGCCGCTGCAGCAATTGCAACGCTCGCGGCGTGTTACGCAGAGATTTCAAAATCCATCCGTTTGCGCCATAAGGGGGCATGGAAAAATCACCCGCCGCCCGGACCTTCAACCACGTTGTCGATTGGGTCTTCGACCTCGACAACACGCTCTACCCGCGCCACTACGATCTCTTCTCGCAGATCGACTGGCGCATGACCGGCTACGTGTCGCGGCTGACCGGTCTTGAAGAGGGCGAGGCGCGGTTGTTGCAGAAGCGCCTCTACCGCGAGCACGGCACCACGCTGGCCGGGTTGATGGCGGAATACGGCATCGATCCGCATGCCTACCTCGCCGATGTCCACGATATCGATTACTCGCTGATTCCCCCGCATCCCGAACTCGGCGAGGCAATCGCCGCGCTTCCGGGCCGCAAGCACATTTTCACCAATGGCGACATGCGCCATGCGATGAACACGCTCGAAGCACTCGGATTTCCGAGGCATTTCGACGCGATGTTCGACATCGTGGCCGCGGGCTTCGAGCCCAAGCCGCGAGCGGTCGCCTATGAGCGGTTCCTTGCCTCGCATGCCATCGTTCCGACGAAGGCCGCCATGTTCGAGGACATGTCGCGAAATCTGGAAGTGCCCAAGCGGCTGGGCATGGTGACGGTGTTGATAGTCCCGCTTGCGGACAAGCCGCATGGCGCCGAGGCGTGGGAGATCGGGGGCCAGGATGAGCCGCACATCGACCATGTCGCCGATGACATTGAACGTTTCTTGCGGGGATTGTTGCTCCAACGCAGCGCTTGACCTGCCCCTCAAACGAAAAACCCGGCCAGCGGCCGGGCTTTTTCGAATTCATGCCACAAATGTTCAGTGAACCGCGACGCGCGGCCCGTCGAGCAATTCGCCTTCAAACACAAGTGCGCCGGTTCCGGCAAGCGACTGGCCGTCACGAAAGGTTCCGGCAACCTCGATCGAACGCGCTGCCGGCGTGCGGCGCATCGTCTCCGCTGGAATATCCCAACGAAGGTTCATGCCTGCGGGCGCATGGTGTACATGTCCGTTCTTGGTGGCCATTGACCTGTCCTCTCCGCCTTCCCAACGTTTGTTCCCGGAACCGGTTCCCGTTAACGCGGCGCCTTGTTTCATGGTTATTAAATGGTGAAGGAAAACGGCTTTTATGTGTAGTTTGTCACACTGCGTGATCGCGTTTTACCCCGCCTGGAAAACATCCTTGCAAATCAGCCATTAAGGCCGCACTTCGCCGGCAATTAAAATTGCAGGCAATCGCCGATTTGGGGCGTCGTGTCCGCGATTGGGGCGCAAACGTGACTGTGCGGCGCGGTTGATGTCCCTGTCAGATGCTGTAATGCGCCCGAATGACGTCCCATCCCTCGTCGGCGGTGTCGACATGATGCATCAGCGAAAGGTCGTCGGGGGAGATGGTGCCCTGCTCGGCAAGCATGTTGAAATTGATGACCTTGGACCAGAATTCGCGGCCGAACAGCAGGAAGGGAATCGGTTCCATCCGTTTCGTCTGGATGAGGGTCAGGCTTTCGAACATTTCGTCCAGCGTGCCAAAGCCGCCGGGAAAAACCGCAATCGCCTTTGCCCGCATCAGGAAATGCATCTTGCGGATCGCGAAATAGTGGAAGTTGAAGCACAGGCCTGGCGTAACGAACGCGTTTGGCGCCTGCTCGTGCGGCAAGACGATGTTGAGCCCGATCGACGGCGCGCCGACATCGTCGGCCCCGCGGTTTCCAGCCTCCATCACGCCCGGGCCGCCGCCGGTCACGATGATCATTTCGCGGTAATAGGTGCTCGCCGCATATTCCGATACCAGCCGGGCGAACTGGCGCGCCTCGTCATAGTAGAGGGAATTGGATTCAAGGTTCCGCTTTTGCTCCTCGTTCAGCGCCGCCCATGCCTCCTTGCCGGGTTCGGGAATGCGCGCGCCGCCGAACATGACCACGGTCGAGCGGATTCCGCGCTCCTGCAACAGCATCTCCGGCTTCAACAACTCAAGTTGCAGGCGGACCGGCCGCAATTCCTCGCGATACAGGAAATCCTTGTCGTCGATAGCCAGCCGATAGGCCGGAGACTGCGTTTGTGGCGTTACCGGAATATGGCGCGATTTCTCGACGTCCTCGCGCGAGCGGACAAGGGCTTTCCATCCGCCCGTCTCTTTTTCGGTCATTTCATCCCTTTCACTGTGTTGTTGGTCCAGAAGAGCTGGCAACAAAAGTTCTTTTTTTTTACATTTTGCAAAGCATGAAGCTTAACATCACCTCAACACAGTTCCGCTAGGTTCGCTTCAGTCGCCGGGAGCGGCAGGCTGCGCCGAAAGGCGAATCGATCATCAAGGAGCAATCGCAATGAACCTCGTGGCACGCTTTCTCAAGAACGAATCCGGCGCAACGGCCATCGAATACGGCCTGATTGCAGCCCT
>JBGSJA010000347.1:0-4865 GCA_041742235.1 Salaquimonas sp. | reverse complement strand
CGCGCGTCCGCGTGGCTGCTGCTGCGGCCGATACCGCTCGTCACGGGGCTGCTGCCCGCCATGATCGCGGCTGCCGCCGCCAAAATCGGGAAGCTGAAAGCCTGTGCCGGTGCGTGTCGCGTCGCCGCGCATTTCCCCGCGCTGCTCATCGCCCCACGGATTTGAAGCTTCAGGTACCTGCTCCGCCCGCTTCATCAAGATCTCGTAGGCGGATTCGCGGTCGACTGTCTCATCGTACTGGCCCGCTACCGGGCTCATCGCCATGATTTTCTGGCGCTCTGCATCGGTGATCGGGCCGAGCCGCGAGGATGGCGGGCGCATCAGCGTGCGCTCGACAATCGAGGGAATGCCCTTTTTCTCCAGCGTCGACACCAGAGCCTCGCCGACGCCCAGCATGGTGATGGTCTTCATCACGTCGAGTTCGGGATTGGGCCGGAAGGTTTCGGCAGCCGTCTTCACCGCCTTCTGCTCGCGCGGCGTATAGGCCCGAAGCGCATGCTGGACACGGTTTCCGAGCTGCGAAAGCACGATGTCTGGGACGTCGAGCGGGTTTTGCGTCACGAAATAGACGCCAACGCCCTTGGAACGGATGAGTTTGACCACCTGCTCCACCTTGTCGACCAATGCGCGCGGCGCCTCGTCGAAAAGCAAATGCGCCTCGTCAAAGAAGAACACCAGCCTTGGCTTGTCCGGATCGCCCACTTCGGGAAGTTCCTCGAACAGCTCGGACAAGAGCCAAAGGAGGAAAGTGGAATAGAGCCGGGGCGAACTCATCAGCTTGTCGGCAGCAAGAACGGATATCGCGCCGCGTCCGTCGCGGGTGGTGCGCATGAGGTCGGCGATCTTGAGCGCCGGCTCGCCAAAGAAGTTGGTGCCGCCCTGCTGTTCCAGGACGAGAAGCTGCCGCTGGATGGCGCCGATCGACTGCGTCGAGACGAGCCCGTAGGTTGCGGCGATTTCCTTTGCCCGTTCATTCACGTTGGTCAAAAGCGCGCGCAGATCCTTCAGATCGAGCAGCAACAGGCCTTCGTCGTCGGCGAGCTTGAACGCAATGTTGAGAACCCCTTCCTGAGCGTCCGAAAGGTTCATCAGCCGGGCGAGCAGCAAAGGACCCATTTCCGACACCGTGGCGCGCACGGGATGCCCGCTCTTGCCGAACAGATCCCAGAAGATGACGGGAAATTCCTGGAACTCGTAGTCCTCGAAGCCGATCGCCTTTGCCCGCGCTTCAAGGAAATCCTTGAACTCGCCCTTGGCCGCGATGCCGGAAAGGTCGCCCTTCACGTCGGCGCAGAACACCGGCACGCCGGCGTTGGAAAAGCCCTCCGCCATGACTTGCAAGGATACGGTCTTTCCGGTGCCGGTTGCCCCGGTGACGAGGCCGTGCCGGTTGGCGAGTTTCAAATCCAGATACTCGCCCTTCTTGACCGAGTCGTCCGGGTTGCGGCTGGAGCCGAGATAGATGGCATCGTCCCTGAGCATTGAATTCTCCCTGAAACCGCTCGCAGCAAGGGCGGTGCAAAGCGACATATAGGCGGCGCGGCGCGGTTGCGCAAACCGTTCAAAAATCGCTCCCTTTTGTGCCGAAATGGCACAGTTGGAGCAAGCCTTGGCTGGCACATTTCCTGCTCCTTGCAGGCAGAACCTGATAAATCGGCCAGGAGTTGACCGGCAATGGCACACGGACCAGCCAGCATCACGCGAAGAGGGTTGCTTGGAGCACTCGCCGGCGCACCAGCCGTGGCGGCGGCGACGCCAGCCCTTGCCGGCGGCGATGCATTCAGCCTTGCCGAATTGCGCGGCTCGGTCAGCGCTGCTGATCTTGGCCTCATACCCGGCGCGATCGACGACCAAAGCCGCAAGCTGCAAGCCATACTCGATGTCGCATCGGATGCGAACCAGCCGATATTCCTGCCGCCGGGCATCTACAACGTCTCGAACATCACACTGCCCAAGCGCGTGCGGCTGACCGGCGTTCCCGGCGCCTCGCGCCTCGTCAATTCCGGCAACGGGCATTTCCTGCTAAGCGAGGATGCCGAGCATCTGGAGATTTCCGGCGTTTCCCTCGACGGGGCCAACCGCACGATCAGCGACTATGCCGGGGCAGCGCTCAAGATCGCCAACGCCCAGCTTGCCGTGATTGACAATTGCCAGATCTATGGCAGCGCCGCCAACGGTTTGCAGATCGAACGCTCGCGCGGTCGCGTCGAGCGGTCGACCATCTCCGGGGCAATGGGCGGATGCGCGATCTACGCAGTCGAAAACAACAATTTTTCGATCACCGGCAACGAAGTGGCGTCCTGCCTCAATGGCGGCATATTGGTCCACCGCTGGGAAAGCGGGGAAGACGGCACCATCGTTTCGGGCAACCGCATATCTGGCATTTCCGCCACGAAAGGCGGCACCGGCCAATGGGGCAATGGCATCAACATTTTCCGCGCCAATTCGGTGATCGTGTCGAACAATCACGTGTCCGGCTGCGCCTTCTCGGCCATCCGCTCCAATTCGGGAAGCAATGTCCAGATCACCGGCAACACCTGCCTGAGATCAGGGGAGACGGCGATCTATTCCGAGTTCGAATTCGAGGGCGCGCTCATTGCCAACAACATCGTCGATGGCGCGGCAATCGGCATCTCCATCGCCAATTTCATGCAGGGCGGGCGGATGGCGGTCGTATCGGGCAACATGGTCCGCAACGTGCACGTTTCGGCCCCCTACCAGGCGGATGAACAGTTCTTCGGCATCGGCATCTCGGCGGAAGCCGACACCGCCATCAGCGGCAATGTGATCGAGGGCGCGGAGAAATTCGGGTTGTTGCTGGGATGGGGACCTTATCTGCGCGATGTCGCCGTCAGTTCCAACGTCATTCGCAAGGCGCAGACCGGCATCGGCGTCACGGTGGTCGAGGGTGCGGGCAAGGCGCTGATCACCGACAACATCATCACCGGACATTCGAAGGGCGCCATTGTAGGCCACCGCTGGAAAGATGCCGTGACGGGCGACCTTGCCCTGCGCGGCGGCAGGCGGCACGAGCATCTGTCGATCGAGCGAAACACCGTCGGATAGGCGCGCGCGGGCCTTTTCTTTGCCCGCCTGCAACATTAGCGTGATCTCCTCGTTTGGTGGCGCAACAAGGATGGCGCACTTGCAGAACCTGCCGCAAGGATTTCAATCCGCCTTCTCCGATTGCGGCGAGGCTAGGCTTCATTTCGTCCACAACGCCGCCGCATCACTGCCGGATGGCGCTTTGGACGATGACCGCACACCGGTGATTTTTCTGCACGGCTTTCCCGAGTACTGGGCCGGATGGAAGCCCGTGATGCGCGAACTTTGGCGCGACTACCTGCTCATCGCACCGGACCAGCGCGGCTACAATCTGTCGGATGCCCCCCAAAAGGTGAGCGATTATGCCGCCAAGAAGCTCGTTTCCGACCTGCTGGCGCTCAGTTCCAACCTGCTCGGCAATCGCCGTTTCGTGCTCGCCGGACACGATTGGGGTGCGTCGGTCGCCTATGCCGCGGCAATATCCGTGCCCGAACGGTTGCTCGGCCTCGTCATCGTCAACGGCGTGCACCCGGTGCTCTTCCAGAAGGCGCTGGTCGAGAATCGCGACCAGTTGAACGCCAGCCAGTATTTTCACTATCTTCGCGCCGACGACGCGGCAGAGCGCATGGCGCAGGATGATTTCCGCCGCACTTTCGGCATGCTGGAACGGTTTTCATCGGCCAAATGGCTCGATGCCGAAGAGCGGTTGGGATATCGCCGGGCATGGTCGCTGCCGGGGCGGATGAACGCCATGCTCAATTGGTACCGCGCATCGCCCATCGTCGTGCCGGTCGAGGGCGAACCGGTACCGCCAACGCCGCTGAAGGATGCCGGGCCGGACCGTTTCAGCGTCAAGGCGCCGCATCTGCTCATATGGGGCTCGCAAGATACCGCACTCTTGCCGGTCTGCCGGGAGGGCCTCGAAGAATTCGCTCCGAAGCTGACCGTGGTCGAGGTGCCCGACGCCGGGCACTGGATCATCCACACCCATGGACCGAAGGTTGCGGCGGAAATCCGCAACTTCGTCGGCGGGTTGAAAACCTAGCCGATCCGTTTGAGGCCCTTCAGAAACCTTCTGTAGTTCTGCACATAATGCGCGGCGGATAGTCTCAGCCGGCTCACCGCCTGCTCATCCAGCGTGCGGATTGCGCGCGCCGGTGCGCCGACGATCAGCGAATTGTCGGGAAACTCCTTGTTTTCCGTCACCAGCGCATTGGCGCCCACCAGGCAGTTGCGGCCGATCCGCACCCCGTTCAATACGCTGGCGCCCATGCCCACCAGGCTGTTGTCGCCGATGATTGCCCCGTGAATGATCGCGTGGTGGCCGATGGTGCACCCCTCCCCGATGATCAACGGAAAACCGGGGTCGGTGTGAAACATCGCGCCCTCCTGCACATTCGATCCCTTGCCGATCCTGATATGCTCGTTGTCGCCCCGCAGGACCACGCCGAACCAGATGCCGACATCCTCGCCCAGCTCCACATTGCCGATCACATGCGCATCGGGCGCAACAAAGTACTTCCCTTCAGGCGGCAGTTTCGGGGATATACCGTCGAGGCTGTAGATCGGCATGCGCTTGCTCCGTTGATTGCGGCGCGAGCTTTTCCCTTGCACGGTCAAAGGTCAAGGGCGCGGGAAGGACAGTGCATTGGATGTGAAATTCGGAACCAGCGGCCTCAGGGGACTTGCGGTCGATCTGTGCGCCGGAGCGGCGTTCCGGCACGTGCACGGTTTTTGCCGCATGCTGGCGCAGGCCGGCAAGGCCGCGCCGGGTAGCACCATTTTCCTCGCGCGCGACAAGCGCCGGTCGAGCCCGCTGC
>JBGSJA010000346.1:0-2850 GCA_041742235.1 Salaquimonas sp. | reverse complement strand
TGGCGGCCAATGAAATGCTCCGGCAGGCCGAGTTCGCGGCCAAGCTTGCGCACTTCATCCTTGAAGAGTTCGCGCAGCGGCTCGACCAGCTTCATGTTCATGCGATCGGGCAAGCCGCCGACATTGTGGTGGCTCTTGATCGTCACCGACGGCCCGCCGGTGAAGGAGACGCTTTCGATCACATCCGGATAGAGGGTGCCTTGCGCAAGGAACTCGGCGCCGCCGAGCTTCTTCGCCTCTGCTTCGAACACCTCGATGAACAGCCGGCCGATGGTCTTGCGCTTAATCTCGGGGTCGCTCTCCCCCTCCAGCGCGTCGATGAAGCGGTCTGCCGCGTCCACATGCACCAGCGGGATGTTGTAGTGCTCGCGGAACATGGAAACGACCTCGGCCGCCTCGTTCTTGCGCATCAGACCGTGGTCGACGAGGATGCAGGTGAGCTGGTCGCCGATAGCCTCGTGAATCAAGATGGCGGCAACAGATGAATCGACGCCGCCGGAAAGGCCGCAGATGACGCGGCCCTTGCCCACCTGCTTGCGGATGTCCTCGATGGCCTTGTCGCGATAGGCGGCCATCGACCAGTCGCCCTTGATGCCGGCGATGTTGTGGACAAAATTGGCGAGCAGCTTTGCCCCGTCCGGCGTGTGTACCACCTCGGGGTGGAACATCGTCGTATAGTAGCGGCGCTTCTCGTCCGCCGCGATGGCGAAGGGCGCGTTGGGCGAGGTGGCGATCACCTCGAAACCTTCCGGCAGGACGGTAACGCGGTCGCCATGACTCATCCAGACCGGGTATTTCCGGCCCGGTTGCCAGAAGCCCTCGAACAGCGGGCTTTCCTTGAGGATTTCGACGTCGGCGCGGCCGAATTCGCGGTGGTGGCCGCCCTCGACCCTGCCGCCAAGCTGATGGCACAGCGTCTGCTGGCCGTAGCAGATGGCCAGGATCGGCAGGCCCGAATCGATCACCGCCTGCGGCGCGCGCGGGCTGCCTTCCTCCGGCACGGAGGCCGGGCCGCCGGAGAAGATCACCGCCCTGGGCTTGAGCCGTTCGAAGCCTTCCTGCGCCTTCTGGAAAGGGACGATCTCGCAATAGACGCCGGTCTCGCGAACGCGCCGGGCGATCAGCTGAGTGACCTGGCTGCCGAAATCGATGATGAGGATGTTGTCGGGATGGGCCGTCATGACGGGCATTTAGGGGAAGTCGCGGCTCTCCGCAACGGCCCTGCCCGGCAATCCCCAATCCTCAAGCCGCTGCCGCCTTGTTGCGTTCGACCATGTAGCGGTCGAAATGGTAGAGCCCGAAGGCGAAGGCGAGCAGCGTGACCCCGCCGGTCAGCATTACGAAGCCGCTGCCGCCGAACCATTCGTAGAACTGCGTGTAGACGTTGATTGCAAGGAACGTGATCGACGCGTTCACCGCGAAACGGTTGCGGTGCATGAAGATGATGGTCGCGATGGAAACCGCCGCCCATGCAAGGATGAAAGCCCCTTCCGGAATGAACAGCCACGCCGACCGCACGTTTTCCATCGGCGCGTCGGGTGTGGGCCGGATGAAATGATCGCCGATCTGGTCGCCCCAGAGCGAGCCGACCCAGAAACCGAAATTCATCACCAGCCACGATACGCGGCCCGCTACCGTCACCATTTGCGACCAGATTGCCTTTAGCCGGTAGGCGGCGAGGAAAAACACGCCTGAAAGGACGGCGAAGACGATGACGGTCAGCAGGGGCTCGCGCACCATGATGCCATAGGAAGCATGCCAGTATCCGGTGGACGAGCCGAGCAGCGAGGCAATCGACAAGGGAACGAGCGCTGCAAGAAAGCGCGACCGCAAGATGATGGTCGCCGCAAGGGTGATTGCCGTGATGATCGCATTGATCGTCAGGGCGGGAAGGGTTTCACCGAACTGCATGCCGATCGATCCGCACAGGCCGACCGTGCCGCAAATGCCCATCGCCGTGCCGAGCATGCCCAGGTCTTCGCGCCGCGTCGCCTGCGCGAATATTGCAAAACCGATAGCCAGCGCCGCCAGGGCCATGCCCGTTACCGGTTCCGGCTTGAGGACCATGACGCCGCCGGCAAGGCCCAGCGCGCCGAGGATGTAGAGAACCTGTACGACCGTCGACAATCCGCGCCCGGTCACCGCCATCGTCTTGAGGCGCTCGGCCTCGGCGGCCGTCAGGCGGCCCTCCGCCAACAATGCGTCAAGGTCGAGGGTGATCTTTCCCATGTCGCTTCACCGGTCCTGCGCGTTGCCTGGTACCGAAAGCTATGCCCCGCGCGGCGATTCTTCAATCGGCAGAAACCTGTTCGCGGTGGACATTAGTCATCCTTCCGCAATCAGGCGGCGCGCGGCGCCGGCGAGTTTTTCATCAATGACGTGGAGGTACTGTGTCCAGTCGCCGATATGCGACAATTCCTCCGCCCCATCCGATATGCCGCGCAGCACCGCCAGCGGGGTTGCGAAGGCCATTGCTGCCCGGGCGAGCGCGTAGCTTTCCATGTCGACCATGTCGGCATCTATGCCGCCATAGGCCGCGCCGGACACGATGTTTGCGCCCGTCGAAAGCCGCTTCGCCGCGATGCCGGCGAAAGGAAGCACCAGCGGCAGTTCCGGCGGCAGGCCGAGAAAGGGCGTATGCCCTTTCGGGAAGCCAAGCGGCGATGCGTCCATGTCGCGATAGGAGACCGAGGCCGCCTGATAGATCTCGCCCTGCTGCAAGGTGTTGGACCCGGCGGAACCCAGGCTGACGACAAGATCAGGCAAGTGCCCCTGCGCCCGCAGCGCGGCCAGCGCGCCGGTCAGCGACACCGCCGCCTCGACAGGGCCGACGCCGGTCATCAGCGGCAC
>JBGSJA010000345.1:0-3047 GCA_041742235.1 Salaquimonas sp. | reverse complement strand
TGATCGACGGCACCTTCCCCGACTACAACCGCGTTATTCCGACCGGCAATGACCGCGAACTCGTCATGGATCGCCAGTCCTTCGCGAGCGCCGTCGATCGTGTTTCGACCATATCCTCCGAACGGGGCCGCGCGGTGAAGCTGCAACTCTCCGATGGCAATCTGGTGCTGACCGTGAACAACCCGGATTCGGGCAGCGCGACCGAGGAACTCCCCGTGGGCTATTCCGCCGAACCGTTGGAAATCGGCTTCAATTCGCGCTATCTGCTTGACATCACCAGCCAGCTCTCCGGCAGCGAGACGGTGTTCATGCTCGCCGACCCCGGTTCGCCGACGCTGATCCGCGACTCGGCGGAGTCGGGCGCGATCTACGTGCTGATGCCGATGCGCGTTTGAGTGCCCGGGCCGGGTGGCGCGACAGAGGGCGCAAGCCATGGCCCGCATTCATTTGACCCAGCTCAAGCTGACCGATTTTCGCAATTATGCATCGCTGCGGCTCGACTGCGACCATCGCCATGTGGTGCTGACGGGCGAGAACGGCGCGGGAAAGACGAACCTGCTCGAAGCCATCTCCTTCCTTTCGCCGGGGCGCGGCTTGCGGCGCGCTTCGCTTGACCAGGTCGCGCGCAGCGGCAGCAGCGGCGCGTGGTCCGTTCATGCCGTGATGGAAGGCGCGGCAGGGCCGGTATCGATCGGCACCGGCGTTGTCGAGAATGCGCTGGGGCCGGAATCGCAAAGGCGGGTGCGCATTAACGGCGCGCCGGCAAGAAGCGCCGATGATCTGCTGGAGCATTGCCGCGTCGTCTGGCTGACCCCGGCGATGGACGGGTTGTTTACCGGCCCTGCCGCAGACCGGCGCAAGTTTCTCGACCGGCTGGTGCTGGCGATCGATCCGGTCCACGGGCGGCGGGCGGCGGATTTCGAAAAGGCGATGCGCGCGCGCAACCGCCTGTTGTCTGAACCAAATCCGGACGGGGCGTGGCTCGACGCGATCGAGGCGCAAATGGTGGACACGGGCATCGCCGTGACGTTGGCGCGGCTTGAACTCGTCAGCCTCCTTACCGGCGTCATCATCCGCGCGGCCGATCCCGCCTCGCCGTTCCCAGATGCCCTGCTCTCGCTGGACGGAAGCCTTGAGGCGCTGGCGCCGGACAGCGCATCCGTCGATCTGGAGGATGGCTACTGCGACCGCCTCAAGGCGTCGCGCCGGATCGACGCGGCGGCGGGGCGCACGCTGGAGGGGCCGCACCGATCTGACCTCAAGGTCACGCACCGGCCAAAGGCGATGGCTGCCGAACTTTGTTCGACCGGCGAGCAAAAGGCGCTTCTCGTCGGCATTCTCCTTGCCCATGCCCGCCTTGTCAGCGATCTCAACGGATTTGCGCCCATCCTTCTTCTCGACGAAATTGCAGCGCATCTCGACGAAAGGCGGCGGGCCGCGCTTTTCGACCGGATCGACATGCTGGATTGCCAGGCATGGATGACCGGGACCGACCGGGCGCTGTTTGCGGCGCTCGGAGAAAGGGCGCAATATTACGCGGTACAATCGGGCCAGGCTAAAAAGGAAGGCCAGAAGCAATGAACACCATGCTGAGCAGCGACGAGTTGGAGCGCTATGCCCGTCACATTGTCCTTGCCGATGTCGGCGGGCCGGGGCAGCAGAAACTGAAGGCGGCGCGGGTTCTCGTCATCGGCGCGGGCGGATTGGGCTCGCCGGTCATCGCCTATCTGGCGGCGGCCGGCGTCGGCACAATCTCGGTGGTCGACGACGACACGGTTTCGCTGTCCAACCTTCAGCGGCAGATCATCCATGAAACCGCGCATGTGGGCGTGCCCAAGGTCGAAAGCGCCCGGCGCGCGGCACAGCGCATCAACCCGAATGTGCGCGTGGAGACCTATCCCGTTCGCCTCACCGAAAAGAACGGGCTGGCGCTGGTGGCCCTCAATGACGTGGTGGTCGACGGGTCGGACAATTTCGACACGCGCTATCTGCTTGCCGATCTGTGCGAGGAGCTGAAGAAGCCGCTCGTCACCGCCGCTGTCGGGCAGTTCGACGGCTCGCTGACGACGCTCAAGCCCTATGCCGCCGACGCGCAAGGCAACCCCTATCCGCGCTACCGCGACCTCTTCCCGAACAAGCCGCCGGAAGGCTTGCTGCCGACCTGCGCGCAGGCCGGAATTCTTGGCGCGCTGACCGGCATCATGGGTTCGATGCAGGCAATGGAAGTCATCAAGGAAATAACCGGCGCGGGCGAAAGCCTTGCGGGGCGGCTGATCCTCTACGACGCGCGCGCCGGGCGTTTCGACACCATGCGGTTCAAGGCCGCCGCAGCATGAGCCTTGCGCTGACGGCGCAGGAATCGGCCCTGGCGGCAGGCGCGCAAGGCGAAGGCGCGGCTATGGCGATGCGCCTTGTTTGCGACAGCGCCCGGCTGCTCGGGGCGCAAAGCCTCGTGCCGATTGCCTCCGCCCATATCGATGGCGCGCTCTACCATGGCGATTCCGGCACCTATTTCGCCGAGAGGCTGCGCGACCTCGGCGCGAAGGTGTCGGTAAGGGCAACGCTCAATGTCGGGGCCATCGACCTCACCGGCTGTTCTGGCAACCGCCTGCCCGAGCATGAAAGGGCCATGGCAAAGCGCCTGATGCGGGCATATCTCGCCATCGGCTGCGAGCCCACTTGGACCTGCTCGCCCTACCAGGCCGGTCACCGCCCGCAGCTTGGCACGGATGTCGCCTGGGGCGAATCCAACGCGGTGGTGTTCTGCAATTCGGTGTTGGGCGCGCGCACGAACCGGTATGGCGACTATCTCGACATCGCCTGCGCCATCGCCGGGAGTGCGCCGCGCACAGGCCTGCACCTTTCGGAAAACCGGATGGCGCGCTTCGTGTTCGATTTGTCTGGCCTGCCACGCGAATTTTTCGCGGACGAGAGCTTCTGGCCAGTGCTGGGCAGCCTCTACGGGCGGCGCGCCGGCAACGAAATCGGCGTCATCGAAGGCGTGCCGGCACATCCCGGCGAGGATGCGCTCAAGGCATTCGGGGCGG
>JBGSJA010000344.1:0-26032 GCA_041742235.1 Salaquimonas sp. | reverse complement strand
CCGCCAGCGCTTCGCGTTCGGCTGCCTCGTCTACCGCGGGCAGGCGGACCGGACGGCGTCCGGCATGGGGCACGTCTGTCATTGCGAAAAGTGCCGGGGCGATGCCCGCGCATGCACCGCAGCCGGTGCACATGTGGCGCTCGACGACTTGCGTGATCGATGTGGGGTTTGTGTGCATGAGGCCCATGGCGTCACCCGTTGACTTGAAGCAGGGCGCCAACCGGCGCGCCGCGGAAAGGAAGGTGGCGAAGCGCCATGAGGCCAAGCGGAACAAGGCCCGCGAGCATGGCGGCGATACAGAGCGCCGGCAGCGAGTTCGTCCCGGCTTGCGAAGCGGCAAGCGCGGCGGCGAGGACCACCACCGGAACGGGCGAGAGCTTGACAGCGAGTGTGCCCCAGCCCATTTCCCTTTTTGCGAAGTGGCAAAGCGCAGCATGGCTCGCCATTTCGCTCGTCGCCGTTACGGCGATGAATGCGGTGAGATCGCGCGTGAACCAGAGCGTGAAGACGCCAAGGCCAAATCCGGCAAGGCGCACGCTGCTTCCCGCCAGGATCTCACGGGAACGGCCGGCGGCAAGCAGCACAGTGGCCGGCCCGGTCTTTTGCAGGCGGATCGCGGCGGCAGCGGCAATCCAGCCGAGGTCGGCCGTTTGCGGCAGGTATGCCTTTCCGAACAGGAGGGAAATGACCGGCGGGCAAAGGAGGACGAAAGCCGCCCAGAAGACAAGGCCGCCGGACGCGAAGATTGCCGCGACGTCCGATGCGCCTTGCGCCGCGCGGCTGCCGCCCCGTGCGCCGGCCATGATCGGCATTGCGAGATTGATGGCAAGGCGGCCGCTGATCATGACCGGAAGCAGGGCGAGTTGGGCCACGATGGCGTAGGCGCCCAATGTCTCCAGTCCCAGAAATCCTCCGACAAGCATGCGCTCGCCCTGGAAAACTGCGTAAAGGAACATTGCGTTGATCGTCAGCGGCCAGCCAAGCTGCCAGATACGGCGCGAAACCTGCCGATCGAGGGAGATCGCGTATTTGCGCGAAGCCAGCGCATGCGAGAATACGACCGCGCCAACTGCCTGCGCGACAAGCGAGGCGGCAAAGGCTTCCGGACCCGGCGCGATGAATGCTCCGAAAGCGGCGGCGGCAAGGCCCGCCGCTGCTGCGCCCAACTCCACGATGACGGTGGCGCGAAGGCGCAGGAACCGGTTCGCCAGGCGATAGTCGGTATGCAGGAAGCCGCGGACGAAGGGTACCAGGGCCGCCGCAAGAAAACTTGTCGCGTCGCCTTGCAATCCATAGATCGAAAGCAGGGGATACAGCGAAGCCAGCATGATTGCCGAGCCTGCGGCCCCGCGGACCAACGAGGCGCCATGGGCCGCATTCTGTACCCTGCGGCGCACGCCGCCCGGCTCACGCAGCAGGAAGCGGTCGATCGACATGTCGGTCGCCATTTCGACAAGCCGCAGCCATGCGCCGAGAATGACCAGCACGCCCATTGAGGCGGGCGCGAGAAACTGCGCGAACAGCGCAATTCGCGCCACTGCGAACAGTTCTACCAAAATGAATGCGAGCGCGAGCGCCGAGCCGCCCCGGGCAACATTACGCAGCATTGCGCATCTCCGTCTCCAGCATCATGCCGGCGTTTTTCCGGATGAAACCGGCGATGTAGTCGAGTTGGAAGGCGGCCTGCGAAAGCGTTTCGGGCAAGCGGGCAGCAAGCCTCTCGCGGGTGCGGGCCGCTCCCTCGAAGGATTCGAGCATCTGCTCGACCACCGACTTTTCCGAATTCTCCGTGCGCAGGTCGATGACGCTGCCGCCCTGGCCGCAGCTTTCGAAGACACCTTGCATCTTGGCGCTGTAGGCCAATGCCAGGGCCGGAACGCCCGAGGACAGCGCGCCGATCGTGGCGTGCATGCGGGCGCCGGTGAACCAGTCGCACTGTGCGATGAACCACTTGGCTTCGCTGGCGCAATCGGGCATCTGCGGTACGAACAGGCGGTCGCCGAAGCGCGGCGCCAGTTCCGCGTG
The DNA here is from genome assembly GCA_041742235.1 of Salaquimonas sp. Classification (GTDB taxonomy): domain Bacteria; phylum Pseudomonadota; class Alphaproteobacteria; order Rhizobiales; family Rhizobiaceae; genus BOKV01. The sequence continues at coordinate 24,007 of JBGSJA010000344.1, read as the reverse complement.
GACAGAGCGGATTGCGTCTTCGTCGGATTCTCGGCTGCCGGGCCGGTCAAGGACATGCGGGATCAGGAGGAGGCTGGCTTCGGTCCCGCTGAGCAGGCGCTCGGCGAAGGAAAGGCAAAGCGCGCGGAAGTCGGCGCCAAGTCCGAACTGCTTCCTGGCCTCGGCGGCTTCGTTGAAGAGCAACCCGCTGACATTGAGGCCTGCGATCCTTCCCTTCTGGCGGCTTTTCCAGGCAAGGAAGGGGTCGCGGCGTTGAGGCGCGGGCTCGGTTATCGGCAAGGCGAAGGCTACATCGACGCCGCATACATGCCGGGCGGGATTGAACCGGTCGCCGAGCAGTTCGACGAGGATGGCGAAGCTGCGCTTGTCCCGGGCGAAGGCGAGCGAGCTGCGCTGCACCATTTCCGCTGCTTCGGCGCGCCGGGCGTGTTCCTCGAACGGGCCGTATGTCTGCGGCAACAAGATCAGCGGCGCGCCGTTGTCGATGGCGAGCTGCTTGGGCTGCGTGATGCTGGTGAAGCGGCGCTTTCCATAGATGTCGGAAAAGCTGTCGCCTCCGGAAATGTCGAGCACGGCCGCCGATTCCCGGATCGTGCGCAGGATCGGGTTCCAGGCAATGCCGAACCGGCTCTGTGCAACCGCGTGGTGAAGGTTTTCAGGCCGGTAGATGCGCATTCCGCCGACCGCGCCTTGTGCGGTGTAGCGAACACGGTCCGGTCCGATGTTCTTTTCAACGGCGCGTGCGCCGCGTCCATGGTCGAAAACGAAGGCATTGCGAATGCCTCGGGTCCACAACCCGGCAACGACGGATTGCGAAAGAGCGGTGACGCCAAGATTGCCCGTGTCGGGCGCTGCGCCGAAAAGTGCGATGGGTTTTGGATCGATGGTCATCATGCCGAAACCGGCAGCAAGCATCGTGCCAGCCGGTTCAGGCCATAAAACCGCCTCTAAAGCGCATCTTCCGACGCGAAAAGCTTTTCGCAACGTGCGCCAGACGCATCTTGCATTGCAAAACGCGAATCAAATAGCATTGCGCAAGGGCAAACTTTCCAAAAAAGACGGAAATTCACAGTTTTCTCGGGCGGCGGCGGGCTTTTTGAGTTGGTATGAATCTTGCGGTTGCTTGGGCCGAAGCAGGGATGCGGCCATGAAGCACGAGACCTTTGACGCTCAATCGAAAGAGCCCCCAGTCACACCCGCCGCCACGATGGCTGCGGGGGATTCCTCATATGCATGGCCGATCGTGCAGCGCGCCGTCGCGCTGCTGGCCATCTTGGCGCTGCTGCCACTCCTCGCAATTCTGTACCCTGCCGTTCGCCTTACCTCGCGCGGGCCGTTCTTCTATTCGCAGATGCGGCCCGGTCGCAACGGTTTGCCGTTTCGCGCCTACAAGGTGCGCACGATGTACGTGGGCGCCGACCGCGACGCCAAGGCCGCGCGAAGTGTTCGCTCCGGCGATCCGATGGTAACCCCTGTCGGCCGCATCCTGCGCGATCTAAAGATCGACGAGCTGCCGCAGCTCTTCAATGTGCTTCGCGGGGAAATGGCGCTGGTCGGCCCGCGGCCGATCGCCTCGAGCCTCCAGCAGGAACTGGAGGAAAAAATTCCAGGCTTCGGTTCGCGGCTTCTGGTCAAGCCGGGTGTCACCAGCCTGCCGCAGGTATGCATTCTTGAAAGCGGCGAGCAGTCCCAGGTCGTCGACGACTGGACACGCCGTTTCGCGATGGAGCGTCACTACATAACCAACCGCTCGGTCGGGTACGACCTTGTCGTCATCGGACTCACCCTCGCGTTCGTTGTTCGAAAGGGCGTGCGGTCGGTTGCCGGGCTTGCGGGAAAATTGGCGCGGCGCGCCGGGCTTGCTCCCTTGCTGCTATCGGCCATCCTGGTTTCGTCCTGTGCTTCCACGCAGGAAAGCAGTTCGCATGCGACCGGGATTGCAGGCGATACCATCACGACCGGTTCGATCGCGACTGACGAAATCAAGGTCGTGCCGCTCAAGGCGACGCCCGCCGCGGTGGAGAAGGCCGAGCCGGATTACCGGATCGGCGCTGGCGACGTGCTCAAGGTCAATGTGTTCGGCGAGACGGGTATGAACGACCTGTCGATCCGCGTCACCGGCGACGGCAAGATACAACTTCCGGCGATCCAGCCGCAGAAGGTCGCCGGGCTGACGGTTGGCGGCGTGCAGGAGAAGCTGACCGATGCGTACAAGGCCGAGTTCAACGAGCCGTGGGTCATGGTTTCCATGGAAACCTATGGCAGCCGGCCGATCTATCTGCTTGGCGAGTTCAACAGTCCCGGCGTCAAGTATCTGGACCGTCCGACCAACCTGCTCAACGCGCTGGCACTCGGCAACGGCACCGGCGCCAACGCCTACCTGCCCGGCGCACGGGTGATTCGCGGCAAGGAAATCCTCCCCGTCGATATCAAGGCGGTGTTGAGGGAAGGACGGCTGGAGCAGAATATCTGGCTCAAGGGTGGCGACACCGTGTTCGTGCCCAGCTCCGATGACCTTAAATTCTATGTAGCGGGCGCGGTGAAGACGCCCGGCGTCTACTCCTTCGGAGACGGCCGCCAGACGCTCGTCCGCGCAATCGCTGCCGCGGGTGGCGCGATCGCCGCCAAGGCCCGGCAGGACGAGGTCCGCGTCATCCGGACCATTTCGCCGGTCGAAGGCCAATTGCTGGAGGTTAATCTGAAACACGTATTGGAAGGCAAGGTGGCCGATATCGAAATCAAGCCGGACGACATCATCTTCATTGACCAGACCGGGCTCTCGACGTGGAATGACAAGGTCATGCAGGTCCTGCCGACGATCACGCTGATCGGCGCGCCGCTGCAGCCCTTCATGACCTTGACGTCGCTGATCCAGGGACCGGCGGAGCAATGACCATGTCCGGCGAAGGCAAGACCACACTGGCAGCACGGCTTCTTGGCCGCATGTATGCGAGCGCGCCGATGCGCCTGCGCGGCCCCATGCGCCGCCTGATCGGCCGGCTGGAGGGTGGCGAGATGGTTTCGCTGACCTTGCGCGCGATCATGGCACGGCATCACGGTATTGAGGCCGGCCTGCATTCCTATGGCTGCTTCGACCCGGCGCGTTTCAATGAAATCCGAGTCGGCAGATATGTCTCGACCGGCCCGGGCGTGCGCGTGTTCCGCCGCAACCACCCTACCGACCGCATCAGCCTGCATCCCTATTTCTACAACACCCGTCTTGGCCTCTCGGAAAGCGAGACCTTGCCGCCGCGTCCCCTCGTTATTGGCGACGATGCATGGATCGGCGCCAACGCGATTGTCCTGCCGGGATGTGGCCGGATCGGGCGCGGAGCGGTGGTTGGCGCAGGCTCGGTGGTCACGCGCGACGTGCCGGACTTCGCCGTTGTCGCCGGAAACCCGGCAAGGCTCATCCGCGAACGGTTCCCGGCGAAGCTGCGCCGTTCGATCGAGCGCACCGCCTGGTGGGAAAAGTCGAGGGAAGACCTGTCTTCCTCGCTGCACCTGTTGCAGCAACCTGCCACGCCGGAACTCTCCGGCATGTTCCAGGAACGGATCGGGCAGGTGGAAGTTGTCAACTGACCTTGTGCCCGCCGGCAGCATCATCATTCCCGCCTACAACGAGGCGTCGGTAATTGCCCGTTGCCTGGCTACGCTGATGCGCGACGCGCGCCCGGGGGAATTCGACGTCGTGGTAGTGTGCAATGGCTGCACAGACGACACCGCAGCGATCGCGCGCGGTTTCGGCGAGGGGGTGCGGGTCCTCGAACTGGCCGAGGGCAACAAGACCGCTGCGCTCAATGCCGGAAACGAGGCGGCACTGCACTATCCGCGGCTTTATCTCGATGGCGACCTTGAGCTCTCGACGCAGCATGCGCGCGATCTGCTGGCGAAGGCCGGCGAAGGCCCTTGGCTCGCTGCCGTCGGACGCATGGAGCTCGATCTTTCCGGCGCGTCGTTGCTGTTGCGAAACTACTACGCGGTCTGGGCGCTCACCGGATATCTGGCGCGGGGAAAATTCGGCGGCGCCTACGCCCTTTCAAGGGAAGGCGTTGCGCTTGCCGGCCAACTTCCGCGCGTCATAAACGACGACGAATTCGTCAGGCGGAAAATACCGGCTTCCAAGGTCTGCTTCCTGCCGCACTGTTCGTTCACCGCGAAGCCGCCGCGCAATTTCCGCGATCTCTACAAGGTTCGCCGCAGGGTGCATCGCGGCAACCGGCAACTCGCGGCGATGGGAATTGCGGCCAGTGATGGCGGCGATACCGGCAGCGTTGTCACTGCCGCGATAGCCAGGCCCCGGCTGTGGCCCGGCCTCGCCGCTTATGTGGCCGTCAACCTGCTTGCCAAGCGAGCAGCCGGCAACGAGGCAATCACCTGGGAGCGTGATGAATCCTCGCGGACGCCGACAGCGGGGCGGACATGACGCGGCAGGCCACGGTTCACGAGCCTCAGGATTCGCCCAATGCGCGCCTGCGCCAGGTGCGGGCCTTCATCGAGCAGGTCGAACCGGCGCAGTTCGATCTCATGCAAATGCTTCTTGGCGCATTGCGCGGCAGGCTGTTCATTGGTGCGCTTCTCGGCCTGCTGCTTGGAACCCTGATCGCAGTGGCCATTTTCGTTGCGACAAAACCGGTATTCCAAAGTCAGGGCCTGATGCGGATCGTCGCGCGCGAATCGAAGATCCTCTACGCCAATTCCGACGATTCCCGCTTGCGCCTGTTTGATGCCTTCGTTGCGGCGGAGGTGACCTACCTCACAAGCCGCCCGGTACTGGACCGGACGCTGAGAAACCTGCAGGCCTCCAACATCAAGCCCGGTTGGCCAGAGGAAGTTGGCGACATTGCCAAGTCCGTCAACATCACCAGCCAGAAGGGCCTTGTCACCATTTCGGGCAAGAGCGGCAGCGGCGCAACCGCGGCAGCGCTCGTGAACGGCCTTCTCGACGCCTATGCGGAACTGCGCCTCGAGCAAAACGAGACCCGGCAGGATTTTCGTACCAGCGAATTGACTGGCCGCGAGGTCACGCTTCTCGACCAACTTCAGGCGATCGACGCCAAGATCCTGGAAGTCGGACAGGAATACGGCCAGGACGCCATCGCCAAGGCCCATGTAAACAAGATCAGCCAGATCGACGAGGTGAGCGTTCGCATCGACGAATTGAGTTCAACGATCACCCAGCTTGAAACGGTCGGCTTTGCCACGGACGCCGATACGGGCGATGCGGATATCAAGCGCTCCATGCTTCTCGACAATTCCATGGCCAGCATGACCTATGATCGCGCCAAGAAGGCGGCGGAGGCAAGCTCGCTGGAAAAGCGCTACAAGGCCGATCACCCGAAGGTGATAGCCGCGAAGGCGGAGATCGCAGTACTCGACAAGGCGATCGAAAGCCGCAGCCAGCAGATCACGATGCTTGGAAGAACCGGCGCACTTACGGGCGGCGGCGAGGAAAAGAAGGAACAGTCGGTCGACGAACTGAAGTCGCTGCTGCGCAAGCTTCAGGAGCGAAAGGACACGCTCGAAACCGAGGCGCTCGACCTGATCGGGCGCATCGTCAAGCTCGGCTATCTCAAGGAGGAGCGCGCGCAGACGCGCGAACGACTCGACGAGACGCGGCGGGTGCTTGAGGAAGTACGCGTGGAAAGCCGAAACGCCCTGCCGGGGGTGACGGAAGTGGTGGCGCGCGGAAGCGTGCCGGACAAGCCGTTCGAGGACAAGCGCAAGGCAATGGCCATGGTCGGCATGATGGGCGGCCTCGGCATGGGCTTCGGCCTTATCGCAGTTTGGGGCATGGCGTTCCCGACCATACGCAGCGAAAGCGACATTGCCGGACTTGGCAAGTCGGTCATCGCGGCCGGGGCCCTGGGATCGCCGCACGAATCGGTCGACAAGCTGCGCGCATCGTTCCACCTCGCGCTGTCGCGCAGTACCGGCACCATGGGGCGAACCGTCGCCGTCGTTGGTGGCGGAAAGGATTCCGGCGCGACGACGCTTGCAAGCGCGCTGGCCCGTTCATTCGTGCAAACGGGGGCCCGTACTGCGCTGATCGACGCAAACCTTCGCAATCGCGCATTGACCGCCAATCTGGGTCTTGAGGACGCGCCCGGCATCACCGACTGGATGACCGCATCCCGGCCCGAAATCATTCCGCTGACGCAGTCCGATGGCCTCACCCTGCTTGCCGCGGGCAAGAACCATACCGTCAAGGACAATGCCATGGCGCCGCGCGACGTGAGCCAGATACTTGAGGCGCTCGCGGCCGCAAACGACATTGTCGTTGTAGATTGCGGAGCGGCAAACCGTGTCCTGTCGTCCACCCTTTTCGCGGCGCAGGCCGACCTTGCGGTCCTTGTCCTGAGACGCGGTACAAGCCTTGGCGAGGCGCGAGTCGCCGTCGCCTCGATCCTGGCGGCGTCGCGCCGCCAGATACTCGTTGTCCTGTCCGGACGGCCGGCAAGCCCGGTTCCCGGATGGATATCAAAAGCTGCATCGGCCAGCGCAGAGGCCTTCGCTGCAAAACTCAAGAAACTGCGCGACAAAAACAGTACAGGGAGTACCAAACATGACAGGGAAAGCGCAAAAAAAGCGCCTGATCATACTGGATGACGACAAAACGGTCTGCGATGTCCTGATCAGGCGATTTCGCAGTGCCGGCCACACGCATGTCGAAGCATATGCACTCCATGAACCGGTAGCGGTTCCCGGATTCGACATCTATGTCGTGGACAACAGTTTCGGCGGCAAGCAGGAAGGCATCCGCCTGGCGGAGGCCATCGCGAAGGTGTCGCCCGGAGCGGCCATACTGATGCTTTCGTCCCATCTCGAGGTGGGGCTTTTAAAGAAGGCGATCGGCCTCAAGCTCGTCGGGGCGTTCGACAAATGCGATCCGTCCGACGTGACGATGCTCGTCGAAACCGTTGGGCAACTCGCAAGACACTGGCCGCAAAGGGAACCCGGCAGGGGCAGCATCGTGCGCGATCTCGCGGCGCTGATCCGTGAATGGAACGAACGCATGTCAAGCGAAGAGGAGCGGCGCAGGCTGGCGTCCTGAGCCGTCCTGCCTGCCGGCAAACGCATGGCTCCCATCCCGTTCGGGCCAGTGGAGTTCGCACCTGCAACCGTGCTAGCCTGCTGCAACCTAACCATCGGGGGCCCACATGCTCAGACCCGACGCAGACCTTCCCGTGCCGGAAAAAGGGCCGGCGACGCCGGACATACTGGCGGCAGAGATCGTCAACCGGCTGACCTACAGCACGGGAAAGGATCCCAAGTCGGCCAAGCAGCATGACTGGCTGGAAGCGACGATCATGGTGGTGCGCGAACGCATCATCGACCACTGGATGGAGTCGACGCGCCGGGCATACAGCCAGGATTCCAAACGCGTTTTCTATCTTTCGCTGGAGTTCCTGATTGGGCGCCTCTTGCGCGATGCGGTGTCAAACCTCGAATTGTTGCCGGAACTGCAACAGGCGCTGGCGAAGCTGGGCGCGGATTTCGACCTGCTTTCGGCGCTCGAACCGGACGCGGCGCTGGGCAATGGCGGGCTTGGGCGGCTCGCCGCCTGCTTCATGGAATCGATGTCGAGCGTCGACATTCCGGCCTACGGGTATGGCATCCGCTACCAGCACGGGCTGTTCCGTCAGGAATTGTCGGAGGGATGGCAGGTCGAGTTGCCGGAAGTCTGGCTCGAACACGGCAATCCGTGGGAATTCGAGCGGCGCGAAAGCAGTTATGAAATCGGCTTCGGCGGCGCGGTGTCGCCCAAGGGCGCAGGGCCGGACGGCCAGCCCTACTATGAATGGAAGCCGGCCGAACGTGTCATCGCCATGGCTTATGACACGCCGGTCGTCGGCTGGCGGGCTAACCGGGTCAACACGCTGCGGCTTTGGAAGGCGGTGCCGGTCGATCCGATCCTGCTGTCGAAGTTCAATGCCGGCGACCATATCGGCGCCTTGGAGGAGAGCAACCGCGCTGAAAGCCTGACGCGGGTGCTGTATCCGGCCGATTCGACGCCGGCGGGCCAGGAATTGCGGCTTCGGCAGGAATTCTTCTTCTGCTCGGCCTCGCTGCAAGACATCTTGCGCAGGCACAAGCAGCAGTATCACACGCTCGAGAACCTTGCCGAGAAGGTGGCGATCCAGCTCAACGACACGCATCCGGCGATTTCGGTGGTCGAACTCGTGCGCCTGCTGGTCGATATCCACGGCTTCGCGCTCGAGAAGGCGTGGCCGGTGGCGCAGGCGACATTTTCCTACACCAACCATACGCTGCTTCCCGAAGCACTGGAAAGCTGGCCGGTACCGTTGTTCGAGCGGCTGCTGCCGCGGCACATGCAGTTCATCTACGCCATCAATGCGATAGAACTGTCGCGGGCGCGCACCGAAGGATTGAACGGCGAGGAAATATCGCGCATTTCCGTGATCGAGGAGAATGGCGGCCGCCGCGTGCGGATGGGCAATCTCGCCTTCCTGGGCTCGCACTCCATCAATGGCGTTTCGGCGCTCCATACCGAGTTGATGAAGCAGACCGTCTTTCACGATCTGCACCGGCTTTACCCTGGGCGCATCAACAACAAGACAAACGGGATCACGCCGCGCCGCTGGCTCATGCAATGCAATCCGGGACTTTTCGACCTGGCGCGAGAAGCGGTTGGCGGGCGGATCATGGACGATGCCGAGGCGCTGAAGGGGCTTGAGCGCTTCGCCGAAGATGCCGCTTTCCAGGAGCGGTTTGCCGCCATCAAGCGGGAAAACAAGGTGCGCCTGGCGCGGCTCACCCAGCAGCGCACCGGGCTCAAGCTTGATCCGTCTGCGATTTTCGACATCCAGGCCAAGCGCATCCACGAATACAAGCGCCAGCTTCTCAACATCGTCGAGGCGGTGGCGCTCTACGACCAGATCCGCTCGCATCCCGAAAAGGACTGGGTGCCGCGCGTGAAATTCTTCGCCGGCAAGGCGGCGCCGAGCTATCACAACGCCAAGACGATCATCAAGCTCGCCAATGACGTGGCGCAGGTCATCAACCACGACCCTTCCGTGCGCGGGCTGCTGAAGGTGGTATTCCTTTCGAACTACAATGTCTCGCTGGCGGAAGTCATGGTTCCGGCGGCCAATGTATCCGAGCAGATTTCCACCGCCGGCATGGAGGCCTCGGGGACCGGAAACATGAAGTTCGCGCTCAACGGCGCGCTGACCATCGGCACGCTCGACGGCGCCAATGTGGAAATCCGCGACTGCGTGGGTGCGGAGAACATCTTCATCTTCGGACTGACGGCGGAAGAGGTTGCGGCGCGCCGGGCCTCAGGCCGCGATCCGCGCCATACGATCGAAGCCTCGCCGGAACTTGCGCAGGCACTCGCGGCCATCGGATCGGGCACGTTTTCGCCCGACGACCCGCTTCGTTACCGCGATCTTGTGGCAGGCCTCTACGACCATGACTGGTTTATGCTGACCGATGACTTCGAAAGCTATTGCCGAGCACAACGCGACATGGATACGCTGTGGTTGTCGCCGCAGGAGTGGAACGCCCGTGCCATCAGGAATGTCGCCAATGTCGGCTGGTTTTCGTCCGACCGGACCATCCGGCAGTATGCGCAGGAAATCTGGAACATTCCAACGTCCTGACCCAAGCCGGTCAATCCTGACCTTGGCCGTCTGATGAAGGCGGGCAGGAAAGCTCCCGAAACGGCGAAGACGGGGGCTCTGGCCCAGGCGGAAATCAACGCGATCGTCGAAGGCTCTCATGGCGATCCGTATTCGGTGCTCGGCATTCATGGCGGGGATGGCGGGTTCATCGCGCGCTGTTTCATTCCCGGGGCCACGGAAGTCATCGCCCAGAAGCTGAACGGCAAGGATTGCGGCGTGCTGAAACGCCTCCATCCGGCCGGTTTCTTCGAGGGCGCGCTGAGCGTGAAGAAGCGCCAGCCGTTGCGCTACCAGGCCGCCAATGGCGGGGCGCAGTGGACCGTTACCGACCCCTACAGCTTCGGACCTGTGCTGGGGCCGATGGACGACTACTATCTGGGGGAAGGCTCGCATCTGCGGCTTTTCGACAAGATGGGCGCGCATCTCATTGCGCATGAGGGCGCCGAAGGCGTGCATTTCGCCGTCTGGGCGCCCAATGCGCGCCGTGTCTCGGTGGTCGGTGATTTCAATGCCTGGGACGGCCGGCGCAATGTCATGAGGCTGCGAACCGACAGCGGCATCTGGGAAACCTTCGTGCCGGACCTCACGGCGGGCCAGCCGTACAAATACGAGATCATTGGCGCAAACGGGCAGAAGCTGCCGCTGAAGGCCGACCCCTTCGCCTTCCGCTCGGAGTTGCGCCCGAAGACCGCCTCCGTCATCCATGGCCGTCCGGACCGCGAATGGGGCGATGCTGCCCACCGCGCGCATTGGAGCCGGACGGATGCGCGGCGCGTCCCCGTTTCGATCTACGAGGTTCATCCGGGCTCATGGCAGCGTGACGATGCAGGATGGTTCCTTACCTGGGACGAAATGGCGACGCGGCTGATCGCTTACTGCGTCGACATGGGCTTCACGCATATCGAGTTCCTGCCGGTGAGCGAACATCCGTTCGACCCGTCATGGGGCTACCAGACGACCGGGCTCTATGCGCCATCCGCGCGCTTCGGCGATCCGGACGGATTTGCCCGTTTTGTCGACGGCGCGCACAGGGCTGGCATCGGCGTCATCATCGACTGGGTGCCGGCGCATTTTCCGACCGACGAGCACGGCCTTGCCCTGTTCGATGGCACGGCGCTTTACGAGCATGCCGACCCGCGCAAGGGATTCCATCCGGACTGGAACACGGCGATCTACAATTTCGGCCGCAGCGAGGTGAAATCCTTCCTCGTCAACAATGCGCTTTTCTGGGCCGAGCAATACCATGTCGACGGGTTGCGCGTGGATGCGGTCGCCTCGATGCTCTACCTCGACTACTCGCGAAAGGAAGGCGAGTGGATACCCAACGAGCATGGCGGTCGCGAGAACCTTGAGGCCGTGCATTTCCTGCGCGAGATGAACCGGGCCGTCTACGGCTCGCATCCCGGCATCATGACCATCGCCGAGGAATCGACCTCCTGGCCCAAGGTGTCACAACCGGTCCATGAGGGCGGCCTCGGCTTCGGCTTCAAGTGGAACATGGGCTTCATGCACGACACGCTGCAATATCTTGCGCGAGAGGCGGTGCACCGGAAGTACCACCACGACGAAATCACCTTCGGCCTGCTTTACGCCTTTTCCGAAAATTTCGTGCTGCCCCTTTCCCATGACGAGGTCGTGCACGGCAAGGGTTCGCTGCTCAACAAGATGAGCGGCGACGACTGGCAGAAATTTGCGACGCTGCGGGCCTATTATGGATTCATGTGGGGCTATCCCGGCAAGAAGCTGTTGTTCATGGGGCAGGAATTCGCCCAGCGCCGCGAGTGGTCTGAGGAACGGGCGCTCGACTGGGACTTGCTGCAGCACCCGCCGCATGAGGGGATGCGCCTGCTGGTTCGCGACCTCAATCGCGCCTATCGCGAGAACGCCGCGCTGCATGCGCGCGACTGCGAACCGGAAGGCTTCGAATGGGTGGTGGTGGATGACCGCGACAATTCGGTGTTCGCCTGGCTGCGCAAGGCACCGGGCGAAAAGCCTGCGATCGTCATCAGCAATTTCACCCCCGCGCCGCGGCCGGGTTACCGCATTGCCGCGCAAGACGGAGTGTGGCGAGAGGTCATCAACACCGATGCGCAGATCTATGGCGGCACGGGCATGGGCAATCTTGGAGAAGTGGAAGCGCGGAACGGCGAACTGGTGCTGTCGCTGCCGCCCCTCGCCACGATCATACTGGTGCACTCGGGTTAGGCAGTTTGGGAGGGAAACATGGAACCGCAAAGAAACGCGCCGCTGGCCCGTAACGCCATGGCCTATGTCCTTGCCGGGGGAAGGGGCAGCCGCCTGCATGAACTGACCGACCGGCGGGCAAAGCCGGCAGTCTATTTCGGCGGCAAGACGCGCATCATCGACTTTGCCCTTTCCAACGCCATTAATTCGGGCATCCGGCGCATCGGCGTCGCAACGCAATACAAGGCGCACTCGCTGATCCGGCATCTGCAGCGCGGCTGGAACTTCCTGCGCCCGGAGCGTAACGAAAGCTTCGACATCCTGCCGGCCAGCCAGCGCGTTTCGGAGAGCCAGTGGTACGAGGGCACCGCCGACGCCGTGCACCAGAACGCCGACATCATCTCGGATTACGGCGTCGAGTACATGGTGATCCTTGCGGGCGATCACATCTACAAGATGGACTACGAACTGATGCTGCAGCAGCACGTCAATGCAGGGGCCGATGTCACTGTCGGCTGCCTCGAAGTGCCGCGCATGGAAGCGACCGGCTTTGGCGTCATGCATGTGGACGGGAACGAAACCATCATCGATTTCGTCGAAAAGCCCGAAGATCCGCCGGGCATTCCCGGCAATCCGGAAATGTCGCTGGCTTCGATGGGCATCTATGTCTTCAGCACGAATTTCCTGATCGAGGAACTGAAGCGCGATGCGGCGGACCCGAATTCCAGCCGTGACTTCGGCAAGGACATCATTCCTTACATCGTGAAGAACGGAAAGGCGGTCGCGCACCGCTTCGCCAAGTCCTGCGTGCGCGCAACGAGCGAGAACGAAGCCTATTGGCGGGACGTTGGAACGGTGGACGCCTATTGGCAGGCCAATATCGATCTCACCGAAATCCTGCCGGAACTCGACCTCTACGACCGGTCTTGGCCGATCTGGACCTATGCGGAAATCAAGCCGCCCGCCAAGTTCGTTCACAACGAGGACGGCAGGCGCGGCGCGGCAATCTCCTCGCTGGTTTCGGGCGACTGCATCATTTCCGGGTCGAGCATCTATCGAAGCCTCATCTTCACCGGCGTACTGACGCGTTCCTATTCCTCGCTCAACGAAGCGGTGGTCCTACCCGAATGCGTGATCGGGCGCGGCGCGAGGTTGAGCCGCGTGGTGGTCGACCGCGGCGTGAAGATACCCGCCGGCCTCGTTGTCGGCGAGGATCCCGAGCTTGACGCCAACCGCTTCAGGCGGACTGAAAACGGCGTGTGTCTCATTACCCAGGCAATGCTCGACAAGGCGGGGCTGATCTACGAATGAAAGTCCTTTCGGTTGCGTCCGAAGCCTATCCGCTCATCAAGACAGGCGGGCTTGCCGATGTCGTCGGCGCGCTGCCGCCGGCACTGGCGCAGCACGGCATCGAAACGCGCGTGCTTGTTCCGGGCTATCGTCAGGTGCTGGCCAAACTGAAACGGCCGAAGAAGCTGATGGCGGTGGAAGGGCCGGCCGGAACGCGCGGGACGCTGCTGGAGGCCAGGCTCGGCGATCTGAAGCTGCTGGTCCATGATGCGCCGGAACTTTTCGACCGCGATGGCGGGCCGTATGGCGATGCGCAGGGAAACGACTATCCTGACAACTGGCTTCGTTTCGCCGCGTTTTCGAGGCTGGCGGCGGACATCGCGCTGGGCCATGCGCCGGGTTTTGTTCCTGACCTCCTTCATGTCCATGACTGGCAGGCCGCGCTGGCCCCAGCCTATCTTCGCTACAGCGGCAAGGCGGCCCCGCCATCGGTCGTTACCATTCACAACCTGGCTTTCCAGGGCCGTTTCGATGCCGCGGTTTTTCCGCGGCTAGGACTGCCGCCCGAGGCTTGGTCGGTGGAAGGGGTGGAGTATTTCGGCGGCGTCGGCTTCCTCAAGGCGGGGATGCAGGCAGCAAGCGCCATCACCACGGTGAGCCCGACCTATGCGCAGGAAATCCGCACCGCTCAGTTCGGCATGGGTCTTGAAGGCCTCGTCAACAGCCGGGCGGGCGACCTCCACGGCATCGTCAACGGCATCGATACCGATGTGTGGAACCCGCAGGCCGATCTGCTGATCGCCTGCAACTATGGCGCAAGGGCGCTGTCGGCCCGAGCCGCGAACCGGGTGAAGGTGGAAGAACGTTTCGGCCTCGACCATGACGGCTCGCCGCTCATCTGCATCATCTCGCGGCTGACCTGGCAAAAGGGCATCGACGTCGTCTGCGATGCTGTCGACGCGCTGGCCGGCATGGGCGTGAGGCTTGCCGTACTCGGCGCCGGCGACAAGGCTCTGGAGGGCGCGCTGCTTGCAGCCGCCTCGCGTCATCGCGGCAGGGTGTCCATTGTCATCGGCTATGACGAGCCGCTGTCGCATCTGCTGCAGGCCGGCAGCGACGCGATCCTCGTGCCGTCGCGGTTCGAACCGTGCGGGCTGACGCAGCTCATCGCGCTGCGCTATGGCTGCGTACCCGTCGTCACGCGCACCGGCGGTCTTGCCGATACGGTGATCGATGCGAACGCCGCGGCGATTGGCGCAGGGGTTGCAACGGGTTTTGTGTTTTCGCCGCTGACAGTTGACGCGCTGCTTTCGGCGGTCGCCCGGATGGCGCAGACGCATGTCAAGCCTGAAATCTGGCGCGCGATGCAGCGACAGGGCATGAAGTCAGACGTATCATGGTCGGCGAGCGCGGCGCGATATGCCGAACTCTTCCGCAGCCTTTCGTCGCGGGCCTGACAGTCGATGAGGCCGGGGGCGAACATCGAGAATGGTGGTGTACGCTTCAGCGTCGATTCCGCAAGCGCGCATGCGATATGGCTCTGCCTTTTCGACGGCGAGGCTGAAACGCGCATCGCGATGGAGAAATCCGGCGATGCGTTCACTGCATTCGTGCCGGGTATTGGGGAGGGCGCTCGCTACGGCTACCGCGCCGATGGGCCGTTCGATCCCGATCGCGGGCGGTGGTTCGATCCGGCAAAGTTGCTGATGGACCCCCATGCCACCCGTATCGACGGGCCTTGGCGGCATGATCCCCGCCTGGCGCTGCCGCGCGAAGCCGCCTTCGATACTGCCCCGCTGGTACCCAAGGCAATTGTCGAAAGGCTCTTGCCGGTCGGGCGCTGTCCGGCCATGTTCCGGCGTGGCGGGCTGATCTATGAAATCAACGTCCGTGCGTTCTCGATGCTGCATCCTGACGTGCCCGCCAGCGATCGCGGCACGCTCGCGGCCTTGCGCCATCCAACGGTGATCGACCATCTGCGGCGGCTGTGCGTGGATGCGGTCGAACTCATGCCGGTTACCGCCTGGATCGACGAGCGGCATTTGCCGCCGCTGGGGCTGGGCAATGCCTGGGGCTACAATCCGGTGACATTCATGGCGTTGGAGCCGAGGCTCGCGCCGGGCGGCATTGCCGATCTCGCAATGACGGTCGAGGCGCTGCACGCGGCAGGGATCGGCGTTATTCTCGATCTCGTTTTCAACCATACCGGCGAGAGCGACCGGCACGGCGCGACGCTGTCCTTTCGCGGACTGGACAATGGCGTTTTCTACCGGCACGACCCAAGCGAACCGGGGCTCCTCGTCAACGACACCGGTTGCGGCAACACGATCGCTTGCGACCATCCGCGCGTGCGCGGGATGATCCTCGACACGCTGCGCCATTTCGTGCGGCACACAGGCGTGGACGGCTTCCGCTTCGACCTTGCGCCGATCATGGGACGCACGACTGACGGCTTCGATCCGGGTGCCGAAACCTTGCGAATGATCGTCGCGGACGAGTGGCTCGCCGACCGGGTTCTCATCGCCGAGCCTTGGGATATCGGGCCCGGTGGCTATGCCCTCGGCCGGTTCGGCGAACCCTGGCTTGAATGGAACGACCGCTGCCGCGACGATATCAGGCGTTTCTGGCGCGGCGATGGACGGGCGGGCGATCTCGCGACGCGGCTTGCCGGCTCGTTCGACATCTTTGCCGGCGATGAAACGCGCTCGGTCAATTTCGTGGCCTGCCATGACGGCTTCATGCTCGCCGACCTCACGGCCTATCGCAACAAGCACAACGAGGCGAACCGCGAGGGAAACCGCGACGGCCACGACGAAAACTTCTCGTGGAACCATGGCGTCGAGGGCGCAACGCACGACCAGAATATCGTCGCGGCGCGCATCGGCGACATCAAGGCGATGCTGGCAACGCTGTTTGCCTCGCGCGGAACGATCATGCTTGCGGCGGGGGACGAGTTCGGGCGCACGCAGGGCGGCAACAACAACGCCTATGCGCAGGACAACGAGACCGTCTGGATCGACTGGTTGAACCGCAACCTGGAACTGGAAGCTTTCACGGCGTCGCTGGCATCGCTGCGCCGGCGGTTCGCAGTGCTCGGAGACACCGTCCGTCTTACAGGCATGCCCGGCGAAGACGGCATTGCCGATGTCGAGTGGCTGGGCACGGACGGCGCACCGCTGAGCGCCCGCGACTGGGACAACCCCGCGCTTGGTTGCTTCGCCATGGTTCTTGCGACTGGAGAGAAGTCCGCGCAGCGAATCGCCTTCGCGTTCAACCGCACCGGCGCGCCGTTACGTTTCCACCTGCGGCCTTCGCCACAAATGGAATGGTTGTCATGGGACAAGGCGGCGACATTTGTGGAGACGCCGCCGCGCAGCGTCTCCATCGTCATCGAGCAGGCTGCGAATGCGCGCTAGTGCGCGTGCTTGCGCAGCCTGAATGACAGGATCACCAGCATGATGCCGATCGCTACCGCCCAGGAGGCGATCACCCAGACGAGGGCGAGGGCCCCTGCGCCGGGCAGCACCAGCATCATCGCGCCGAAGAGCACCGACAACAGGCCGCTGAGGATCAGCATCCACTCATTGTCGATTTCCTTGCGCAGGCGGATGGCGCCGACGATCTCGAAGACGCCGCGCACCAATGCCCATGCGGCGATCAACATCAGCAAGGCAAACGTTGTGAGGCCGGGCATGGCAAAGGCGAAGATGCCTGCGGCGATGCCGAGAAAGCCTTCGGCTGCAAGCCACCATCGCGATGATGCCCCGCCTTCCCCGCGTATCGCGGCGATGACCGCGAATATGCCATCGACCAAGGCGTAGGCCCCGTAGAAGAACACGAGGGTCAAGATTGTGATGCCGGGCCAAATGAATGCCAGCACCCCGAACAGGATCGACAATAGCCCGCGCAGCAGCAGCAGCCACCAATTGCGCGCCAGCCCGTGCAACAGAACCGCACCGGGTCCCAGTCCCTTCGCTTCGACAGCCGCAGACATGCCATACCCCTGTTCTTTAAGGTTGCGATAAAAGACATTGTCATCGCTGGCTGGCGCTACGTCAACTACCGCCGGGCGGTTGCCGCAAACATGATCGCAGCAAGAAGCAGTGCGGCGGCGAGGCTTGCCGCGGCTGGTACAGCCGGTAGCCAATCGGGAGCCGATGCGGGATTGCTGAAGCGCTGGGCGTAGATGAGGTCGCAGGCGGCGCGCGTGGCGCCATATCCGGACAGCCCGCCAATGATCGCGGCGGCTGCCGTCCAACCTGCCCGCTTGGTAGCGGCTGGAGGGTGGGTTGCCGGCGGCCTGACAGCACGCGCAGCCGTGAACAGTCCTGCCAGAATGCCTGCCGCCGGCGCTGCGAGAAAAAGCGTGCCAAGGGCTGTGGCGCTGCCGGGTTGAACCGTCAGCATGCTCCAGAAAATGAAGGCTCCGGTCACGAACGCTACAGTCACGATGATGGCGGATGAGGCAAAGACGGCGAGGAAAAGCAGCACTTTCAATTCGGTTCGACCTCTGGGGCTTGAACGCGCGCCATGGCGCTGCCGCCACTCTAGCCAATCGCGGCCGCTTGGCCACCAGATTGCGCAGGCGGGGCATCGCCGGTCACGATCCTGCGGGAGAGACCGAATCCGTGTTTGCCGGGGAAGGCGGCAGGCCTGAACGAGTGGTGATCCCGACTGGATTCGAACCAGTGACCCTCAGATTAGGAATCTGATGCTCTATCCTGCTGAGCTACGGGACCTTGCGGCAGACATAGCCGATGCGCGGGTTTGCGCCAAGCCTCATCGATACTTCGCGTTAACAGCGCCAAAGCATTCCGGTTGCGCGGGGAGCACGGTTTTTGTAGGTGAGGATCGGGCGGGGTTGCGATTGGCAACATTTCTTCTTTCCTGAAATTGTACTGGAGATGAGCGCGATGCGCGTCGTGATGATCGGAACGGGCTATGTCGGCCTGGTGTCTGGAGCCTGCTTCGCCGATTTCGGCCACGAGGTCACTTGCATCGACAAGGATGCGTCGAAGATCGATGCGCTGCTGTCGGGCAGGATCCCGATCTTCGAGCCGGGGCTTGAAGGTCTGGTCGAGAAGAACGTGCGGGAGGGAAGGCTTTCCTTCACCACCGATCCGGGCCAGACCGTCGGCAAGGCCGATATCGTCTTCATCGCTGTCGGAACACCCGCACGGCGCGGCGACGGCCATGCCGACCTCTCCTATGTCTACGCGGCTGCGGAAGAGCTGGCGGGCCTCATCGAGGACTACACGGTGATCGTGACCAAGTCGACGGTTCCGGTCGGGACAGGCGACGAGGTGGAAGCGATCATCCGCCGGGTGCGGCCTTCGGCGAACTTCGATGTCGCCTCCAATCCGGAATTCCTGCGCGAAGGCGCGGCGATCGGCGATTTCAAGCGGCCTGACCGCATCGTCGTGGGCGCCCAGTCTGAGGCCGCGATCGCGGCCCTGCGCGAACTTTACCGGCCGCTCTATCTCAACGAAACGCCGATGGTCGTCACCGACCGGCGTACGGCCGAACTGACCAAATATGCCGCCAATGCATTCCTGGCGGTCAAGATCGGCTTCATCAACGAGATTTCCGATCTGTGCGATGCGGTCGGCGCCAATGTGCAGCAGGTCGCGCGCGGCATCGGCCTCGACAACCGCATAGGCTCGAAGTTCCTGCATACGGGTCCAGGTTATGGCGGCTCGTGCTTTCCCAAGGACACCCTGGCGCTGACCAAGACCGCCAACGACGCCGGCACGCCGGTGACGATCGTCGATTCCGTCATCCGCTCGAACGACCAGCGAAAGCACAAAATGGTCGACCGGATCGTTGCTGCCGCGGGCGGCAACGTCGAGGGCAAGACGGTCGCCATACTGGGCCTCACCTTCAAGCCCAACACCGACGACATGCGCGATGCGCCAAGCCTCGTCATCGTTCCGGGCCTGCAGGAGAAGGGCGCGCATGTTCGCGCATTCGACCCCGAAGGCATGAAGGAAGCAGCCAGAATGCTGAAGGACGTCGATTTCCGCACCGGCGCTTATGATTGCTGCGAAGGCGCCGATCTTGCGGTGATCCTCACGGAATGGGACCAGTTCCGGGCGCTCGACCTTGAAAGGCTGGCGCGCACGCTCAAGTCGAAAACGCTTGTCGACTTGCGCAACATCTATCCGCTCGACGAGGTTCGAGACAGCGGACTTGCATATCACTCACTTGGACGGCCGCAGAGAAAACACTAGTTAAAGTTTCCGGTCCTTAATTTGGGCGGAAAAAACTGCTAGCAATGAAGGCTGAACCGGTTGCGCCGCTGCAGCCGGTGGCTCGCATGGGGTGCGATCTCCTTGGAACTGAAAGCGGAAAAGTTGAGTATTGCCGCAAGCGCCTGTCTTCGCCGGACGGGCCTGATGGCGTTTGCGCGCCGGTTTGCGTTGATCCTTGCCTGCGGCGCAGCGCTTCAGGGTTGCCTTGTCAGCGGGCTCGAATCCGTTGTGGAAGAGCCCACGCTCACTTCAAGCTTTGTGCGGCCGGACGACCCGCAAGAGGCGCTCGGCCAGCGCGAACATCCGCTGGTGCTGGCAAAATATGGCGGAGAATACCGCAACGAAAAGGCCGAAGAAGCGCTGGCGCTGATCGTCGGCCGGCTGGTCTCTGTTTCCGATGACCCTTCGCGCATCTACAAGGTGACAATCCTCGACACGCCAAAGGTCAACGCCTTCGCGCTGCCGGGCGGCTATCTCTACCTGACGCGCGGGCTGCTGGCACTTGCCAATGATTCCAGCGAGATCGCCGCGGTGATTGCCCATGAAATGGCGCATGTCGCCTCCAACCACGCCATATTGCGGCAGGAAAAGGTTTCCTCCGCGCAAGTTGGCCAGCAGGTCGTGAGCGAGGTCCTGGGCGACAGCGTGGCAGCGCGCCTTGCACTTGCGGCGAACCAGATCAAGCTTGCTGATTTCTCGCGCGAACAGGAATTGCAGGCCGACGCCATCGGCATCCGCATGATCGGCCAGGCGGGCTTTGATCCCTATGCTGCGGCCCGGTTCCTCGAAACCATGCGGGCCTACCAGACCTTCATGGCTGGCAATTCCGACCCGCTCGACGACGTCACCTTCCTGGCGAGCCATCCGACGACGCCGCAGCGCGTGGAGCTTGCCAAGCGGCACGCCCGCCTCTTCGGCGCACCCGGTATCGGCGACCGCGAGCGCGAGCGATACCTTCAGGGAATCGAAGGCCTTCTGTTTGGCGACACTGCCGAGGAAGGCTTTGTGCGCGGACGCATCTTTTCCCATTCCAAGCTGGGGATAACGTTCACTGTTCCGGAAGGCGCCCGGATAGAGAACCAACCGAAAGCGGTGATCATCACCGGTCCGGGGGATGCCGCGACGCGCTTCGATGCCGCTGTCATCGGCAAGCGCGACACCTTGCCCGAATATTTGCGCAGCGGCTGGATCAACGGCCTGATCGAGGATTCGATCGTCGAGGGCAAGGCGCCGTCCGGATTGGCAATGGCAGCAGCCGATGCTCAAGCGGACGGCTGGCAATTCCGGGTAAAGGTGATCCGCATCGACCAGCAGGTCTACCGGTTCATCACCGCGTTGCCGAGCGGTGCGGCGCGAATAACGCAGATATCCGACGAGATCACCGCCTCGTTCCGTGAACTCTATCGATCCGAACGCAAGGCGCTGTCGCCGCTCAGGGTGCGGGTCGTCGATGTGAAGCCCGGCGAGAGCCTTGGAGAACTTGTCGAACGGATGCAGGATGGTGAGGATTCGGCGGCGCTGTTCCGGATCATCAACGGTTTGATGCCGGGCGAAAAACCCTTGCCCGGCTCCAAGGTCAAGATCGTCACCGACAGCTGACGTCTGCGACGCTGGTCAGATGGCTCCGCCGAACTGCGGTCCGCTCAATGCCTTGCGCAGCTTTTCCAGCGCACGGTTCTCGATCTGGCGCACGCGCTCCTTGGATATGCCAAGTTCGTCGCCGAGTTGCTCCAGCGTAGCCGTATCGTCGGCCAGGCGGCGGCTGGCGATGATGCGCTTTTCGCGATCGCTGAGCACGGTAAGGGCCTGGGCAAGCCATGCGGAGCGGCGTTCCCCGTCGATCATTGTCTCCACCGCCTCGTCCGGCAGCGGGCCTTCATCCTTGAGAAAATCCATGCGCTCGGCGCCATTTTCCTCGTCGGAAAAGGTCATGTTCAAGGACATGTCAGGACCGGAGAGGCGCGAATCCATGTTGGCGACGTCGGCCACCGACACGCCGATGGCAGCCGAAAGTTCCCGGTAAAGTTCGTGCGAATTGGCTGGCTCGCCCGAACGCGATATACGCGCCCGCAAACGCCTCAGGTTGAAAAACAGCGATTTCTGGCTGGAGCTGGTGCCGCCTCTCACGATTGACCAGTTGCGAAGAATGAAATCCTGGATCGATGCCCTGATCCACCATGTAGCATACGTCGAGAAGCGGACACCGCGATGCGGATCGAACCTTGCCGCAGCCTCGAGCAAGCCTATATGGCCTTCCTGAACAAGGTCGCCCATGGACAAACCATATTTGCGGAAGCGGGCGGCCACTGAAATGACAAGGCGCATGTGCGCCGAGGCAAGCTTGTGCAGCGCCTGCTGGTCGCGGTTTTCCGCCCATCGGACGGCGAGGTCGTGTTCCTCCTCGCGCTCGAGATAGGGCGCGGTGACGGCCGCGCGGATCATCTTGTGCTCGGCATGCTGGTCGGAAGTCATGTCTTCACCCTCCTGATCCGTTTACGACAACTTGCGGGTTGCGGATCGGTTTCGGCAAAACAATCCCGATAACGGTTTCGTGAAACTGAAAAGGCCGGGCTTCGGGCCCGGCCTTTTCGCGAATTCGGAATATGAACAGAAGCTCAGGCCGCCTCGTCCTGTTCGGCTTCCTCGGCTTTGGCGCCGCGCTTGGGGCCCTTGGCGAGGCTTTTTTCGATAAGGACCACCGATTCGGTGGTGCTGATCTTGTTCACGGCCGAGATTTCCCGGGCCATCCGGTCAAGCGCCGCCTCGTAAAGCTGGCGTTCGCTGTAGGACTGTTCGGGCTGGTTCTCCGACCTGAAAAGGTCGCGAACCACTTCGGAGATCGAGATCAGGTCGCCGGAGTTGATCTTTGCCTCATATTCCTGCGCCCGGCGACTCCACATGGTGCGCTTCACGCGCGCGCGGCCTTGTACGGTCTTCAGCGACTTTTCGATGGTTTCCGGCTCGGCGAGCTTGCGCATTCCGGCGGAAACGATCTTCGCCACCGGAACGCGCAGCGTCAGCTTGTCCTGTTCGAAGCTGATGACGAACAATTCCAGCTTGTGACCAGCGACTTCCTGCTCTTCAATGGCAGTTATCACGCCAACGCCATGGGCCGGATACACAATGTATTCGCCCGTCTTGAAGCCCTGACGCTGGGTTGTCTTCTTTGCAATAGCCATGTCTGCGGTCACTCCTTGTTCGCCTTTTCTGCCTCCCTTTCGGGAGAGCCGTCTCTCGGGACGGCTTTTACCGGTGCCAAGGCCGGCATCACCGGCGGAAAGGCACTGGCTGAAAGCTGAGGTTTCGAATTTTCCGGTCGTCACGCGGCTCCAAGATTTCAGGAACGGGCACACAGGCCTTTGAAGCCTTGATCCCGTATTCCAATCGGGCCTGACCGGACAGGTGATTTCCTTGCCAAAGCTTGCGGCGGGGTAAAACGCCGCAACGCGTTAATATCCATTAAAAATGAATATACGCCACAATTGGGCAAAAATCAATTTTTTCCCGCAACTGCGAAGCAGCGCGGCCAATGGGATAGTGGAAACAGTTAACAAACATGCCGGCGGGCTGCGGTGTTTCAGTCGCCCTCGCCGGGATTGGGCGAGAAGAATTTCTCGAACTTTCCTTCCACGCCATCAAATTCCTTGGCGTCTGCGGGCGGTTCG
This sequence comes from Salaquimonas sp., assembly GCA_041742235.1. Taxonomy (GTDB): domain Bacteria; phylum Pseudomonadota; class Alphaproteobacteria; order Rhizobiales; family Rhizobiaceae; genus BOKV01. The sequence continues at coordinate 970 of JBGSJA010000344.1, read as the reverse complement.
CGCTTGATGGTGATGTTTGGCCACTTTACGGCGTATTCGGCGTTGAGCTTCAGCCATTTGTCGAGGCCGGGCTCGGTATCCGGCTTGATTGCCTCGGCCGGACATTCCGGCTCGCAAACACCGCAATCTATGCATTCGTCTGGATGAATGACGAGCATGTTCTCGCCTTCATAGAAGCAGTCGACCGGGCATACCTCGACGCAGTCCATGTATTTGCATTTGATGCAATTGTCGTTGACGATATAGGTCATTGAGCGCTCCGGGAGGGCCTGCCTGGCGGGTCTCGCCTTGAGGTATAGCGTTTGGAATTTTGCTTCAAGAATGAAATCAAGCGCGGAAGGCCCCAATTCCGCAAAGTTTTTCCCCAGTGCGGCAAAGTCACGCGGGCAGCTTCGTTCGCTTGACGGCGCCTATTGCGGGGCGTCACCCGGCCCGCTGTAGAGCAGCCGCGCCTCGGCATAGGGACCGCGCCGCTCTGCAATCGCCTCGATACGGCAGACGATCACGTCGCGTTCGCGCCGGATCGTCAGCGTGTCGCCGATTCTCACCAGCCGGGCGGGGTCGTGCACCTTGTCGCGGTTGACGCGAACGTGACCGCCGGCGACCAGCTTCTGGGCCAACGTGCGCGTCTTGACGATCCTTGCATGAAAAAGCCACTTGTCGACGCGCTGGGCGTCGTCAGCCATTGGGCTTTTCCAGTTGCGCCTTCAATGCCAGCAGCTTTGCGAAAGGGGAATCGGGATCCACGGGCTGTTCGGGCTTGCGTGTGGGCGATCCGGCGTCATTGCGAAAATTGTCCTTGCGGAAATCGCCGGGCTTGCCCTTGTGACCGCCCTTGAAGGGGTTGCCACGCTCGCCATCCCTTGATCCGCCCTTGCCGTGGCGCTCGCCGCGTTTTTCAAAGCGTTGGCCGTCCGGCCGGCCCTCATGGCGATTGCCGCCCGGCCGGCCCTGTGCGCCGCGCTCGCCG
>JBGSJA010000343.1:0-7374 GCA_041742235.1 Salaquimonas sp. | reverse complement strand
GCGGCGGCGCTTGCCATCCTCGCCCCCTTCGCGTGGCTCACGCTGGTCGCGCGTTTCGCGAGGCTCGCGCGCCTCGCGGGTTTCGGCGACGGCAAATTCTTCCTCGAATTCCTCCTCGACTTCCGGCTCGACGAACTCGTCCGCCTCGTCCGCTGGAAGAGCGGCATATTGCGGCGCGCTCTTGCGCGGAACGCCGGTTGCCGGCTCGCCCTTTTCGATCTGGAAGCTCTGTCCGGGAAGCGAGGGATCGGCCTGGACCGTGATCTTCAGCCCGAAACGATCCTCAAGATCGGCCAATCCCGCGCGCTTGGTGTTGAGGATGTCGATGGCAATGCCGGTCGGGCAACGCACGATGACATCGAAGCGCGGATGACGCGTCAGGTAATCCTCAATCGAACGGAAGACATGCAGCGCGATGGAGGAATTCGACCGCACATGGCCAAGGCCCAGGCAGTGCGGGCACACTTCCATGGTGCTTTCCATGACGGAAGCACGGATGCGCTGGCGCGACATCTCCAGGAGGCCGAAATGCGAAATGCGGCCGACCTGGATACGGGCCCGGTCATGCTTGAGCGCATCTTTCAGCCGCTTCTCGACCGCCCGGTTGTTGCGCTTCTCCTCCATGTCGATGAAGTCGATGACGATGAGGCCGGCAAGGTCGCGCAAGCGAAGCTGGCGGGCTACCTCGTCGGCGGCCTCCAGGTTTGTCTGCAGCGCCGTGTCCTCGATCGAATGCTCGCGCGTCGAACGGCCGGAGTTCACATCGATCGATACCAGCGCTTCCGTCTGGTTCATGACGATGTAGCCGCCGGACTTGAGCGTGACCTGCGGCGTCAGCAGCCGGTCGAGTTGCTGCTCCACGCCGAAGCGCGCGAACAGCGACTGCTCTTCCATGTAGGGCTTCACGTTCTTCGCATGGCTGGGCATCAGCATGCGCATGAATTCCTTGGCTTCGCGGTATCCCGCCTCGCCGGAGACGATGACCTCGCCCGTATCCTTGTCGTAGAGATCGCGGATCGAGCGCTTGATGAGGCTGCCTTCCTCATAGACGAGGCAGGGCGCAGTGGACGACAGCGTCAACGTGCGCACATTCTCCCACAGGCGCATCAGATATTCGAAGTCGCGCTTGATCTCGGCCTTGGTGCGCATAGCGCCCGCCGTGCGCAGGATCACGCCCATGCCGCGCGGCACTTCGAGTTCCTGGGCAATCGCCTTCAGTCGCTTGCGGTCATTGGCATTCGTGATCTTGCGGGAGATGCCGCCGCCGCGCGCCGTGTTCGGCATCAGCACCGAATAGCGGCCCGCCAGCGACAGATAGGTGGTCAGCGCCGCGCCCTTGTTGCCGCGCTCTTCCTTGACCACCTGCACCAGCATGATCTGCCGGCGCTTGATCACTTCCTGGATCTTGTACTGGCGGCGAAGCTTGCGGCGGAAGGGGACTTCCTCCATTGCATCTTCCTGGCCGACGGAATCGATGACTTCCTCTTCCTCGACGCCACGGACCCTGCCGCCTTCACCGGAGCCGTGATCGCGCTTGGCGGTTACAGGTTCCTCGGCTTCGGATCCCATGTCCGAATGTTGTTCGGACGCGGGTTCGCCTTCGGCTTCTCCAATCATGTCCGCGTGGCCTGCAGCCTCCACAGCTTCAGCCTCAGCCGCTTCCGCAGCAGCGGCTTCCTCGGCGGCCTTTTCGGCCTTGGTCTTGCGCTTGCGCGCAGCCGGCTTGCGCTTGGGCTTCGGCTTTTCCTCGGGCTCTGCAGCGGCCGCTTCCGGAGCCGTTTCGCCGTCTTCCTCGCCTTCTTCCGGCGCAGGTTCGGAAATGCTGTCGGTGTCGACCATCGCGGCCATTGACCGGCCCGGCCCATCGCCGTCCTCGTCCTCCGCGGCGTGGTCTGAATCTTCCGCGTCGCCGTCCTGGTCGTCATCGACCAAGGCGTCTTCGGCGTCGCTGACCCTGCCGTGGACGATCTCGGTTACTTCCTCGGACTCCTCGATGAAGCCGTCCTCGTCTTCATCCGCCTCGGCCGGGACAGGCGCATCTTCGCCATTGTCGCGATCGCTATTGTCACGGGCGGAAGCGCCGCGCGCCTGACGGTCGTTGCGCGATCCGCCCTGCGGACGGCGGTCCCCGCCACTGCGGTTGCGGCGGCGCGAACGGCCGCCATCCTCGTCATCGTCGCTTTCGGAAGCCTCTCGGGCTTCTTCCTCGAGCAATGCAAGCCGGTCCGCGACCGGGATCTGGTAGTAGTCGGGATGGATTTCGCTAAAGGCAAGAAAGCCGTGCCGGTTGCCGCCATAGTCGATGAAGGCTGCCTGCAGGGAGGGTTCGACCCTGGTGACCTTTGCCAGATAGATGTTCCCGCGAATTTGCTTCTTCGCCTGGGACTCGAAATCAAACTCCTCGATACGATTTCCGCGAACGACCGCGACCCGCGTCTCTTCCGGATGCGATGCGTCTATCAACATTTTGTTGTTTGCCATTTTTTCCAGTCTCCGCAGATGCGGAACCGGACAGGTTCGCTTTTCGGGTTTCGTTCAAAAGAATCGGGTTTCCGCAAAGGAACTGTAAGGCACGGGCCGCGCGGTTTCCTGCGCGGATGGGTGCCGTAGTCCGGAGGGCGTCTGCCATGTTGTTCATGCGAGGGAGCGGGGCGGGCGTTCGCGATGCAAGCAGACCATCCGGCGCATTTGCTGATGCGCCGCCTGGGGCACGATGCCCGGTCTCCTGCAGTGAATGCCTTTTCAATACCCCGTCCTTCCGCCATGCGTTGGGGATAGGCCGGACCTTGATAAAGCCGGCCGGTTTGCGGTGCGCGATTCGCCTTCCTCGGGGCCGAAATCCGCGCTCTCATCGGAGCAACCAGCCAGCCCGGGAAGGCTTTGCGGCATGGTTGCGCGAAACTGTCGCGCAGGCCGGGGCACGGGAGACGGAATTGGCTGAAAACAGCGACCGACAACACGGATCGCAAAGGCAAATCCCTTGACGCGGCCGATAGCGCACTACCGGCAGCATGCCTTCCCAAACCCTTGGCCCAGCGATTTGAGTAATACGGATGAGTCTTGTCCAATACAAGCAAAATCAGATAGGTGCTTTGTAACGAGGCATGCCGCGCTGCTTGCGGCGCAGCATGACGCCCCTGGAAATCCCGGCTCAGGCGGAAGGTTTTGGCGGAATTCTTGAAAGCGGCACAATTGAGGATGTTTGGCTGGGCAGGCGTGCCCGGCCTGGTCGCATTCCTTGCGAGAACCCTTTCGTTCGCGTTGTCGCTCGTCCTGGCGGGTGCGGCGCCGGTGTCGGCGCAGGATGCGCAGGCGCCGGCCATGGTCACCGGCGGGCGGATCGCGGGCGACGAGAACTCGACGCGGGTAATCGTCGACATCGACCGGAAGGTGGAGTTCTCGACCTTCTACATGGCCGGGCCGGATCGCGTCGTGATTGATGCGCCCGACCTGCTGTTCCGCTTCACCGAGACTGACGCGCTGGCGCCGCGCGGCCTGGTCACTTTCAGCCAATACGGCGCGATCACACGCGAACGCTCGCGGATCGTGCTTTCGCTTGCCCATCCCGCCCGCATCAGTTCGATGACCCTCGATGAGGTGGAGCCGGGCAAGAAGTACAGGCTGGTTCTCGATCTGGCGCGCGCAGCCCGCGAGGAGTTCGATGCAACGCTCGCCAGGCAGCGCGAACTCGTTGGCGCCTCCGGAGCGGTCGTAACCAAGGGGGACCGCGTACGGATGCCCGCCCCGCAGAAGCGCGAAGGCCGCTATACGGTCGTGGTCGACCCGGGCCATGGTGGCATCGACAGCGGCGCCATCGGCAAGAAAGGCACGGAGGAAAAGACACTCACGCTCGCGCTGGCCAGGCTCGTCAAGGACCAGATCGCGGCTGCCGGCCCCTATGACGTGCTGCTGACTCGAGAGGAAGACGTGTTCATGTCGCTGCGCGACCGTGTCGCCTTTTTCCGCCGCAACAACGCTGACCTGGTGATTTCGATCCACGCCGATTCGTTGCGTGTTTCGCAGTTTCGCGGCGCATCGATCTATACCCTGTCGGAGACCGCATCGGACCAGATCGCCCATGAGCTGGCCGAATCCGAGAACATGGCCGACATCGTCGGAGGCATCGATGCGAGCCCTGATGACGACGAGATCCCCGGAATTCTCGCCGAATTCACGTCGCGCGAGACGGACCGGTTCTCACTGAGTTTCTCGTCCGCCCTGGTGGCCGAGCTCGGCAAGGGGATACAATTGGTCAGAAATCCCCAGCGGCATGCATCTTTCGCGGTGCTCAAGGCGCCGGAAGTGCCGGGCGTGCTACTGGAATTGGGTTATCTTTCCAATGAGGAAGACGAAAAGCTGTTGCTCGACCCGAAATGGCAGACCACAACCGCGGGACTGGTTGCGCGGGCAGTTCACAACTTCTTTTCACCGCGGCTGCCGAACTAGCGCCGTTGCATCCTTGCATCAACGCGCGGTTGTCCGATTCATGTGTTCCACGCGACATAATTTCTCCGCATTGCGGCCTTTCGTGGGGTTGGATAAAAGCGGCTGTGCGGTGCGCGGTCGGCAAATCCGTGCGTGGGTTCATTTAAAGTGTCTCGTAGTGCGTGTATCATGCATTCGTGGCATTCAGGACGGATGATCGCCGGCGATTTTGCCAGGCTTTGACGCATAAAGCGGGAAATCGGTAATGATCCTTCGATTCATCGGCTACCTCTTCGGGATGGGCATGCTTGCTGCCATTGTCGTGCTTGGCGGAATAGCGTGGTACGTCAACGACCTGTCGAAGGACTTGCCCTCCGAGGAAGTGCTCAACTCGTATGAGCCGCCGGTAACCTCTCGAATTCATGCCGCCGACGGGTCGCTGATGGCGGAATATGCCCGTCAGCGCCGGCTGTTCCTGCCTATCCAGGCTGTTCCCGACCTCGTGAAACACGCGGTGCTGTCCGCCGAGGACAAGAATTTCTACACGCATCCCGGCATCGATTTCGGAGCTCTTGCGCGGGCGATCGCGACCAACGTCCGCAATGCCGGTACCGATCGGCGCCAGATCGGCGCATCGACCATCACCCAGCAGGTGGCCAAGAACTTCCTGCTTTCTAACGAACGCTCCATCGACCGCAAGATCAAGGAGGCGGTCCTGTCGCTGCGCATCGAGCGCGCAAATTCGAAAGACCGCATTCTCGAGCTCTATCTCAACGAGATTTTCCTTGGCCTGGGCGCCTATGGCATCGCCGGGGCATCGCTCACCTATTTCGACAAGCAGGTGCACGAACTCAAGCTGCACGAGGCGGCCTATCTGGCCGCGCTGCCCAAGGCGCCAAACAACTACCATCCGTTCAACAAGACCAAGGAAGCGATAGAGCGCCGCAACTGGGTTATCGACCGCATGGTCGAGAACGGCTACGCCAATGCGCAGGAAGCCGAAGCGGCGAAGAAGGAACCGCTCGGCGTCAATCCGCGGCGCAAGACCAACTACCTGTTCGCCGCCGAATATTTTTCCGAGGAAGTGCGCCGCGAGATCATCGAGCGCTACGGCGAGGACGCGCTGTACGAAGGTGGCCTGTCCGTGCGCACTGCGCTGGATCCGAACCTCCAGATCATGGCCCGGCTGGCGCTGCAAAAGGGCCTGCTCGAATACGACGAGGAGCAGGGCTGGCGTGGCCCCTGGAAGCATTTCGACACCATTGCGCAGGACTGGGGAACGCAGCTTGGCGAGGTGGATGCCCTGTCCGACGTGCCGGAGTGGGAACTCGCGATTGTGCTTTCGGTCGGCGAAGGCGAAGCGGCGATCGGCCTTCGCCCCGCGGTGGAAATTTCCGGAAAACTGTCCCAGGAACGCCGCACCGGCCGCATCGCGTTCGAGAACATGAAGTGGGCAAGCCGCGTACGCATCAAGGGCGAGGAAGGCCGGACAGCCAAGACGGCGGACGGCATTCTCAAGGTTGGCGATGTCGTTTTCGTGCAGCCGCTTGGGACCGATGGCGAATACCGCCTTCGCCAGCCGCCGCTGGTTCAGGGCGCAATTGTCGTCATGGACCCGCATACCGGTCGCGTGCTGGCAATAGCCGGCGGCTTCTCCTACGCGCAATCGCAGTTCAACCGCGCATCGCAGGCCTACCGGCAGCCGGGTTCGTCCTTCAAGCCTTTCGTTTATGCGGCGGCGCTGGACAATGGCTATACGCCCTCGTCGGTGGTGCTGGATGCGCCGTTCTCGCTGGACCAGGGCGGCGGCCTCGGCATATGGGAACCGAAGAACTATGGCGGCGGCTATGCCGGACCCTCGACTCTGCGGCTTGGCATCGAAAAGTCGCGAAACCTCATGACCGTGCGCCTGGCCAAGGACATGGGAATGCCGATCGTCGCCGAATATTCCAAACGCTTCGGCATCTACGACAATCTCTCGCCGCTCCTGTCGATGTCGCTGGGCTCAGGCGAGACAACCGTGCTGCGCATGGTTTCGGCCTATGCGGTGCTGGCCAATGGCGGACGCAAGATCACGCCATCCTTCATCGACCGTATCCAGGACCGCTACGGCAAGACCATTTTCCGCCACGACGAACGGATATGCGACGCCTGCTCCGCTCCCGAATGGCGCGACCAGGACGAGCCGGAACTGATCGACGAGCGCGATCAGGTGCTGGACCCGATGACCGCCTACCAGATGACCTCGATGCTTGAGGGCGTCGTCCAGAGCGGCACGGCCACCGTTGTCAAGGAACTTGGCGTACCGGTCGCCGGCAAGACCGGCACGACCAATGACGAGAAGGACGCCTGGTTCATCGGCTACACCCCCGACCTCGTTGCCGGCGTCTATTTCGGCTATGACAACCCGCAGCCGATGGGCAAGGGCAATACCGGCGGCGGGCTTGCCGCGCCAGTGTTCCTCGACTTCATGAAAGGCGCGCTGAACGGCAAGAAGCCGGTCGATTTCCGCGTGCCGCGGGGCATCACCCTTATCCCGATCGACCGCAAGACCGGCCTTCAGGCGGAAGCCGGGCAGCCCGGCGTCATCATGGAAGCGTTCAAGCCGGGAACAGCGCCGCCGAGCGTCTATTCGGTCATCGGCTTCGAGGACGACATGTCGGCTGGCGGGCTTGCCGTCTCGCCCGAAGCCAACCGTGCCGTGCTTTCGGGAACCGGCGGCCTGTATTGATCCCCTGATCGGCGGTTCGAGGTTTACATCGGGCCGCCCGATCAATATGTACGCGCTTCACAAACCGGCACGGCAATTTCGAAAGAACGTTCATGCGCGCGGAAACGCAGGAAATCATCAGTGACATCAAGCAGGCCGTAAGCCTGCTGAGGAGGCATCTTTGACTGGGACAAGTCGAATCGCCGCCTGCTTGAACTGAACCAGAAGGCCGAGGATCC
>JBGSJA010000342.1:0-2642 GCA_041742235.1 Salaquimonas sp. | reverse complement strand
TGTCGCTTCAAGGAGGACTACCATGCGTGCAATAGACTTTGCCCCGCTTTATCGCTCGACCGTCGGCTTCGACCGTCTTTTCTCGATGCTCGACAACATGGGCCAGCCCGAATCGGCCCCGACCTATCCGCCCTACAACATTGAACGCACCGGCGAGAATGCCTATCGCATTTCCATGGCGGTTGCCGGTTTCGCCGACAGCGAACTGTCGATCGAGTCGCGTGAAAACACGCTGACCGTGAAGGGCGAAAAGACCGAGAACACGGAAGACGCGCAGAAGGAATTTCTCTTCCGCGGTATTGCCGCGCGCAGCTTCGAGCGCCGCTTCCAGCTCGCCGACCATGTTGAAGTCAAGTCCGCGAGCCTCGAGAACGGTCTCCTGCACATCGAACTCGTGCGCGAGATTCCCGAGGCGATGAAGCCCCGCAAGATCGAGATCGCCAAGGCGCCCAAGCGCGTCAAGCAGATCGAGGGACAGCAGGCCGCCTGATCCCCCGCTGACGGCCTGAAAGGGAAAAGGGCGCAGAAATGCGCCCTTTTTCGTTGGCCACACTTTGCTTTTGTCAGGCCGCCGCCGGAACCGGTGCGCGCCCCTGCCATATCCGGCTGAGCAATTGGTCGAGCGACAGCGCGCCGGCGCCCTTGATGACGATCGTCGTCAGCACGAACACCCACAAAAGCCGTTGGTCCGCAATCACCGAATCGGGGAAGCGGTCGAAGAGTGCGCCGGTTGTCTCCGGGCCGACCTGATGGAAGCGGATATCAACGAAGGATTGCACGGCGACGAACGCGATCATGCCAAGGGCCGCTGCCCGCGCGAAAAGTCCGGCGACGATCATCAGCGGCAGCAGCAATTCGGCATAGGTGCCGGCATGGACGATGAGGTTGTCGATAAAGCCCAGCTGCGACAGGTCACCGCCCGCCGGCTCCACGGCCCAGGGCACGATTTGGTACCAGGCATTATCGCCCACCAAGAACGCGCCGAACGCGCCCTCGCCCGCTTTCGTCGTCCATGAACTGAAGAAATATCCGAACAGGACCGCAAGGAAGGTGAAGCGCGCGAAAAGCCCGATGAACCAGTCGCCGGCTGCCCTTTCAACCGCGCCAAAGACGCTCGAATAGAGCCGCGCAAGCGCACCAATTGCATTCATTTCACTGCTCCATGGGTGTGTGTCTGAACACGCCGGCCGCCATGGCAAGCGCAATGGTTCCGGGCAAATCGAAATCGGTCGCCGCTTCCAGTGCTTCGCCGGCCGCCTCGCCCAGCGTCGCACCCTGCACGAGCCGGGCAAGGAAATCATGCTGCGCCTTTTCGACGACCCGCAGCTCGACCGAATATTGCGGACGCGTCACCAATGCGCATTGTGCCCTGGCGATGTCCACGCCCCCTTCCGGCCTCTCGTACCGCCAGCCGAACAGGTCGGCGACGGGAAATCGCGAGGCGACAAGGAAGGCTGCGGGATGCGGCTCGAAAACGAGCGCCAGCGTCTCCTCGGGCGTAAGGCCGCCAATGGCTTCTCCCGAAAGGCACGGCTCGTCAGCCGCGTGCCAGGCATCGAGAAAGGCACGTTCCACCCGCGCGACATCGCGCAGGAACGGCGCGGAGCGCAGCGGCGGGAACGCGTCGAGGAACTCGGGGAAGTCGCCGCCATAATGCTGCATCATCGGCGAGCGCGGCGGATGGGCAAGAATGAAGTTGCGCGCGGCCCTGGCGAAATTCTCCTCGCCCATGATGGCCTTCACCGAAGGATAGGCGCTTGCCAGCGCCTCCATCAGGCCCACCACCACATTGTTGCGGTATACGCCGTACCGCCGCGGCGCGGGCTTGCCATCGGGGCCGGTAATGTCATCGGGAATGGCAATGTCCGGGTCGAGCAGCGCCGCGGCAAAGCGCTCATTCACGCCCTCGCGTTGAACGGGAGTATTCATTGCAAGGCAACCCGCTCGCGGTTGCTGCCAAGGATCGCGTCGGCACGCCGCGCCTCGTCCATCAGCACCGGCCACCCCGGAACGTCATTGTCCCACTCGACAAGGCTCGGCAGCGGACCGGTTTTGGACAGCACCAGTCTGTAAAGCTCCCAGACATCGACGCAGACCGCGCGGTCATGCGCATCGATCAGCAGCGGCCGGCCTTCGTCGTCGCGGTCCCCGGCATGACCGGCGAGGTGGATTTCCTGAACCAGATGCAGCGGATAGGCCAGGATATAGTCGCGCGGGCTGTAGCCGTGGTTCGTCGCCGATACGAATACATTGTTGACGTCGAAAAGCAGGCCGCACCCGGAGCGCGCCGCGATCTCGGCCATGAAGTCGACTTCCGACCAGTCCGACTGCGCAAACACGAGATAGGTCGAGGGATTTTCAATGAGGATCTGACGGCCGATGGCGCCTTGCACGGCATCGACATGCTCGACCACCCGCCGCAAGGTTTCGCTTGTGTAGGGAACCGGCAGCAGGTCGTTGTAAAAAACATCGTCATGCGTCGACCACGCGAGATGCTCGGACACGAGCCCCGGCTGGTAATGATCGACCACGGCCTTGAAGCGGGCCAGGTGCTGCGGATCGATGCCGCGCTCCCCGCCGATCGACATGCCGACGCCGTGTACGCTCAACGCATAGTGTTCGCGAATGGCGCGAAGCTGGGC
>JBGSJA010000341.1:0-13123 GCA_041742235.1 Salaquimonas sp. | reverse complement strand
GCCTCCAATTGCGCCTCGAGCCATTGCAAGGCATGGGTGGCCCATTGTGAGCCGTCGCGGAAGCGATAGAGCAACTGCGCTGCAAATGTATTGTCGTGAGTGAAGGCGCTGCGTTGCGCCATCAGTTCGATGCGTTTTTCGGCGCTTTCCTCCGCCATCAGCCGGTCGGCAAGCCGGTTTGCCTCGCCGCGCATCTCCCGGGCGTTGCGTACGCGGTCAGAGAGCCGACGCAGGTTTTCCACCAGCACGTAACGCAGGAATGCGGGCGCCGCCCACAATTCGCCGATCGTCAATTCCTCGCGCTCCTGGAAGCCTTCGATGAACTCGGTCAGGCTGGCCGTGGAAAAATCGCTGTTGGTATGGGCGACATACAGCCATGCAAGTGCGAGGATCCGCGGCACCTTTCCCTTGCCCGGAACGGTCCATGTCGGCAACAGCCGGTAAAAGCCCGGCTTCAGGTCGCGCCGGACATGGCGGATGTTTTCCTCGACAATGTGGTGGTTGTCGAGGAGCCACTCGGCCGCCGGCGTTATGGTGATGCGGTTGCGCGCCGCTTCGGCTGTCGCCAGGTAGTTTTCCCGGATCGCCTTTTCGTTCTGGCGAATGCGGACGGAAAAGACGTGTTCCTCGTAACTGGGAAGCGCGACCTCGCTCGAACCGGTCAATCCGCGCCCGAAGGCGCGCAGGTCGGAACTGCTCCACAAATCGATCCGGATCGGGGAAAGAATTCCTCCGGGCGCGGCGGTCGGGCCCGCGTCCGGCCTTTGCATCGTCAACTGAAAATTCATCGGGCTACTTCGACAACCTGAAATTGGTTTGGTCGAGCGGATTTTCCCATTGCAAAGCAGGGAAGACCAGCCGGGTGATCCTGCCCATCGATCACATTTTCAATCGGTTCGCAATGCCGTTGCAAAAAAGGGCCGCCGCATGCGGGCAGCGACGCACCAAAAGGCCGTCAGCCGGATTCAGATCACGAAGTCGGGCACGTCCACGAAATCGGTTGCATCGACAAGCCCGGCTGCATTGGCGATGATCATCGAAACCGAACCGTCCTTGGACTTGATGACCGCCGAAGACTTTGATGCCGTGATCAGCAGGTCGTCGAAATCGAGGCTCGTGCCGGAAAGGGAAAGCTTGTCCACACCGTTGACAAAATCCTTGACCGTGTCCGCCGTATTGTCGCGGACCAGCACGAAGATGTCTGATCCGGCCCCGCCATACAGGCTGTGGCTGGAAACGCCGCCCCACAGTATGTCATCGCCTTCTTCGCCATAGAGCGTGTCCTTGCCGCCGCCGCCGGAGAGCCGGTCGTCGTCATTGCCGCCATACAGCTTGTCCGCACCCGATCCACCGAAAAGCTGGTCTGTGCCATTGCCGCCAAAAAGAGAGTTCTTCTTGCCGCTGCCCGCATCGAGCAGATCGTTGCCATCGTCGCCATAAAGAACGTCGTCGTCATTGCCGCCAAAAAGGGAGTCGTTGCCCAAGCCTCCGCGCAACGTGTCTTTTCCTGCTTCGCCGTGCAAAATGTCGTCGCCGGCCAAGCCCTGGACCGTATCATTGCCCTTTCCAGCGAAAACGATGTCGACAATGGCGCCTGCCGTGATGCTGTCGTTCTTCGATGTGCCGAATATCGTTCGCGGTGCGTCGTCCGCGCCATTGATCGCGATGGTCAGCGTTTCATTGTCGAAGCCGTATTCGTTCGCCGCTTCGTAGGTGAAGACATCGAAAAGCTGTTCGTCGGCCCCGAGGACGTCGACGGCTTGCTTCTTGTTGTCGAGGGCGTAGGACCAGGCGCCGTCCGCCGCGATGGTCAGCGTGCCGTACTGGCCAACAATTTTCGTGACGCCGGTTGATGCGACTGCAGTGTCATTCACCTTGGCGACGGAAAGATCCGGGCCGCCGTCATTGGCAAGGACGTTGCCGGAGGCGGCCTGACCGCTGTCTTCGTTGACAGAGCCGTTATCGGAAACCGGGAGTGGCGGCGCCGGCTCGTTGCGGCCATCGATCCGGATCGAAATCGTCGCACTTGAACTGCCGAGCGGGTTCTTGACCGTGTATCCGAATTCTTCCGTGACATGCTGGCCTGCGCCGAGCGTCGCAAAGGCAGGCTTGGTGGTATCGACGGTATAGGACCAGCTTCCATCGGCGCTGATCGTCAGTTTGCCGTAGATGCCATCGACGACGCGGGGGGTGGACCCGGTGAAGGTCAGGTTCCCGATCTTTTCGACGACGAGTTCATGGCCTGAATCATTGCCGAGCACATTTCCGGTGATGGCCGCGGCATGGTCTTCATTTGTCGTGGCGCTGTCGTTGACGGCGGCCGGCGCGACTTCATTGCCAACAAAGCTTTCGCTGGTCAGTTCGCCAACAGCGTCGAAATTGCGGATCCATTCAGACCAGCCGTGTTCGTCGTTGACATCATGGACGACGATCTGGGAGCTGCCGTCGTCGAAAATGGTTTCCTCCTCGACAAGGCTGCCATCGAGATCAAAAAACCGGCTGACTTCATTCCAAAGTTCGGCTGCGGTGTCGATCAGCAACAGTGCGGACTGCTCGAATCCGTAGCTCGCCAGATCGATCGCGAGCCAGACCATCTCGAACACAAGCGTGTCGAAGCCGTTGCCGCCGGCGACGCCATTGCCAGCCCAGGCATCGTTGGCGTCGTAGTAGATCCAGTCGTCGCCTTCGCCGCCATTCATCTGGTCCGTGCCGAGACCGCCATTCAAGACATCGTTTCCGCCAAGGCCGAAAAGCACGTCATTTCCGCCATTGCCGGCAAGAGTGTTGCCGGCGACGTTGCCCGACAGCTTGTCGTTGCCACTCCCGCCAATGGCGTTCTCGATGATGGCGCCCCTGGCAATCGAGAAATTCCACTTCAGCCCGCCAAACGAGGAGAAGGCATCTTCGCGCAGATCGATGTCTGCCGCCTGGCTGAAGCCGGAGACATCGAGCGTGTCGATCCCCCCGGCATCCCAAACCGCCGCGGTGATGGAATCGTATTTGTCCGACAACGTCCATGTGCTGTCGCCGGTATTGGAATTGAAGCCGTAAACTGTGTCGCCGGTGCGGGTCGTCATGTTCGCGCCATAGAGGCGCTGAAGCGCTGCGATGTCATGCAGCATCAGGTTGGTCGGCCCGCCGCCAACATAGCGCCCATCCACCCATGTGCTGAAATCCGCGCCGGTATTGGCCTCGCTCCAATAACTCATGACGCTGTATTGGACGGAATCCTCGAAATAGACCGCGTCGTTGGCGTAGCTCTTCGCTCCCGAACCGTTGTAGTCGCCGGGGTGCAGAAGTCCGATCGCGTGTGCGATCTCGTGGAGCGTCAGCTCCATGCCGAAGGCGTCGTCCTGCGAAAAGTCGGCGGTCGCGCCGATGGAAACCGTGGCGCCGCTGAACTGGTTTGCCTGTCCGGGTCCCGCCCCGTAATATCCCCAACTTGCCCAGCCGCCGCCATAGCCAGGTTCGGCCTGGATGCTGATCAGCGCCGCGTCCGAGAAAGCCTGCTCTCCGGACGTGCCCGAACCCATTCTCGTGAAGTCGATGTTCGCGACGGATTCTATTGCCAGGATCGCCTTGTCCACGAAGGCCATCATCGTTGGCGACAAGCGCGCATAACCGCTGTCCGGCGTCGCGGAAAAGGCCCACGTCACCTGGCCAGCCGTGCCGAGGTAGTTCGTGCCGCCGTCGTTCCACTTGGTGTTGTCGCGCGTGATTTGCCCGGCGGCCTGGTCGTAGCTGTAGCTCGTCTTGCCGGTAGCGGCGCCCAGTACGGCGATTTCACTCGCCAGAAGTTCTTGGGTTTCTTCGCAGGAAAAGCCGGTTTTCGTTCCGCTGATACATGCCAGACACATGCGCAAATCCCCTTGGCCGATGGGCTGGTTGCGCTTGACTATACCGGCCGGGGTTGAAGAATTGGTTCAGCGACCGGAAAAACTTTATCAAAAGCGCGCGTATCGCTCGCCGCCTAGCGAGGCTTGTCGCCAATTGAACAGTTTTCGCCAATTGCCGGGATTGTTGCATATACCAACCCGACCTACTGGCCGGAGCGGATTGGAGCCGAAATGACGCGTGTCCCGGCCTCTATTCTGTCGCCCGGATGCAGTATCACCGTATCGCCTTCGGCAAGGCCGCCCACGACCTCCGCAAAACTCGAATTGCGCTCTCCCAGTTCGAGCGAAACAGGCATGGCGCGGCCGTTTTCCACCCGGTAGGCAGCCCAGCTGCCGTCGCGCCGGAAGAGCGCCCCGAGCGGCGCCGCGACGACATCTTGTCGCGATGCAATGATGATCCGCGCCACGATCCTGAATTCATGTCCCAGCCGTGCCCAGCTTTGCGGGTCGCCTTCAGGCAGCAGGATGACGGATACCCGCTGTTCCTCGATGCCGAGCGCCGAAACCTTGGTGAAGGCGGCCGGGTCGACCCGCTCCACGCGGGAGCGGAGTTCGCCTCCGCCCCATCCCTCGATAACGGCTTTCGCGCCGGGCTTTACTCGAACGGCATCGCGCGAAAGGAGATCCACCACGATTTCAAGGTCCGCGGGATCGCCGAGTTCCGCGATCGCTGCGCCCGCCTGCACGATCTGTTCGCTTTGCGTCAGCAGTCTCAGCACGTGGCCGGAGACCGGCGACTTGACTTCCACGCAGCAGTTTACCGCGTCGTTTTCATCCACGCCGGGCTCGATCAGGGCCGCGCGGGCGCGTTCCAGTTCCCGCTGCCTCACGACGAGATTGGCGCGAGCGCTCTGGATTGCCGCTTCGCCTGTCGCAAGATCCAGCCTGGCCTTTTCCAGCGACCGTTCCGGCACGGTTCCTAGATTTGCAAGCCGTTCGGCGCGGTCGAGTTCCCCGCGCATGAACACGGCCTGCGCCTCCGCCTGGCTCAACTGGGCCGAAGCCAGATCGACTGCCGCCACTGCCGCATCGATGACGGCTTCGGCGACCTTGCGTTCCCTTGAATCGAGGAGCGACGGTGCGGTCGGCCTGATCCGGGCGACGACGGTCTTGCTGGCGATGACCGCTTCGCCGGGATCGAGATCGAGCCGTTCCATGCGGCCCGCAAGCGGCGCGTCGATGGTGAAAACCTCGCGAATGCGCGTGCGGCCTTCCTCTTCCACGCTGATCTCGATTGTGCGGCGGTCGATCTGCGCCGTCTCCACCTCGACCGGGCGCGGCCATAGCGCCCAGACCAAGGCGGCGGCGATCAGCAGGACCAAGGACAACGTGACTGTGCGGCGAAGCATGTTCACTCTCTCGTTTTCAAAACGGCAATCATGTCGAGCCGGTCGATTCGGCGCCGCACGATCAGCGCCGACAGTGTCGCAGCCGCCAGGACGACCATGCTGGCCCAGGCATAGACGGAAGGATTGACGACCAGCGGCACGCGGTAAAGCTCGGTTGAAAAGCCCTGTACCATCGCGAACGCGAAACCGTATCCGATGAGCCAGCCAAGCGGCTGCGCGACGAGCACGATTGCGGCCAGTTCTCCCAGCAGCAGGCCCGAAACCTCGCTGCGCGTGAACCCGATTACCCGCAGGCTGGCCAGTTCGCGCCCCTGTTCGGACAACGAGATGCGGGTGAAACTGTACACGACGCCAAATGCGATGATTGCGGCCAGGGCAAAGTAGACGGTCACCATGATAAGTATGTTTTGCGCCAGCGTTTCGCGGAACTTTTGCAGTGATACCCGCTGAAGGGCAATGAAATTGGCGGCCGGCGTCGATTTCGCCGCCTCGAAGAAATCGCCCATGGCGTTCTCGTCCATGCCCACATGAACGCCGGAAATCATTGCTCCTTCACGCAGAACCCGGTTCAGCCCTTCAAGATCCATGAAGGCGGTAAGACCGAGATAACCCTCGTTGATGCCGGCGATTCCCTGCATCAGGGTGCGCCGGCTTCCCTCCATCAACTCCACCTCGACCACATCGCCGATACGCACACCCAAAATGTCCGCCAGAGACGAGGAGATCGTCAGCCCCGATGGCGGAAAGCGGACAGGCTGCAACGACAGGTCGAGCACACGCGAAAGCTCCGCATCCGGCGGCTTGCCGGTCAGCGCCACGCGCCGCTCGCGATGCCCGTTTCGCAGTTTCACCATCACGGACCGGTAAGGCTCCGCCTTCATTACCCCCGGCAAATTGCCGACGGAATAGAGGGCGGGCAGGGGCTTCGCCTCGGTAAAGTTGATGGTGGCGTGCTGGCGGTCGCTCCGGATGAAGGTGATGTCGATCATCCGGTCGATGGAGCCGAACGACCACAGCGAGCCGACAAGGATGGCGACCGCGAAGGCAATGCCAAGGACGCTGCTGGCCGTTCTCGCCGGCCATCGCAGCAAATGGCGGGCGGCCATCACCTGTGCCTGCGAAAAGACGCGCGACAGGTCCAGCGCGCCACCTAACAAACGGCGATACTGGACCGGCGCGGGCGGCGACATTGCAACCGCCGGCGGAAGGAACGCGACTTTCGATACAGCACGGATCGCGCCGGCGACCGCCGCAAGCACGGTAACAATGGCCGCGATCGCGTAGATGTCCGGGCTGCGGCTGAAGACCAGGAACGGGAAATTGAAAAAGGTCGCGTAGAGCCGCGCCATGCCTGCGCCAAGCCAGGTTCCGGCCACGAAACCGATGCCTATGCCGATCGCCGCAACAAGGGTCACGAAGCTGATGTAATGCCAGGCGATCGACAGGGACGAGTAGCCGATTGCCTTGAGAAGCCCGATCTGCTCGCGTTCCAGCGCGACGAGCCGGGTTAGGGTCATGTTGACGAGGAACGCAGCCACCAGCAGGAAAATCGGCGGCAGCACGCGGCTCATGGCTTCCAACTGCTGCAATTCCGCGTCGAGAAAGGCATGCGAGGTCTGGTCCTTGCGGGCATATGCGCCGAGCCCGCCATATCGCTCGAGGATGGTGTCCATCGCATCGATGATTGCGCCCGCGGCGGAGCCCGGCATCAGCTTCACGATCACATTGGAGAACGCCCCGTCGAGGTCGTACGCCGCCGCCAGTGTCGCTTCCGGCATCCACACGATGCCGAACCGCCTCTCGTCCGGCATCAGGTCCCAAGGACCGATGGCGTAGATGAACTCCGGCGACAGCGCGATTCCGCTGACCTTCAACTGCCTGCTGGCGCCGTTCAGGAGGACGCCGACCCTGTCGCCCGGCCGCAAGCCATGCGCCTTGGCGAAGCCCTCGCTGATCACGGCCTCTAGTGTCGAGCCCGGATCGGGCATGCGCCCCTGCCGCAAATAGAGCCGGTTCAACGCCGGTTCGCGGTCATCCGGCAGCGAGACCAACATCACCGACGCCGGCTCCGACATGCCTCCGACGTCCGCCAGTGCGATCTTCACGATGCGCGGCTCCACGGCGGCAACGCCGTCCAGCGCCTCGATCGATGCCGTGACCGACTTGGGCGCCCGCGTCACATTGGCGAAGACGTCGGCAAAGCGGTTGGCCTCGTAATAGGCGGTTCGGGTGTCGGAAAGCGATTTGTGCGCCCCGACGCCCAGGATCAGCGTGGCGACGCCCGCCGCCATCACGAGCGCGATGGCCAATGCCTGCGCCCACAGCCGCCGCAGATCGCGCAGGAGCTTAACGGTCAGCGGATGCATCGCATCACCATGAAATCTGCGCCGCGCTCTTGCGGGCGGGGTTGACGATTTGCGACACGATCTCGCCATTGGCGAAGCGGATGACGCGGTGCGCGATCTCGCTCACCGCCGCATTGTGGGTGATGACAAGCGTGGTCGTGCCGATTTCCGCATTGACGGTCGTCAGCGCCTCCAGCACGCGAACGCCGGTCTGGCTGTCCAGCGCGCCGGTCGGCTCGTCGCAAAGCAGTACCTGCGGCCTCTTGGCGATGGCGCGCGCAATTGCCACGCGCTGCTGTTCGCCGCCGGAAAGCTGCGCCGGAAAGTGGTTCATGCGCTCCGTGAGGCCGACCATTTCCAAAGCTTCATCAGGTTTCATGGGCGATCTGGCGATCTCCGTCACCAGTTGCACGTTTTCGCGCGCGGTGAGGCTGGGCACCAGATTGTAGAACTGGAATATGAAGCCGACATTGTCGCGGCGGTAGCGTGTCAGGGCGCCCTCGTCCATTGCCGTCAGTTCCTGGTCGAGGAAAAAGGCCTGCCCGGACGTCGCCGTGTCGAGACCGCCGATGATGTTCAGGAACGTCGATTTGCCCGAGCCTGAAGGCCCGAGGATCACCAGGAACTCGCCGCGCGACGCGGTGAAGTCGACGCCGCGTAGCGCATGAACCTCGACCTCGCCGCTGCGATAGATCTTCGAAAGGCCGCTCGTGCGGAAGACCGCTTCCTGATCTTTGGTGCGGACTGCTTTCCTTGCCATTGAAGTGCCGGTCCGGTTTGCCTTGTCCCCGCATTGTGGAACGCGCCTCGCCCGAATTGCAACCGTGCCGGGCCGAAGCCCGTTTTTTCCTTGGGCTTTGCTGGTCTTGGTCGCTGCCTTAACCGGGAATTAACCATCGCGGCGGCATTGTGATCATGGCGGCAAATCAGGTGGCGATCATGAACCAGCATGCTCTGAACGAGACTCTCAGCCCGATCGGCGAGCGGGAACTGGTGGCTTTGAAGACACTTTCATTCGAGGCGCTTTCCGCGATTGTGTGCCAGCTTCCAGCGATGCAAAGGGCGCGTATGGCAGCATTTTGCTATGGCAAGAGCCATTTGCACGACCTTGGCCTGGCGCTGGCTTCATGCTGCTCGCCAAGGGAACTTGACGACGCCTTCGGGCGAAACGCGCGCATCGTAGAAATGCAGGCAAGGACGGCGCAGGACGAGCGCAAGAAAAAGGCAGGCGCGGCAAAGCGCGGTCTTTCCGGTCTTCGCCGGTTGCGCGCCTGATCCGTGCGCGTGTTCGCAACGGGTCGCGCGGCCACGGCAGCCATAGTGCTCGCTTGCGGGCTTGCGGCCTGCGTCAGTGATCGTTTTGCCGGGGTTTACAATACCGATCCGGTAGCGACCGGTTCGATAACCCGGCATTCATCGCGCACAGGCCCTGTTCCCAGCATCGGCATTGATCCGGGCATCACGCGCTCCAGCGACATGTATGCCGCCTTGACCGACGGCGGCTTTTCGCTGCCCGCCGTTCCCCACAAGGACATGGACCAGCGTTTCGTGCGCCGCATCGTGCCGGACCCCACGGGCGAAGCGCAGGGCACTATCGTGGTCGATACCGCCAACCGGTATCTCTATCTCGTGCTGCCCGATGGCGAGGCGATCCGCTATGGCGTAGGCGTGGGCAAGGAAGGCTTTGCCTGGTCGGGAAGGGCAATCATCCAGTACAAGAAGGAATGGCCATCATGGACGCCGCCTGCAGAGATGGTTGCCCGCAAGCCCGAGCTTGAACAGTACCGGAACGGCATGCCTCCCGGCCCGTTGAACCCGCTTGGCGCCCGCGCCCTCTACATCTTCAAGGATGGCCGGGACACGTTGTTCCGCATCCACGGCTCGCCGGAGTGGCAATCCATCGGCACGCAGGCTTCGTCCGGCTGTATCCGGCTTATCAACCAGGATGTGATCGATCTTTTTGCTCGCGTGCGCCCGGGCTCGCCAGTCGTCGTGCTTTGACCTTGCAAGCCGCAGGGCGTCACATCATACCGAGCGCACGCGGCAGGTAAAGCGACAGTTCCGGCCAATAGGTGACGAGCATCAGGAAGGCCAGCATGGTGTAGAACCATGGCAGGGCCGAGATCGTGACTTCCGTCAGTCCCATCTTCGCAATGCCGCTGGTGACGTAGAGGTTCAGCCCCACCGGCGGCGTGACCATGCCGCATTCCATGTTGACCACCAACATGATGCCGAAATGCACCGGATCGACACCCAGCGCCACGGCAACGGGGAAGAGGATCGGCGCGAAGATCAGCATGATTGCCGACGGCTCCATGAACATTCCCGCGACCAGCAGCAGGATGTTGACCGCCATAAGGAAGCCGATGCGCCCGAGCCCGGCATCGCTCATCCAGGCAGCGATCGCCTGCGGAATGCCTTCATGCGTCATGAGGAACGAGAACAGAACCGCGTTGGTGATGATGTAGAGCAACATCGCGCTCATGTTGGCCGATTGCAGCAGCACCTTCGGCACGTCGCGCCAGCCGAGATCCTTGTATACGAATACCGCGATGACGAATGCGTAGACGGCGCTCATGGCCGCTGCTTCGGTCGGCGTGAATGCGCCCGAATAGATGCCACCGATTACCACGACGATCAGAGCCAGCCCCCAGAACGAGCGGCTGAACGCGCGCCAGCGTTCGGACCAGCCGGCGGGATCGAGGCGCGGATATCCCTTGCGCCACGCGATGAACATCGTCGTTGAGCCCAGCATTGCGGCAAGGACCAGCCCGGGAATGACGCCGGCCATGAAGAGGTCGCCGACGGAAGCCGATGTGACGATTTCTCCGTTCGGTCCGGTGTAAGTCGCACCCGACGTCGCCACGGCGTACATCACCATGACGATGGAAGGCGGTATCAGGATGCCGAGCGCGCCGGACGTGGAGATGATGCCTGCGCCGAAGCCCTTGGGAAAGCCCTGCCGGACCATCGCCGGAAGGATGATCGAGCCGATCGCGGCGACGGTGGCAGGCGATGATCCGGAGACGGCGGCAAACAGCGCGCAAGCCACCACGGCTGCAAGGGCG
Organism: Salaquimonas sp.; assembly: GCA_041742235.1. GTDB lineage: Bacteria > Pseudomonadota > Alphaproteobacteria > Rhizobiales > Rhizobiaceae > BOKV01. The sequence goes on along the minus strand of JBGSJA010000341.1, from coordinate 2,465 downwards.
ATACCGCCATGCCAATGTCCGACCATCGACGTCGCGAAGTCGATCATGCGCCGCGCCACGCCCCCATGCGTCAGGAAATTCCCGGCCAGGATGAAGAACGGGATCGCCATGATCTCGAACTTCTCGATGCCGGTGAAGAGCTTGAGCGCGACCGATTCAAGCGGCACCGTGGTAAAGCCGAACAGGAAGGTGAGAACGGTAAGGCCGAGCGCAATCGAGACCGGCATTCCGGTCAGCATCAACGCCGTCAGCAAGGTGAAGATGACGAACGCGGTCATGCCTGTTCCTCCAGGCCTTCGACATGGCCGTGGTCATGCTGGGGAAGTTCGCCTGTCCGGCTGAAAGAATAGGCTACCTGCAGAAAGCGGAAGCACATGAGGTATGAACCAAGCGGCATGGCGAGGTAGACGATCCACATCGGCCATTCGAGGTCGGGGGACACCTGGTCAGTGTGATAGAGTTCCCAGACGAAATAGGCGCCGAGCGTTCCGACGATCACCGTGAAAAGCGCGCCCGCGAGCAGGCCGAACATGACGAAGAAATTTCGCTGCTTCGGCTGCAAGGCGTTGACCAGCACATCGACGCCGACATGGATGCCCGTGCGCACGCCATAGGCCGCACCGAACTTGGCCATCCAGATGAACATGTAGATTGTCAGTTCCTGCGCCCAGGTCAGCTTGATGGAACGAACGGCGTTGAAAGCCTGCCTTGCTGCATCGAAAAGCCAGGGCATGTCATTGGCGCGGGCCCAGTTGAGGATGCCGGCAATGCCCGAAAGCGAATACCGGTGAATGACGGCAACGAAAATGATCGCCGTGGCAAGTGCGATCAGCGTTGCGATCAGCACTTCCTCCAGCCGGTCGAGCCAGCGCAGCATGGCGTTTTCCTCCCCAGGAAAAACCGGACCCCGCTCTTTGCGGGGTCCGAATTCAGGCCGGACCGGTCACTGTCCGGCTGCGGCCTTCTGGATGGTCGCGATGAGGTCTGCTCCCACGCGGCCCGACGATTCCTCATAGACGGGCTTGAGCGCTTCGATCCACAAGGTGCGCTCTTCCGGGGTGAGTTCGTAGAATTCCGTCGTGCCGGCCGCCTTCATTGCGGCGACGGCCTTGTCGTTTTCTTCTTGCGCAATGGAATTGGCATAGTCGGTCGCCTCGGCCATTGCCTGTTCGAGCTGCCCGCGAACATCAGCCGGCAGTTCGTCCCAGAATTTCTTGTTCACGATCACCGCATAGCCAAGATAGCCATGGTTTGAGAGGGTGGCGTGTTTCTGCACTTCATGCATCTTCTGGGTGTACATGTTCGACGGCGGGTTCTCGGTGCCGTCGACGACGCCCGTCTGCAGGGCCTGGTACACTTCTGAGAAGGCCATGACCTGCGGAACCGCGCCGAGCGCGTTCATCTGCGCCTCGATGACCTTGGAAGACTGGATGCGCATCTTCAGGCCAAGAAAATTGTCCGGCGTCTTGAGCGGCGTGTTGGCGCTCATGATCTTGAAGCCGTTGTCCCAATAGGCAAGGCCCTTGATGCCCTTGTCCTCGAGCTTGGCGAAAAGCTCCTTGCCGATGTCGCCCTTGGTAACCCGCTCCAGCGCTGCCTTGTCGGCAAACAGGAACGGCAGGTCGAAAGCTTCGAATTCCTTTGCGCCGAGGGGGCCGAACTTGGCGAGGGAAGGCGCGAGCATCTGGACGGCGCCCAGCTGCAGGGCCTCCATCTCTTCCTTGTCCTTGTAGAGCTGGCTGGACGGATACACCTCGACGGCCACCTTGCCGTTTGTGTACTTCTCGGCAAGTTCCTTGAACTTGTCGGCGCCCTTGCCCTTCGGGGTCGCAGGCGCGACCACGTGGCTGAACTTGATGACGATGTCGGCCGCCCACGAACCAGTCGTGCCGGCCAGCAGCACGACGGCTGCTGCAGCAAGTAGTTTCCTCACGTTTTCCTCCCAGAGAAAAGTTTTAACTACGCGATCTTATTCCCTCGCTCGCCCGACGCTATTGTGGGTTTCCACAATTTGCCACGCGGCCAGCGCAGCTAGTGTATCGTGTTTGCGCGGGAGGGAACACGGTGTTGCAGCAATTGGCGCGGCATATCCGGCCTGCGGGGCTGGAGCGGGCTTTGGCGACCCGGTACGGGCGCGACAGGCAAGGGCCGGCCGCAGCGGCATTCGGCCTTGCTGCGATCCTCATGCTGCTTGCCCTGCTGGCCGCGGCAATGTTCTTCGCCGACCGTGCCGCCAAGGAGGAGAGGCGGGTCGGCATGATCACCGACGCGCTGTGGGTGGAGCAGGCGCTACGGTTCGCCATCCGTTCGACCGAGGATGTGCTTGTGCGCCTTGCCGCGGACGTCCGCATGGGCGAGCCGTTGGTGTCGGCTTCGGTGCAGATCGAACAGATCATGCGGCTGCGCCCGGAACTTGTGCGGGTGGCGTTGCTTGACGCGGGCGGCGCTCCGATCCTGACGCTTCC
>JBGSJA010000340.1:0-4665 GCA_041742235.1 Salaquimonas sp. | reverse complement strand
GGCGCTTGAAGCCGCTTCGCAGCAGGGCGGGGCGGAAGCGCTGGGCGCGGCGGCCCACGGCGTAAGCGGCGGGGCGATTGACCCGTTCGTCTTCCAGTTCGCGGCATTCGTGCTCGCGATCTTCGTCGGCTACTACGTCGTGTGGTCGGTGACGCCGGCGCTGCACACGCCGCTGATGTCGGTCACCAATGCGATTTCGTCCGTGATCGTGGTCGGCGCGCTTCTGGCGGTGGGCATCTCCGCGGCGAGCGGCATGGCGACGGCATTCGGCTTCATCGCGCTGGTGCTGGCCTCGGTAAACATTTTCGGCGGCTTCCTGGTCACCCAACGAATGCTGGCGATGTACAAGAAAAAGCAGCGATAGGCGGGGGCCATGCAGAACATAACCGCACTCCTCTACCTCGCTTCGGGCGTCCTCTTCATCCTGGCGCTGCGCGGACTGTCGCATCCTGAAACCTCGCGGCAGGGCAACTTCTTTGGCATGACCGGCATGGCCATCGCCATGGTGACAACACTGGTTTGGGCTGCGCCGTCCTTCGGGGCGATCGGCCTCATCGTCATCGGGCTTGCCATCGGCGGCGGAGCGGGCGCCTATATCGCACGGCGGATCCCGATGACCGCCATGCCGCAGCTTGTCGCGGCCTTCCACAGCCTTGTCGGCCTCGCGGCGGTGATGGTCGCGGCAGCAGCGCTCTACGCGCCCGAATCATTCGGCATCGGCACGGCGGAAGAAATCCACGGCCCCAGCCTGATCGAGATGTCGCTCGGCGTCGCCATCGGCGCGATCACCTTCACCGGCTCGATCATCGCCTTCCTGAAGCTCGACGGGCGCATGTCCGGCAAGCCGATCATGCTGCCGATGCGCCATGCCATCAATGCCGGCCTTGGCATCCTGCTGGTGGTGCTCATTGCAATGTTCTTCGCGACCGGTAGCCACACGCTGTTCTGGCTCATCACCCTCGTGTCGCTGGTGCTCGGCGTACTGATCATCATACCGATCGGCGGCGCGGACATGCCGGTCGTGGTGTCGATGCTCAACTCCTATTCCGGCTGGGCGGCGGCGGGTATCGGCTTCACGCTGGGCAACCTCGCGCTCATCATCACCGGCGCGCTGGTGGGATCTTCGGGCGCGATCCTGTCGTACATCATGTGCAAGGGCATGAACCGTTCCTTCATCTCGGTGATCCTTGGCGGCTTCGGCGGCGAGGCGGTTGCCGCGAGCGGCGATGACGGCATCGACCGCACCGTCAAGCAGGGTTCAGCGGAAGACGCAGCGTTCCTGATGAAGAACGCCTCCAAGGTCATCATCGTGCCGGGCTATGGCATGGCGGTGGCGCAAGCCCAGCACGCGCTTCGCGAAATGGCCGACAAGCTCAAGCACCACGGCGTCGAGGTGAAATACGCGATCCACCCGGTTGCAGGCCGCATGCCGGGCCACATGAACGTGTTGCTGGCCGAAGCCAATGTTCCCTATGACGAAGTGTTCGAGCTCGAGGACATCAACTCGGAATTCGCGCAAGCCGACGTCGCCTTCGTCATCGGCGCGAACGACGTGACCAACCCGTCGGCACGCGACGACAAGTCCTCGCCGATCTATGGCATGCCGATCCTCGATGTCGACAAGGCCGCGACCTGCCTCTTCGTCAAGCGCTCGCTTGCCTCGGGCTATGCAGGCATCGACAACACGCTGTTCTACAAGCCGAACACGATGATGCTGTTCGCCGACGCCAAGAAGATGGTCGAGAACATCGTCAAATCGCTGGATTGAAAATTCCTCTCTGTCCGCTGCGCCCTCCGCGACACAATGCTTGGCCCTCGTCCTTCGAGGCTCGCTCCGCTCGCACGTCAGGATGAGGGCCGCCCGCAAGGGGTTCCGCCAGTGTGTCACGATGGGGCCCAGCGACGGGTGGGGCGGGACTGTTAAATCACAGGCTGTCGCAAGGCTGTTCGGGTGGCATTGCCGCCGATCCTCGCACAGGCCCGAGGATGACGGATGCATGCGGCGTTACCTCAAGGATGGTCTCATCCCCGCGTGCGATTCATTCCCTCGCGAGCGATATCCAACTTGTTGTCGAGTTGGTAGGCGCGCGCATACGCCTTGAAGGCGCGGGCCTTGTCGCCCTTTTGTTCGTAGACCAACCCCTGGTTGGCCCAGGCTTCAGCATAACGGTCATTGATCAAAAGGGCGCGGTTGACGTCTTCCAGCGCGTTGGCCAGATCGCCCGAGGCAAGGTAGGAAACGCCGCGGCTGTTGTAGGGCTCCGCTGCGCCGGGCTCCAGTGAAATGGCGGTGGAGAAATCCTCGATCGCCTGGTTGTGCTGGCCGCGTTTTTGCAGGATCACGCCCCGGGCATGGAATGCGCGCGGATTGGTGGTGCCGATCTGGATGGCGCGCTCGAAATCGCGATAGGCGCGGTCGTCCTGCCCGGCGATCCGGTAGACATTGCCCCGGCCGATATAGGCCTCGTCATATTGCGGGTTGATCTGCAGCGCGCGGCTGTAGTCCTTCACCGCTGCTTCCTGCTCGTTGATCGAGCGGTAGACCAGCGCCCGGTTGGCATAGGCCTTGTAGAAGCGCGGGTTGAGCTCGATCGCCTTCGTGAAGTCCGCGATTGCTTCGCGTTGGCGCTGCGCCAGGCCGTAGGCTGTACCGCGGACATTGTAGGCTTCGGCCGAATTCGGGTTGCGCTCGACGACTGCCGTCAGAGAGGCGATGTTGGCTTCATTGCCCTGCGCCTTGTCGACCTGGACGGCGTCCTCGATCGAAACGCTGTTGCACGCGGAAAGTGCCAGCAGGGAGGCTGCAGCAAATATCCGGGCGATTTTCGATCGTTGCATCAAGGGTTGTCCAGGCGTGGCGGGCGACCATTGTCGTGAGTTCGGGCTTCACCGTCGGCCAAATCGCCCGAAAAGCGAACAGGCGGGAGATGGCCATGCCACCCCCGCCCGGAAACACACCAGAAAATGGGCGAAAACGCGGCGCTCGCGGTTGGCGAGGCCGGGCGAAAATTACTTCGCGACGCGCGGCTTTACGGGCACGAGGCCTTCGCGCTGGAGGCGCTTGCGGGCCAGCTTGCGCGCGCGGCGAACTGCCTCGGCCTTTTCACGCGCCCGCTTCTCGGACGGCTTCTCGTAGAAGTTCCGCAGCTTCATTTCGCGGAACACGCCTTCGCGCTGCAGTTTCTTTTTCAGCGCGCGAAGCGCCTGGTCAACATTGTTGTCGCGTACGAGTACCTGCACGTTTGATCCGTTCCTTTGTCGATCATCGTTTCGTTGTCTGCCGCGCGCAATGACCATAGGTCTTGCTAACGCGAGGCATGGCGGCTTTTTCTGGTGCGCGGGTGGCGAAATTCCGGTGGAATTGCGCTGCAAGCGGTCAGGCTTGAGACCGGTCGACCATCCATTGCAAGTGAACTTGAGGGCGGCAAACCAATATCACGCCCGCGGCGCCAGCCGCTGACTGTGTTTTTGATCTAGCAGAATCAGTACCCGATGTCCACTGCCGGGCTGTTGTTTCCGTCACGGCTTTACTTCCGCAGTTGTTATCCTGGTCACATGGCCCATCTTGCGGCCCGGGCGGGCCTGCGCCTTGCCGTAAAGATGAAGCACGGCGTTGCCTTCGGCGAGGATTGCAGGAACCTTTTCGATATCTGCGCCGATCAGGTTTTCCATTTCGCAGTCGCTGTGCCGCGTGGTTTCACCCAGCGGCAAGCCCGCAACGGCGCGGACATGCTGCTCGAACTGCGAAATGGCGCATGCGGCCTCGGTCCAATGGCCGGAGTTGTGCACGCGCGGCGCGATCTCGTTCACGACCAGGCCATGGCCGGGCGTCACGAAAAACTCGACGCCGATGACGCCGACATAGCCAAGCGCCGCTGCGATCCGCTCAGCCATCGCCACCGCTGCGGCCAGCACTTCGCCTGGAAGGGGCGCGGGAACCGTGGAAATACGCAATATGCCGCCCGAATGATGGTTCATGGCGGGCTCATAAGCACGGAACGATCCGTCTGCGCCGCGCGCGGCAACCACCGAAATCTCCATGTCGAACCGGACGACGCCCTCGAGGATGACGCCTCCACGACCGATTGCCTGCCACGCCTCGCGTGCGGCGGCAGGCGTTTCGATCAGATATTGGCCCTTGCCGTCATAGCCCATGCGGCGGGTTTTCAAGATGCCCGCGCCGCCGGATTGCGCAATGGCTGTTTCGAGGTCCGCAAGGCTCGCGACATCGAAGAACGGCGCCGTCGCTATGCCGAGGCGCGAGATGAAACGCTTTTCCGCCAGCCGGTCCTGGCTTGATTCAAGTGCCGCGACCGGCGGATGGACCGGCTTCAGACGGGCAAGAAACGATGCCGTTTCGACCGGAATGTTCTCGAATTCATAGGTGATGACATCGCAATCTGCAGCCAAACCGGCGAGCGCCGCTTCATCGGCATAACCGGCCGCGATGTGCCGGTTGGCAACTTGCGCGGCGGGGGCTTGCGGATCGGAATCGAGAACCACCGTGCGAAAGCCCAGACGGGCGGCGGCCATGGCGAGCATGCGGCCGAGCTGTCCGCCGCCAAGAATGCCGATGGTGTCGCCCGGCTTCAGGGGCACGGTCAGCCTTCGCCCGACGGGGATTCGGCAACGCTTGCCGTGCGCCGTGCGCGCCAGTCCTCGATG
>JBGSJA010000339.1:0-6039 GCA_041742235.1 Salaquimonas sp. | reverse complement strand
CTCGACGCCGTGTCGCTGATGACGCTGCACTCGGCCAAGGGGCTGGAATTCGAGACCGTCTTCCTGCCCGGCTGGGAGGAAGGGCTGTTTCCCCACCAGCGCGCGCTCGACGAGGGCGGCCGCTCGGGCCTGGAGGAAGAGCGCCGCCTCGCCTATGTCGGGATTACGAGAGCACGCGAACGCCTCTACATCTGGTTCACCTCGAACCGGCGCATCCACGGCATGTGGCAATCGTCGATCCCCTCGCGCTTCCTCGAAGAACTTCCGCCCCAGCATGTCGAGGTGCTGGAAACCGGCTCGTCCTATGGCGGCTATGGCTCGGCGCGCGCGGGCGGGGCCTATGGCTCCAGCCGCTTCGACACGTCCGACCCGTTCAAGAGCACCTATTCATCGCCCGGCTGGCAGCGCGCCCAGACCCGCAACCCGGAAGCAGCGAAGCAGAACTGGGGCACCCGCTCAGGCCCGCAGACCAAGGCCCGCACCATCGAGGGCGAACTCGTCGCCTCCTCGATCGCCAAGCAGCAATCGGCCTTCAACGCGGGCGACCGCGTGTTCCACATCAAATTCGGCTACGGCGTCATCGCCGCCATCGACGGCAACAAGCTGACCATCGACTTCGACAAGGCCGGGCAGAAACGGGTGCTGGACAGTTTTGTGGAGGGGGGTGGGAAGGCGTAGTTCGGGGTTCGTGGGTCGTTGAAGCCCTCATCTTGAGGTGCGAGCTTGAGCGATCGAATGGCGAGGGCAAGAAACCCCACCCGTCTGCTGCGCGGACACCTTCCCCTTCCCCGCGCCATCGGCTATTGCGGCGGCAACAACAAGGAACCCTGCCCATGGAAGTGCGCGACGCAAACGGAACCCTGCTGGCCGAGGGCGATACCGTTTCGGTGATCAAGGATCTGAAGGTCAAGGGCTCGTCTTCCGTCGTCAAGCGCGGCAGCACCTTCAAGGGCATCCATTTGACCGACGATCCGGACCTGATCGAGGTCCGCTCGAAGGAGATCAAGGGCCTCGTCCTGCGCACGGAATTCGTGAAGAAGGGTTAGCCGGACTGTCCCCATTTGCGCAGGAAGTCCTCGGCCGAAAGGCTCTGGATGTCGGGTATTGCGTCGAAGATTTTCCCCTCGTCCCAGTCCCAGAAGGCGAGTTGCATGAGCGCGTCGCCGATCTCCTGCGGGAAGCGCCGCCGCAGCGGGCGGGCGGGAACGCCGGCAAAGATCATGTAGGCCGGCACTTCGCGGGTGACGACGGCATTTGCCCCAATCACCGCGCCCGTGCCGATGGTGACGCCCGGCATCACCACCGCGCCATGGCCGATCCACACATCGTGCCCGATGGTCACCCGTTTGCCCGCCCGGCGTGCGCGGAATTCCTGGTCGATGCCTTGGTGGCGGAAATATTCGTTCGGCCGGTAGCTCATCTTGTGGCTGGTGACGCGCTCGACCGGATGCTCAAGCGCATTGATGCGCGTGTTCGCGGCGATCGAGCAGAACTTGCCAATATCGGCATAGATCGCCTCGGCGTGCCGCTCGAAATAGGAGAACGCGCCCATCGTCACATCGCGCAGAACCGTGCGCTCGCCAACAGCGCTGTAGCGGCCGAGCTTGCAGCCCTTGGTCTGCGCGGTCGAATGGATCCGCGGCGCGGGATCGAGAAACCGGTCTTGCGGATCGGGGGGCGTCAAAGGCTGTACCGCGCGATGTCCCAGGCAAGGCCGGCGCGCTCGTCGCGGGGGGTGACGGCCTCGATCCGCCGCCAGCCGGTCAGGCGCATGTCGAGCCACAGGCGCTGCGAGGAGGACGTCCACTTCGGCTTGTCGGGCCGGCCGCTGACGCACGAGACAATCACCTCAACCGTGCGCGGCATGGCGGACGCCGCCTTGCGCAAATGGGTAACGCCTTGCGGATCGTAATACAGCACTTCGGATGCGACGATGACGCGCGGCGCGACCGGTTCGGGACGGCCGTCCCAGGTCGCGACGCTGGCCCGGACGCGCGCAACGGGCACCCTGCCCTCACGGATGGTCTTGAGCGCCACGCCGGAAATGTCCACCGCGACATAGCGCTTGACGAGCGCCGGATCGAGTTGCCGCAACAGCAGCCCTTCCCCGGAACCGAGGTCGACCACTTCCACCGGCCCGTGCTGGCGCGCGGCGCGAACAATCATGGCGGCGATCTCGCAAAGGCGTTTCTGCTCGCCCGGCCGGTGCAGGAAATCCAGTCTTCCCGCCCTGAAATCGGCATCCCAGCGCGCTGCGCTCTTCATGCCCGCCTCCCTGCAACGGCCGCGTTCAACGGGCGCGATATTCAACACCGGCGTGGCCAATGCAAGCCGTTTGTGCGGCGGCCGGAAGGCATGCTAAAGCCGCTTCAACAGGGGGTTCCCGCCATGCGCCGCGTTACTCGCACGATTCTGTGGCTTTCTCACACCGGATCAAGGACAAGCCTGACCGGTTGGAAGCCGGCAACAGCGGACTGACCGATGCCGCAGACACGCCTTTTCATCACCACGACCGGCAGCAAGGCGGGGCGCATCGCCCGCCTTCTGGAAGCCGAATTCGAGGCCGACGCCGTGCCGGTCGCCTCGTTCGAGATCGACGAGGACGCCGGGCTGTGGAGCGTTTCGGTCTATGTCCCGGCCGGCGAAGCGTATCTATTCGAGCAGCGCATGATCGATGTGCTGGCACGGGAAAACCTTCCCGCCGGCATCGGACACGAAACGCTGCAGGATATCGATTGGGTGGCGGCGACCCTTGCCGAACTGACGCCGGTGCGTTCCGGCCGGTTCATCGTGCATGGCAGCCACGACCGGCATGTTCCCCGTCCCTGGCAACGCGCAATCCTGATAGATGCCGGCCTTGCATTCGGAACCGGACATCACGGCACCACGGCGGGATGCCTCGACATGCTGGGCGAGTGCCCGAAGCGCCGCCGCTACTTCAATGCACTCGATCTCGGAACCGGCAGCGGCGTTCTTGCGATCGCGGCGGCGAAATCACTGCCATTGACGGTGCTGGCCAGCGACATCGACCCGGTCGCCGTCGAGGTCGCACGGCAAAACATGCGGATCAACGGCGTCGCCGCGCAGGTTGAGTGCATCGCCGCGCCGGGGTTCGGCCACCACCGGTTCAAGGCGCGGGGCCCGTTCGACCTCGTGCTGGCGAACATTCTGGCCCGGCCGCTGGAAATGCTCTCCCGCGATCTGGCCCGCCACCTTTCACGACGGGCGACGGTGATACTGTCCGGGCTGCTGCCGCACCAGCAGGCGCGAATCGTTGCAGCCTACCGCGCGCAGGGCCTGCACCTCGTAAAGGCCCACCACCGTGATGGATGGCTGACGCTGGTGATGGAAAACTGATCAGGCGACTTCGCTCGCCTGCCCGGTGGAGCCGTAATGCGCCTTCAGGACAGAAAGCGTCTCGCGCCAGTCCCTGACCGCATTGACCACATGCTGCGGACCGTCGGCGATGAGCGCTTGCGCCAACGGCAAATCATTGCCGCCCTCGCTTATCGTGTCGCCAAAGAAATGCACGGCCGCATCCGGCGCGCGGGCGCGAACTTCCTTGTAGACACGGGCCTTGTTCCAGCCGCGCGGCGCGATGTCGATGGAGATCTGGCCGCCGCGATTGCATTCATATTGCGGAAACCGCGCCTCGATTTCTGCCATCAAACGGTCTCTCTCCGCTGCCGCCTGGTCATGGCGCACATAATCGCGGCGCTGCAACAGGTTCGCGTTGCGGCCGACGACCGAGATGTTCAGCGAGCCGGTGCGCTCTTCCACATGCCGCCCGGTGCGGACCGGATAGTCCGAGCTTTCCAAAAGCCCGGTCGCGAAATCAACAAGTTCGGCCGGGAAAACATGCCGCATCTCCATGACGAGACGGCGACCCCGCCACAATTCATTGCCGAGGCAGCAGAATACGCCGGCAGCGTTATCGAGGATGTCGCGGGGCGTCTGCGCCTCGATCTTGGCGCGGTCGCTTCCCGTGACAAAATAGACCTGCCGTGCGTTGATGATTCGCCGCAATTCGCGCGCCATCGCCTCGTCCATGGGCTGGCGAGGCGGCGTCAGCGTGCCATCGACGTCAAAAACGAGAACTTCGTTCATCCCCAATTGCCTTGTTCCCGCGTTCAGGCGGGTATCTGTCCTGCAAGTGTCCGCCGCCCCGAGTCTGGACGAAAGGCACTGCAACAACATACACTTGATGCCCTTAAGATCCCTTGAATTTGTGTTTCGCCATGTTTCGCCCGGCTTGCAAGCAGGCGCGGCTTTACAGATTAAATCTTTGTAATAACAGCATTAAATCTTCGTAAGGTACGCTTTTCCGCGTGAATGCCGCCACAATTGTCACCACATTGCAAACCGTCGAACGCAGGCGTCCAGCCTCACGCCAATTGCTGGCCACGGCAGATCGGGCCGGCAATTTGAGAAACCCAAGGAGAAGAACACATGCAAAAAACCACGATCACAAGGCGCATGCGAATCGCTGCGCTTGCATCGGCAGCGCTCGTCGCCGCGCCGCTGGCGTATGGCAGCCTCGCGCAAGATCCGTTCGCATTTGCCAAGCCGGTGCCGGAATCGGCTCCGAAGATCGTCCAGAACGGCGCGGTCTCCTATGCGCCCATCGTTAATGCCAACCGCCCCGCGGTCGTTACCATCAAGGTGAGCGGCAAGAGCGAAAACCAGCAATTCTCCATGAACGACCTGCAGCGCCGTTTCGGAGGCGAAGACACCCCGTTCGGTGACTTCTTCAAGCGTTTCTTCGAGGAAGGCGGACCGGGTATGCAGGGAAGGCCGGATCGTCCGCGCGGCCCGCAGGGCATGCCGCGCACCAGCGGCCTTGGCTCGGGCTTCATCGTTGATGGCAACGGCACGATCGTCACCAACAACCACGTCATCGACGGAGCGAGCGAAATCACGGTCATTCTCGACGACGAGACCGAGCTCAAGGCAACATTGGTGGGCACCGACCCGAAGACCGATCTTGCGGTCATCAAGGTTGATGCTGGGCGCGACCTGCCCTCGCTCAGCTGGGGCGTATCGCAGAACATCGAACCGGGCGATCCGGTTCTTGCCATCGGCAATCCTTTCGGCATCGGCACCACGGTAACCTCCGGCATCGTCTCGGCGCGCGGCCGCGACTTGCGCAGCGGCCCGTATGACGACTTCCTGCAGGTCGATGCGCCGATCAACCGCGGCAATTCCGGCGGACCGCTCTTCTCGGTCGATGGCAAGGTCATCGGCGTCAACACCGCGATCTATTCGCCCAATGGCGGCAATGTCGGCGTGGCGTTCGCGATTCCGTCGGACCAGGCGCAGCAGATCGTCGCCCGCCTGATCGAGGACGGCTCGATCGAGCGCGGCTATATCGGCGTGCAGATACAGCCGGTAACCAAGGACGTGGCCGAAGCCGTTGGCCTGGCCGAAGCGGAAGGCGCGATTGTGGCGATGGTCGATGAAACGACCCCGGCCGGGAAGGCAGGCGTCAAGTCGGGCGACATCGTGATGAAGTTCGGCTCGACGCAAATCGACAGCCCCAAGACCCTCGCCCGCGTCGTTGCCGATGTGAAGCCGGGAACGAAGGAGAAACTCACCGTCTGGCGTCAGGGCAAGGAAGTCGTGCTCGACGTAACGGTCGGCAACATGAAGGACCAGCAGGTCGCTTCAGCTCAAACCGGCGACGCGCCGTCCACCGCGGATGGTTCGGTTGACCTTGCGGACATGGGCATCAAGCTCACGGACCTCACCGATGAAATGCGCGAAAGCCTCGGCCTCGATGCCGATGCGGCCGGAGCCATCGTCAGCGAAGTCAGCGAAGGCGCTGCCGCAGAACGCGGCATCACCGAAGGCGACATCGTCGTTTCCGTGAACCAGGAGCCGGTAACATCGGCGATTGGCGCGCGCGACGCGATCGCCAAGGCCAAGAAGGAAGGCCGCAAGTCCGTCCTCTTGCTGGTCCAGCGCAAGGATGGCCAGAACTTCGTGGCCCTGCCCTTCGCCCAGAGCTGATTTGGCAGGCATGAAAATGAAAAGGCGGAG
>JBGSJA010000338.1:0-7886 GCA_041742235.1 Salaquimonas sp. | reverse complement strand
GGATGTCTTGAGCTGTTCAAGGCTCTTGGCAAGGCGTGCCGGATCGACGCCGCCCAGGCCATTCGCGTCGACCCAGGGCGTCTTGATGTTCTGGCTGATCGCCATGTTGAGACGCTCGATCTCGATCTCCTTCTTGAGGATCTCGTTACGGGCAATCACGGAATCGACGCCTGCAGCGGGGTCGGCGACCGCTGCCTTGAAGCCCTTGGCAAGCGCCCGCAGGAAGCCTTTGACGGCATCGGGATTGGCGGCGGCGAAGTCCGTGTTGACCAGTACCGTGTTGCCATAGAGTTCAAGGCCGTTCTCCGCCATCAGGATGGTGACGATTTCATCCTCGGCAATGCCCTGCGCCTTGAGGTTCAGCACGGACGAAAACGAGAAGCCGAAGATCGCGTCCACCGCGCCCTGCGCCAGCATGGGTTCGCGAACCGGGAAGCCGACATTTTCGATGACGATCTTGGAATCGTCGATCCCCGCCGCGGCCTTGAAGGCCGGCCATTGGCCGAAGGCCGCGTCCGGTGGCGGCGCGCCAAGCTTCTTGCCCTCCAGCGACTTCGGATCCTCGGTGATGCCAAGGCTCTTGCGACCGATCACGGCAAAGGGCGGAATGTCATAGGCGATCATGACGGCGCGCACCTTCTGCGCCGGATCGTCGTCGAGGAACTTGGCCAGCGCGTTGATATCGCCGAAGCCCATCTGGTATGCGCCCGTGGCGACGCGCGGAATGGACTCGCGTGAACCGGCGCCGGTGTCGATGGTTACATCGAGGCCCTCTTCCTTGAAGTAGCCTTTGTCGATCGCCAGCAGGAACGGCGCGGCCGGCCCCTCGAACTTCCAGTCCAGCGTGAACTTGATCGGGGTTTGCGCCTGCGCGGGCAAGGCTATCGTCGCGCCGGCCAGCCCCAGCGAGATTGCCGCCGCAGTAAAAATCCGTCTTGAAATCATCTATGTCTCCCACAGGAACCGGTTGCGTGCACAAGTTCAACATTGGCTTCCGAACGAGCGCAAGCGAAAACTGCCTAAATGGTGACCTTTGCAACCAAGTGCTTATTTTCGTCGCAGTTGATTTGCCGATCTGCCGGTCTTTGTGGCAGTCGCGTTCGCGCACGCTGGACTTTCATCCCGCATTGGGGCTTCATTCCGCCTGCTGGAAACCGGGGTGATTCATGCGCGCAGCCTTGTTGACCTTGGCGGGCCTTGTGCTGGTGGCGGCTGGCGCAATCGGGCTGTATCTGGGCTATGGTTCGCAAGCGCCGGTCATCGCCGCGCTCTCCTTTGCCGGCGTGATCGTCGGCGCGATCGTACTGATGTTCGGAGCTTCCGGTCTTTTCAGCGCCAAACCGGCCGCTGTCACGCCGGTGGCAAGGGCGCGGCACGAGGAGTGGCAGGTGCGGCTGCTGATACAGTGCCTGGGCGCAGTCGCCGCAGCCGACGGTGCGATTTCCCGTGATGAACTGGCGACTGTTTCACGCATATGCGAGCGCCTCACCGGCAGCGCCATGCCCGATGACGAGATCGCCAAGACAGTAGCTGAACTCAAGGGCCCGGCAGTGGCAACGCGCCTCGCTGCCGAGCGCGAACGCCTATCGCCGGCCATGCGTCAAATGATGGTAAAGGGTTGCTATCTCGTGATGATGAGCGATCTCTCCCAGTCCAGCAAGGAACTTGGCAAAGTGCATGAGATCGGCAAGGCGCTGGGCTTTTCAGCGCGCGAGATCGACGACCAGATCGCCATGGCCGGCGTATGACGATGCCAGGCTGGTCGCCGGAAATAGCGCAAAGCCCGACAGGCGCGCTCCTCAATTTCCATTGGCTGACTCCAGCCACGTCCCCCCGGGCGATCGTGCAGATCAATCACGGCATGGCGGAGCATTCGGCCCGCTATGCGCGCTTCGCCGAATTCCTGGCGTCGCGAAGCTATGCGACCATTGCCCATGACCATCGCGGCCACGGCCATACCACGGCTCCCGACGCGCCGCTCGGCGTATTTGCGGCCAGCGATGGCATGGCCAAGGTACTGGACGATGCAAGTGCGGTTATCGCGCTTGCCCGTTCTCGCTCGCCGGGAACCCCGCTGGTGCTTTTCGGTCATTCGATGGGCGCGATCATCGCGCTTCATCACGCGCATGAAAATCCCGGCATGAGCGATGCCGCGGCGTTCTGGAACACCAGCTTCGACACACCCTTCCTGCTCAATGTGCTGGTCGCCGTCCTCAAGACGGAGCGGCTCTTCAAGGGGTCGGACGTCCCGAGCAACTTCGCGGTGAAGGCGACCTTCGAAGCCTGGAACAAGCAGTTCGCGCCGAACCGCACGGCCTTCGACTGGCTTTCGCGCGACAACGCGGAGGTGGACAAATACGTCGCCGATCCGCTTTGCGGCTTTCCGGTTTCAGTCGGTTTGTGGCTCGATGTAATCGCCAGTATTCGCGCTTCTGCAGACGACGCCCGGATCGCGCGCATTGCGAAGTCCCTGCCCGTCAACATCGTCGCCGGTGCGATGGATCCGTCAAGCCTCAAGGGTCAGGCCATGCTTCGCCTTGCCGACCGGCTGAAGGCCGCCGGCGTAACGGATGTCTCGGCAACAGTCTATCCAAAGACAAGGCACGAAAGCCTCAATGAGGTGAACCGCGCCGTGGTGATGACGGACTTTGCCGATTGGCTGGACAGCCGCTTTCCGGCGCGCTGAAACTGAAACACCCTGTTTACCAAGCCGCTCGATTCATCTTTCGCTAACTCTAACATGTTCATTTTTCGACAGTTTTAAGCCTAATTGCCGCGCGAGTTACGAAGAAACTTAAGGTATCCGCGTTAGCCTGATCTCAATAACCAGAAAAACTGGACAGGGATCAGGGCTTTTGAATACCAAGGTCTTCATCATGGCAGGATTGGCCGTCGCATTTGGCGCGGTCTCCTATTTTGCCGGGAATTCCTGGCTGGACAGCCAGGCGCAGGCGCGCCTCAACGAGATCGAGAGCACGAAGTCGACCGTGGAAATGGCGAGTGTCGTCGTCGCAGCCGCGCAGGTCCGCTTCGGCGAGCAACTCACTGCGGAGAACCTGAAGGAAGTGCCTTGGCCCGCCGATGCGGTGCCTGAGGGCGCATTCAGGAAGATAGCCGAGATCACGGAAAAGGGTGAGCGCAAGGCGATCAAGACGATCGAACCGGGCGAACCTCTCCTTGCGGTCAAGATGACAGGCGAGAATGGCCGGACCGGGCTTTCGGGCATCATTTCCGAAGGCATGCGGGCAGTGACCATACCAGTTGACCTCGTCAACGGCGTCGGCGGTTTCGTCATGCCTGGCGACCGGGTGGACATCGTGCTGACCCGCCGCGATCAGGAGAACGGCAACCAGGAAGCCAAGATCATCCTGGAAAACGTCAAGGTTCTTTCGATCGACCAGGACGCGGACCGCACGAACGAGTCTGCCCGTGTCGCCAAGTCGGTGACACTGGAGACCGATGCGCCGGGCGCGCAGAAACTGGCGCTTGCCAATTCGGTCGGCCAGCTCTCGCTGCTGCTGCGCAGTGCCGGAGATGAAAACAAGACCGGCACCTCGACCTTCTCGGCGGACGTTTTCGACGATGCAAAGCCGCAGGCAGCGGCGGAGGGCGCAGCCAAGCCGGCGGAAGACAACCTTTTTGGCTTTCTCAACGCAAAGCCTAAAAAGCAATACGCGACCATCTCGGTCGTGAAACGTGAACAGGTGATCCAGCACACGGTACCCGTGGCCGATGCGGATGGAAAAACAATCAGCGGGCAATAACAACAACAACCTGGGAGAGGCCGGAAGGGACGCCGGTCTTGCGGGGATGAAAACTGCAAGTGCAACCTACGGAAAGGCCGGTCTCCTTTCCAGACTGGCGGCGACAGCTGCAATCGGAGCCATGTTGGCAATCGGAGCCGGGTTCGATCCGCGGCCCGCATACGCCGAGGAAAACGGCGTCGTGCAACTCAATACGAGCGGAACGCAGGTCGTGCGGGTCGCGCAGGGAAAACCGCGCACCATGCGCGCCGATCAGGTGTTCAGCGAAATTGTCGTCGGTGACCCCGATGTAGCAGTTGTAACGCCGCTTACCGACCGCACCTTTTATGTCGTCGGCAGCAAGGCGGGATCGACCGGCGTCGCCCTCTACAACGATGCGCGCGAATTGGTCGGCATGCTCGACATCGAGGTCGGCCCCGACGCTTCCGAGATCAATCGAACGCTCAACGCCGCGCTGAACGATGGCGGCGTCAAGGCTTCGACGGCAAACGGGCGCGTCATCATTTCCGGCAAGGCGAAAAGCCCGGCCGCCGCCGCCAAGGCGCGCGAGATCGCCAAGCGCTTCGACGAAGATCCGATCGATTCCACCTCCGTGGCGCCATCGACGCAGGTGACGCTGGAAGTGCGCTTCATCGAGGCATCGCGCCGCCACAACAAGGAATTGGGCGTAAGCCTCTTCGCCAACAAGCAGGGGGGCAATTTCACGATGGCCGACAACGGCCTCATCGCCAACCCGCTTTACCAGCCGCTGGGCAGTGGCGCAGGGGGCATCGGCGTGATCAATTCTCTGGTATCGGGCGTTCTCCCCTTCGGCCAGGTGCTCGGCCGCCTGCTCGACCATGGCATGCAGGTAGACGTGCTGGTTCAGGCGCTGGAGCAGCGCGGCATCGCGCGCCGCCTCGCCGAACCGAACCTCACGGCCTTGTCCGGCGACACGGCAAGCTTCCTCGCCGGTGGGGAATTTCCCTTCCCGGTATCGTCCGCCGATGGCCAGGTCACCGTGGAGTTCAAGAAATTCGGCGTCGGCCTCGACTTCACGCCGACCGTTCTCGACAACGGCGTGATCAATTTGAGGATTGCGCCGGAGGTCAGCCAGATCGACCCGAACTCCTCGGTGAAATTCAACGATACCGAAATTCCGGGCCTCATCGTTCGCCGCGCCAACACCACCGTGGAATTGCGCGACGGCCAGAGCTTCGTGCTCGCAGGCCTGATCCAGACAGCCGGTAACTACGACGTGCGCAAGTTTCCCTGGCTGGGTGATCTTCCCATCCTCGGCGCGCTGTTCCGCTCGTCCTCTTTCCGCAAGCAGGAGACCGACCTCGTCATTATCGTGACGCCGCGCCTCGTGCGCCCGCTCGCGCCGGGCGCGGAAGTGGCGACGCCGCTCGATGGCGGCACCGCGCCCAACGATGTCGACCTTTTCGTCAACGGCCGCACGGAGATGAACCGGGCGAACCTGCGCAAGGTCGCGGACAGCCGGGCGGGCATCTTGCGGACCGGCCACATCATCGACTTCTGAGCGAACATGCAGCCCAAGCGCTGGCAAGGAGACGCAACATGAACCGTTCTTTGACGATCGTTCTGGCAATCGCCGCATCGGCGCCGATGGCCGGCTGCGAGTACACCGCGCGCCAGGACACGATAGCGCCCTGGGCCGGCAATGCAGTGGCGCAGAACCAGGCCTTGCAGATGATCGATCCGTGGCCGCGCCGCGCCTACGACACCAAAATCGCCACCAATGGCGAAAGACAGGCCGGCGCATATCGCAAATACGCAACGGCCAACAAGAACGAGGATGCGAAGTCGCAGGTCACGCCGCTCCAGCTCGTCGTGCCGGAACAGCAGTGATCGCCTGAGGGGATCGGGGAAAACAGATGTCGGCAGACAAGGACAAGTCGAAGCGCAAACTGGGGATGGTGTCGGACGACGCCGCCTTCGTTGCCATGGCGAAGGGAGCGATCGCGGCGGGCGATGCCCAGGACTTCGTCGTCTTCCAAAAGAACATCAAGGATGTCGGCGCGGAAGTGCGTGAAGCTTCCTTCGATGCGCTAATCCTTGACATGGACGCCGGCAGCGTCGCGGATTTCGAGCAACTCCAGAAACTGAAGCGCATGGTCGGCCCGGCCTGCGCGGTGGTCGTCGTGACCTCCAACTTCTCGCCGGCGGCCGCGCGGATACTGATCCAGCTCAAGGTCTCCGATTTTCTGGTGAAGCCGCTGCAGACTTCCGACCTCGTTCGGGCCTGCAACAATGCGATGAAGATGCCCGGCGAGGACCATCAGGTCGAGCCGCAATTCCTGGCCTTCATGCCGGCCTCGGGCGGCGTCGGCAACACGGTGATGACGCTCGAGACCGCGCATATCCTCAATCGCTACGGCAGGAAGTTCGGCCACACCACCTGCGTCGTCGACCTCAATTTCCAGCACGGATCGTGCGCGGAATATCTCGACATCGAACCGCGCTTCGACATCACCGAGATCGAGAACTCGCCCGAGCGGCTGGATCGCCAATTGCTGGACGTGATGCTGTCCAAGCACGCCAGCGGCCTTTCCGTCATTGCCGCGCCGAACCAGCCGAGCGAGATGCGCACTTTCAAGGCGGCGCTGGTCGTGCGCCTGCTCGACCTCGTTTCGGCCTATTTCGACTACGTCGTGATCGACCTGCCACGCATCTGGTTTCCCTGGACGGAAACTGTGATCCTGGGTTCCAACCGGTTGTTCATCGTTTCCGACATGACCGTGCCTTCGATCCGGCACGGACGCCGCCTGATCGAGGCGGTGCAGGAAAAGACCGGAGCGCAGGTCAATGCCAAGGTGCTTGTCAACCGCATGGACTGGCGCGCGAACGCCGCGGGGCTCAACGCCAAGGATGTCGAGCAGGCGCTCGGCCAGTCTTTCGCCGGCGGCATCCCCAACAACTACCGGCTGGTGCGCGACGCAGTCGATCGCGGCGTTCCGCTGGTCGATGTCGATCCTGCGAACAATGTCACCGAACATCTCAAGCGCATCATCATAAGCGACGCCTCGGAGACAGAGGCGGTCAAGGAAGAGCGCGGCGGCCGTTTCTGGAACGGCATAAAGCTTTTCGCCCGAAAGGCCGGCTGATCGTGCGAAACCGTTTTTCCACGCTGCATTCAGGTCAGTTCGAGGACGAGATTTTCTCGCCCGCCCCGGCGCGGCGTTCCGGCCCGGAGGCGCC
This sequence comes from Salaquimonas sp., assembly GCA_041742235.1. Taxonomy (GTDB): domain Bacteria; phylum Pseudomonadota; class Alphaproteobacteria; order Rhizobiales; family Rhizobiaceae; genus BOKV01. The sequence continues at coordinate 921 of JBGSJA010000338.1, read as the reverse complement.
GGCCGCTCCTGTCGATCCGCACAATCAACCGGCCCATCAGCCCGCGGCGCAGGCGCAGCCTAGCGCGTCGCTGGAAAAGATCATCGAAGCGAAGGTCACCCTTCATCGCCGCCTGATCGAGGAATTCAACCTCGTCGCGCTTGAAAAGCTGCCGCGCGACGCGCTGGTGAACGAAATCCGCAAATTCGTCATCGACTACGTGGCGAAGGAGCGCCTCGCGCTCAACAATGCCGAACTCGAGGAGTTCGTCGGAACCATCGTGGACGAGATGACGGGACTGGGGCCGCTCGAACCCCTGATGCGCAATCCCGAGATTTCCGACATCCTTATCAACGGACACAAGAACTGCTACGCCGAAATCAAGGGCGTGCTGCAGCCCGTCGTCATTCCGTTCAAGGACGAGGCGCACCTGCTGCGCGTCGTCAACAAGATCGTTGCCGCGGTCGGGCGGCGGATCGATGAATCCAATCCCATGTGCGACGCGCGCATGGCGGACGGCTCGCGCTTCAACGCCGCGATCCGCCCCATCGCCATCGACGGCCCGCTGGTTTCGATCCGCAAGTTCTCCAAGAACAAGCTTTCCCTTGAGCGCCTGGTCGAATTCGGCGCGCTCGCCCCGCAAATGGCGGAGGTGCTTCGCCACGCGGTAGCGGCCCGCATGACCACGATCATTTCGGGCGGCACAGGCACCGGCAAGACGACGATGCTCAACGCTCTGTCTGCGTTCATCAGCGACAAGGAACGCGTCATCACCATCGAGGATGCCGCGGAACTGGCCCTGCAGATCCCGCATGTCGGCCGCATGGAAACGCGCCCGGCCTCCAACGAGGGAACCGGCGAAGTACGCCAGCGCGACCTCGTCAAAAACGCCCTGCGCATGCGTCCCGACCGGGTAATCCTCGGTGAGTGCCGCGGCGAGGA
>JBGSJA010000337.1:0-15263 GCA_041742235.1 Salaquimonas sp. | reverse complement strand
TGACAAAATGAGTGTAAAAGTAACGAAGCTTCAGAACGGTCTGACCGTTGTGAGCGAAAACATGCAGCACCTCGAAAGCGCTGCGTTGGGGATCTGGGTCAGGGCCGGGGCGCGCAATGAAAAGCGCGAGGAGCACGGCGTCGCCCATTTGCTGGAGCACATGGCCTTCAAGGGCACGGATCGCCGAAGCGCCGTACAGATCGCGGAAGAAATCGAGAATGTCGGCGGCGACGTGAACGCCGCGACCAGTGTCGAGACCACGTCCTACTATGCCCGCGTCCTTCGCGACGACGTGGCGCTGGGGATCGACATCCTTCACGACATCCTGGCAAACTCGACCTTCGAAGCGGACGAATTGCAGCGCGAGCAGCATGTCATCCTGCAGGAGATCGGCGCTGCGAACGACACGCCGGACGACCTCGTATTCGATGTGTTCCAGGATACCGCCTTTGGCGGCCAGCCCATCGGGCGGCCCATCCTGGGTACGCCCGACACCGTTTCCAGCTTCCGGCCCCAGAATCTGCGCAGCTATCTCGCGGACCACTATCGCGGGCCGAACATGGTTCTTTCCGCCGCCGGACGCGTGAATCACGAAAAGCTCGTCAAGCAGGCGATCGATACCTTCGGGAACTTTTCCGCCGAGGAAGTCCCCAGTCCGCAACAGGCGTTTTACCGCGGCGGAGAAAAGCTGCTGCAACGCGATTTCCAGGAGACGCAGATCGTGCTCGGCTTCGAGGGCCGGCCGTACCAGGTCCGCGACTTCTACGCCTCGCAGCTCCTTGCCACCGTGCTTGGCGGCGGCATGTCATCGCGGCTTTTCCAGGAAGTGCGCGAAAAGCGCGGCCTTTGCTATTCGATCTATGCCTTTCACTGGGCGTTTTCCGATTCCGGCGTCTTCGGAATCCACGCAGCGACGGGCGAGAAGGATGCCCGCAAGCTGATGCCGGTGATCATCGACGAGTTGCTTCGCGCGGCCGATACGATCACCGAGGCGGAAGTAAACCGCGCCCGGGCACAGATCCGCTCGAGCTTGCTGATGAGCATGGAAAGCCCGGCCTCGCGATCCGGCCAGATCGCGCGCCAGATATTGCTGTATGGCCGCATCGTAACCAACGAGGAACTGAACGAGCGGCTTGCTGCGATATCAGCCGAGCGTTTGCGGGAACTGGCGGGCAAGATTTTCACCCAGTCAAATCCCACGCTCACCGCCGTGGGGCCCGTGTCAGGCGTGATGCGCCAAGAGGAAATCGCCAGCCGGCTCGGATATCGCGAAGCCGCCGCTGCGGAATGACCGGCAGCGCGGCGCGGATGAGACTGTTTTCCCAAAAAAGCCGAAACATCCCATCCCTTGCAGGCAACGGCCTGTTGTTGAGGTCGCCGATCCCGGAAGATTTTCCGGCCTGGCGCGCCTTGCGCGAGGAAAGCGCCGGATTTCTCATTCCCTGGGAGCCTCGCTGGCCTTCCGATGACCTCACACGCGGCGGGTTCCGCAGGCGGCTCGACCGGTACGACCGGGAGGCGGCCGCCATGACGGCGCTGACCTGGTTCGTGTTTTCGCGGGACGAGGCCACGATCTATGGCGGAATCACCCTTTCGAACATTCGCCTTGGCGCCGCCCGTTCGGGCCAGATCGGCTACTGGATGGGCGCGCCACATGCCGGCAAGGGCATCATGGGCAAGGCCGTGAGACTGGTGCTGGGCGAGGCTTTCGGCAGGCTCGGTCTCGAGCGCATAGAAGCCGCATGCCTGCCGCAAAACGAACGTTCCGCCAGGTTGCTGGAAAAGGCAGGTTTTGGCCGGGAAGGCTATTTGCGGGCCTATCTGGAAATCAATGGCGAGCGACGCGATCACATCCTTTATGCGATATTGCGCAACGACTTCGCCGCGATCGCGCGTCAGGCTAGCCAGCCGGGGCTGAATGTTGCCGGAATCGGTCACTAAGGGGGTCTGTCACTGTCAGGCAGGCGTGGACGAAATACGCCCGGCGCGGTATGGCATTGGCCATCCAGGGCCGGGAGAAGCCCGCGGGGGACGTTCGAACTGGAACAGGTCGCATTGCAGCACCGGCTAGGCAAGACACGAGGCATCATCGGCGCCCTGTTGCTGATGCTTGCCCTGTTGCTTGGCGGGGGGAATGCGTTCGCGCTGGAGCCCTTGAGCGTGTCGAAGGACGAGGCGGCAATCGACCTCACCAATTCGATCGACCTGCAATTGCGGCAGCCTGGAAGCCTCAAGGTTTCCACCGCTCCCGACCGCGACGGCATCGTGCGCCGCGTCGAGGTGCGCCCCAAGCTTTCGGAGGACGCAAGCAACTGGGCGGTTTTCGCGCTCGCCAATGATTCAAACGAACAGATCGACCGGCTCATCGTCGCGCCACACTACCGGCTGGTCGGTTCGGGCATCTTTTGGCCCGACCTTGATTCCCAGCGGATCGGATCGATCACCCCGAGCGAGGGCTTTTCGCTGGAACCGCGGGAGGACCGCGAGGCTGACGTCTTCCTGATCACGCTCGATCCGGGGGCGGTAATCACGCTGATTGCGGAACTGAAGTCGCCGAGCCTGCCCAAACTCTACCTGTGGGAGCCGGACGCCTACAAGGACACGATCAACAGCTACACGCTTTATCGCGGCATCGTTATCGGCATTTCCGGCCTTCTGGCGGTGTTCCTGACGATCCTTTTCGTGGTCAAGCGGTCGGCAATGTTTCCGGCCGCCGCCGCACTTGCGTGGGGCGTTCTGGCCTATGTTTGCGTCGATTTCGGCTTTTGGGACCGTATCGTTGCGCTGACTTCAGCCGGAGCGCCGGTCTGGCGGGCCGGCGTCGAGGTGTTCGTCGCGGCGGCCCTGCTGATCTTCCTCTACGCCTATCTCAATCTCAACCGTTGGCATGCGCATTTTTCGACCATGGCGATCGGCTGGCTGCTGGGACTGATCCTGCTGCTTGGCGTTGCCCTGACATTTCCCGAAGTCGCCTCGGGCATCGCCCGGCTTTCCTTTGCCGCAACGCTGCTATTCGGTTCGGCGCTGATCGGCTGGATGGCCGCAAAGGGCTTTGACCGCGCGGTCATGCTGATCCCGACCTGGATCCTGGCGCTGGCCTGGTTGCTCGGCGCCTGGCTCACCGTGACCGGCAGTCTTTCCAACGACATCGTCCAGCCCGCGCTGGCAGGCGGGCTTGTCCTCATCGTCATGCTGCTCGGCTTCACGGTCATGCAGCACGCCTTTGCCGGCGGCATGCTGGCGGAGGGCATCGTCAGCGATGTCGAGCAGCAGGCGCTGGCGCTGACGGGTTCGGGCGACATGTTGTTCGACTGGGACGCAAGCCGCGATTTCATTCATACCGGCGAGGAGGCAGCGACGATCCTTGGCCTGCCCGACCGGATGCTGAATGCGCCTGCCAAGAACTGGATCAACCTCGTTCACCCCAATGACCGCGAGCGTTTCCGCTCGACGCTCGATGCGATGGCCGAACACAAGCGCGGGCGGATTGCCCAGACCTTCCGGCTGCGGTCCGACGCCGGGCATTACCACTGGTTCCGCCTAAAGGCGCGGCCCCTGCTGGGCAATGGCGGCGAACTTATCCGCTGCGTAGGCACGATCAGCGATGTCACCGATGCCAAGAATTCCGAGGAGCGCCTGCTGCACGACAGCGTGCACGACCAGCTCACCGGACTTGAAAACCGGCTGCTGTTCATGAACCGCCTCGATACGGTAATGGCGCTTGGCCGGCGCGACCAGGGCACGCGGCCATCGGTGTTCCACATCAACATCGACGGCTTCCGCGAACTCAATTCACGGCTGGGCTTCGGCGTCGGCGACACCATTCTCCTGACGGTCGCCCGCAGGCTCAGCCGGCTCTTGCGCTCAGGCGACAGCCTCGCCCGGCTGGAAGGCGACCATTTCGCCATGCTGCTGCTGTCGGAATCGGCGCCGGACCGCATTGCGGGCTTTGCCGATTCGATCCGAAAGACGCTGCAGGCGCCGCTCCAATTTGCCGGGGAAGAGTTCCAGCTTACCGCCTCCATCGGCATTGCAACGCTGACTTCGGACCATACCGGCCCGGCGGACATCATGCGCGATGCGGAACTCGCCATGATCCATGCCCACAGGCAAGGCGGCAACCGGATCGAGCCTTTCCGGCCGACCTTCAAGATCGGCAAGGACGAGATCACCCAGCTTCAAGACGATCTGCGAGTCGCAATCGACAACAGGCAGTTGGAGGTGTTGTTCCAGCCGATCGTCAGCCTTGCCGAGCGCACGGTATTGGGGTTCGAGGCGCTGGTACGCTGGAACCATCCCCGCCTTGGCAACATTCCGCCGTCCGAATTCATTCCCGCTGCGGAACGCTCCGGGCTCATTCATGAACTCGGCGCATATGTGATGTCGACCGCCTCGCGCCAGTTCGCCGCGATCGTCGAACGCAGCGGCGAGACGGAGCTGTTCATCAGCATCAATCTTTCCAGCCGGGAGTTGCTGCGGCACGACATCGTCAACGACATCGGCAACATGCTGCGCACAAGCGGACTATCGCCCTGGATGGTGCGGATCGAGCTGACCGAGACGCTGGTCATGGAAAACCCGGAATATTCCAGCGAGGTTCTCCAGCGCATCAAGGCGCTGGGCGTGGGACTGTCGATGGACGATTTCGGCACCGGCTTCTCGAGCCTTTCCTACCTGATGCGCTTCCCCTTCGATACCATCAAGATCGATCGCAGCTTCCTGCATGCGCGCGATCGCAGGGAGCGTCTGGTGGTGCTGCGCTCGATTATCGCAATGGCGCACGGGCTTAACCAGAAGCTCATCGCGGAAGGCGTGGAAACCGAGACCGATGTCGCCGAATTGCTTCAGCTGGGCTGCGAATTCGGCCAAGGCTACCTTTTCGGCGAACCGATGCCGGCGGGCGACGCAGAGGCGCTGGTAGCGGAAGAATACCGGTTGGCCGGACAATAGGGCGCAGGTTCAGGCGTGGCCTGCCTGGCCCGAAAGCAGCAGCGGATTGACGCCCATTCCGCGAAGCGCACGTGAATATTTCGTGTCCTGGTCGCGGTCGAAAATCAGCCCGGCATCCGAGCGGCAGGTCAGCCAGCCGTTTGCAGCAATTTCTTCCTCGAGCTGGCCGCCAGCCCAGCCGGAATAGCCCAGCGCCATGAAAACGGACCGCGGACCGCGCCCCAGCGATATCGCCCTGAGGATTTCCAGCGTCGCCGTCAGGGAAACAGCATCCTCGATCACCAGCGTGGTTTCGGACGTGTAGTCGGGGGAGTGCAGCACGAAGCCCCTGCCCGGTTCGACCGGACCGCCGCTGTAGAGCGGAGCCAGGCGCAGTTGCGCCGGCATTTCGTCCCGCTCCTCCTCCGTCACGATGTTGAGCTGGTGAAGAAAATCGGGGATGCTGGGCTTTTCAAGCGTGCGGTTGATGACGAAGCCCATGGCGCCGTCAGCAGAATGCGCGCACAGATAGACCACCGACTTTTCAAATCGCGTATCGCCCATGTTCGGCATGGCGATCAGGAACTGGCCCTGCAATGTCTCGATCTGTCGAATCATTTCCTGGTCTTTCATTCTCGCATCAGGGCAAACTACCCAATTCGCCGCGCTTGCGGAAGCAGGACGAAAATCGCATTAAACCCCAGTTCGCTCACCAAAATATGACTTTTTGAGGCGGAAGTTCACTCGCTTCGCAGCATGGGGAACGGTACGTGAATGGGCATGAAAGTGTTCCGTAAAATCGCTGCCGTTCTGCTGTTTGCCCTTGCCGCCGGACCGGCCGCTGCCGCCATGAGCGAATGGCAGGACATGGGCGGCGGGCGGGCGCGCCTGGTTGCGGGGCTCGATCCCGCCAGCAACACGGTTGCCGCGGCGGTGGAGATCGAGCTCAAGGACGGCTGGAAAACCTATTGGCGCCAGCCGGGCGCATCGGGCATCCCCCCCATTCTGGACTTTTCACGCTCGGCCGGGTTCGAGGCAGGCGAGGTGCAACTTCCCGCGCCAAAAGTGCTTGCCGCGGGCGACGCGCACTTTGCCGGATACAAGGGAAGAACCGCTTACTATTTTGAAGGAAAGGCGCTCGGCGCCGATGCAGTGATCCGGCTCGACCTCATGGCGGGCGTTTGCGAGGAAATCTGCATTCCGGCGCAGGCGAGTTTCGAAATGCCGGTGGCGGCCTTGATGGCGAGCGATCCGAAGGCTGCCATCCTGCTGGAGATGGCCCGCTCGCAGCTTCCCGGCGAGGCGCATCCGGGGTTTGGCGTGACGCGATTCGATACCCATGCCGACTGGTCGCTGGAAGTGGAGGCCCGGCTTCGCGATGGCGCAAAACCGGAACTCTTCGTCGAAGGACCGCAAGGGTGGTATTTTCCGATGGCCGAACTCGTGTCGCATGGCGGCGGCATGGCGGTTTTCAGGATCGGCGCGCCCGAAAGGCCGCAAGGTGCGGAAGATGCAGGCAGATTGCGCTTTACGCTGGCGGACGGCAGCGGCGCGGTCGAACAATGGCTTTCGCCGGAAAAATAATCGCCGCCTTCCAGCTAGGCACTCGCAATTGGCGTGGCGGCAACTATAAGCTTCCCTTGAGCCTGCCAGATTTTCCCGGAGATGATCGATGCCGATAAGCGTTGGTGAACGCCTGCCCGAAGCGACCTTCAAGACCTCGTCGGCCGACGGCCCTGCCAACATCTCCGTGGGTGATTTGTTCGCGGGCAAGAAGGTGGTGCTTTTCGCGGTACCGGGCGCATTCACGCCGACCTGCTCGATGAACCACCTTCCCGGCTATCTCGAGAACTACGAGACGATCCTGTCGATGGGCGTCGATACCGTGGCGGTGGTTTCGGTCAACGATGTCTGGGTCATGGGCGAGTGGGCCAAGGCCAGCAAAGCCGAAGGCAAGATCGTTTTCCTCGCCGACGGTAACGGGGAATTCACCCGCGCGGTCGGCCTTGACGCGGATTTCAGCATTGCCGGTTTCGGGATGCGCTCGCGCCGTTACTCCATGATCGTCGAGGACATGGTCGTGAAGGCGGTCAATGTCGAGGAAGGGCGCGGCGTGGATGTTTCCGGCGCCTCGCACATCCTCGGCCAGTTGTCGGCCACGGCGGGCGAACAAGCCTAGAGCCCTTTCGGCTGGCCATTGCGGGCCGGCTTGAACGGGGCCATGCCCATGCGCGCCAGTTCGTCGGCGCGCTCGTTCTCGGGATGACCTGAATGGCCCTTCACCCAATGCCAGACAATGGCATGGCTCTGCCTGGCGGCGTCGAGCGCGCGCCACAGATCCTCGTTCTTGACCGGTTTCTTGTCGGAAGTTTTCCAGCCATTGCGCTTCCAGTTGTCCATCCAGCCGGAAACCCCGCCGCGCACATATTGGGAATCGGTGTAAAGATCGACTTCGCAGGGCCGCTTCAGCGTCGACAGCGCCTCGATGGCAGCCGTCAGTTCCATGCGGTTGTTGGTCGTCTCTGGCTCTCCACCTGACAACTCGCGCTCATGGCCGTTGTATCGCATGACCGCGCCCCAGCCGCCGGGGCCCGGATTGCCCGAACAGGCCCCGTCCGTCCAGATGCTTACGCGTGAAGCCACCTACGCCGTCTCCGGGGGGTGATAGTCGAGGCCGTAGGCAGCGGCGTCGCCAATGCCCTGGTGAAACCGCAGCTTGGCGAGGTATTCGCGAGGATCGTGCGGCACCACGAGCGCGCCGGGCGGCACGTTGAGCCAGTCATAAAGACGGGTCAGCAGGAAGCGCATGGCCGAGCCCCGCGCCAGAACCGGCATTGCAGCGAATTCGCGTTCCGAGAGCGGCCGGATGGCGGCATAGCCTTCCAGCATCGCCCGCGCCTTGGTGACGTTGAATTCCCAGTTCTGCTCGAAGCACCAGGCGTTCAAACAGATCGAAAGGTCATATGCGAGGATGTCGTTGCAGGCGAAATAAAAGTCGATGACGCCAGACAGCCGGTCATTGAGGAAAAACACGTTGTCGCGAAAAAGATCGGCATGGATGACGCCACGCGGCAGGTCCGCGGGCCAGTTTGCCTCGAGAAAATCCAGTTCGCGGGCAATCAATTCGGCAAGGCCCGGTTCGACCTCATGTGCCCGTTCGGCGGAACGGGCGGCGAGCGGACGCCAGTTTTCAAGCGTCAGGGCGTTGGCGCGGCGGACCGGGAAATCCGCCGCAGCAAGGTGCATGCGCGCAAGGACCTCTCCCACCTGCCGGCAATGGGACGCGTTCGGGCGTCGGACAGAAAAGCCGTCAAGCCATGTCACGATCGCCGCCGGCTTGCCGGCAAGCGATCCGAGCATTTCGCCCGAGCGCATCGGAACCGGGCGCGGACAGGTGATGCCGGCCGCGGCAAGGTAGTCCATCAGCCCCAGGAAAAAAGGCAGGTCCGCCGGGTTCACCCGCTTTTCATACAGCGTCAGGATGAAGCTGCCGGCATCGGTCACCAGCATGAAATTCGAGTTTTCGACGCCCTCGGCAATGCCTTTCAGCGAGTGCAGCGCGCCGAGGTCGTATCGCGTGAGATGCTCGCGCAACTGGTCGTCGCGAATGTCGGTGTAAACGGCCAAGGTCTATTCCCCGTTGACAAAGGCCATGTCGGCCGGCGTCAGCGGAACGTCCCGCAGCGCACGCATGACCGGGAACATTTCGGTTTCCTGCGCCGTCTCGGCCAGTTCGATCGTCATGTCGAAACGGGACCGGATCGCCTCGATGATCTCGTCGACCAGGATCTCCGGCGCGGACGCCCCGGCGGAAAGTCCGAGCACTTTTGCGCCCGCCAATTCGTCCCAAGGGATGTCGGCGGCGGAGCGCACGAGGATTGCGTTTCCCGCGCCGGCCTTCAGCGCCACCTCGACAAGGCGTTTCGAGTTTGAAGAATTCGGCGCGCCGACGATGAGGAAATGGTCGGCTCCCTGCGCCGCCAGCTTCACCGCATCCTGGCGATTGGTGGTAGCGTAGCAGATCGATTCGGCCGCGGGATCGGCCAGCAACGGAAACCGCTCGCGCAGGCGGGCAACGATCCCGGCAGTGTCGTCAACCGAAAGCGTTGTTTGCGTGACATAGCCGAGCGCCTTCGGGTCTTGCGGGACAAGGGCATCCACGTCCGCTTCCGTCTCGACCAGCGTTGCCGCGCCCGCCGGAAGCTGGCCCATCGTGCCTATGACCTCGGGGTGGCCGGCGTGGCCGACCAGCAGAACGTGACGGCCAAGGCGCATGTGCCGCAGCGCCTGCTTGTGGACCTTGGAGACGAGCGGGCAGGTGGCGTCGAAGTAAAGCAGATTGAGGTTCTGGGCATTTTGCGGAACCGATCTCGGGACGCCATGCGCGGAAAACACGACCGGCTGGCCGGTCGGCGGAATCTCGTCGAGTTCGCGTACGAAGACCGCGCCGCGCGCTTCAAGCCCCTCGACGACGTAGCGGTTGTGAACGATCTCGTGGCGGACATAGACCGGCGCGCCATGCTTCTTCAGCGCGAGGACCACGATCTGGATGGCCCGGTCGACGCCTGCGCAAAAACCGCGCGGGCCGCAAAGGCGCAGGGTCAGGGGTTGGCGTCGGTCGGGCGCAGGCAAATCGGCAGTTCCTTGTGCTGGCGGAATTGATGCCGCCTGCCGCGCCAAGTCAACCCCTGCCGCTTCACGCGCGGGCATGCCGGCTGGAAAACAGGAACCAGCCGCCCACTCCGAGGCATGCGATGGCCAGCCCGAACCAGGTGATGGCATATTGCAGATGATTGTTCGGGAAGGAGACGATAGTGGTGCCACCGCGCGGCCAGCCGCCCGGGTTGTCCGTCGCATCCGCATCGATGAAGAACGGCACGAGCGTATCCGGCTCAAGCCCTGCGGCGAGCGCCATGTCGCCCATGCTTTTCCAGAAGAACTGGCGCTGTGCAATATCGTTGTCCGGGATCATCGAATTGGGCTTTTCGAACAGCGGATTACGCGCGAGCCCGGTGATGGTGACTCTCCCGGCGGTCTGTCCCTGCTGGCGCAACGCCGGATCCTTCAGCTGCGCCGGAACGAAGCCGCGGTTGACGAGCGCGACATTGCCGGTGCCCAGCACCAGCGGTGTAAAGACGCTCCAGCCGGACTGGCCGTCATGGGTCGTGAAGAAATACATCTCCCGCGAATGGTCGAACGTGCCGGACAGCGAAACCGGCGCGTAGTCGACATCCCCCGTCTCTGCATATAGCACGGCCAGTTCCGGCAGCGTCGAGGGCGGCGATTTTACCCGCGCCTCAACGTCCGCGATCAGCGCTTCCTTCCATTGCAGCCGCTGGACCTGCCACGCCCCGAGGCAGGAGAGCACAGCCGTCGCGGCCAGCACGCAGACAATCAGGATAAACCGCGAAATCGCGCTCAAGCCAACCGGCCCTCTTGGGCCTTCGTCTTGTATTGCAGCGCGATCATGAAAGCCTTCGTCACCCGCAGCGACCAGATCGAAGCGATGACGACAACCGGAATCCAGATGATCGCGTGCAACCAAAGCGGCAGCTCGAAGGCGGTTTCGACAACCAGCGCCAGCCCTGCGATGACAAAGCCGAGAATGAGGATGACGAATACCGCCGGGCCGTCGCCGGAATCGATGAAATCATAATCGAGGCCGCAAGCCATGCACCGCTTCGCCGGGTTCAACAGTCCCTCATATAACCTGCCCTCGCCGCATCGCGGACAGGCGCAGCGCAGGCCGGCCGTCACGGGCGATACCGGCGCATGGTGTGCGCTGTCGATGGGTTGGTGCGGTTCGTTCATTTCATGTCCGATGGTGCAACTGCGGTGCTTCTGCCAAGACCATGCCCGTTTCTCATGGCAAAATCTCGATTGGCGTACCCCAGCCGACAATTTGCCACAGATCGTCAATGTCCTTGTTGGTCATGCCGATGCAACCATTCGTCCAGTCGAAATTCTGCAGAAGCCAGCCTGCCCAGCCGAAGCCGTTCCACTGGCCGTGGATCATGATCGAACCGCCCGGCTTCACCCCGGCCTGGCGTGCGCGCTCACGGTCCTCGCGGCTGGGATAGTTGATGTGGAATGCCTTGTAGGCGACGCTGTCGTCCTTGCGCCAGGTAAGTTGGTAGCTCCCCTCCGGCGTGCGGCCGTCGCCTTCCCGCCGCTTGGGGCCGACCGGATCCTGGCCGAGCGCGATCGGGTAGGCGCGGATGCGAATCCCGCCGCGCCATGCCTCCAGAATCCGCTTCGATTTCAGCACCCGCAGGTAATCGACCGGCTGTTCCGGCGTAGGCCATGCCTTGCGGGCGACAGCGGGGCCGGGCATCGCCAACACCGTGGCGAAAAACCACGCGGCCAGCGCAAAAATGGTTAGCCGGCGAAATGCAGGCGCGAAAACGGGCGATCCGTCGCCGGACCGCCCGTTGCGCATCATGTTGCGCTCAACCGTGGACCGGCGCGCCGATGGATCCCCAGACATAGATCGCGCAGAACAGGAAGAGCCAGACCACGTCGACGAAGTGCCAGTACCAGGCGGCAGCCTCAAAGCCGAAGTGCTTCTGCGGCGTGAACTGTCCAGCCATGGCGCGGAGCAGGCAAACCGCCAGGAAGATGGTTCCGACAATGACGTGGAAACCGTGGAAACCGGTCGCCATGAAGAAAGTGGCGCCGTAGATCGACTCCTTGAAGCCGAACGGAGCATGAATGTACTCATAAGCCTGGACGGCGGAAAACAGCACGCCCAGCGCCACAGTGACGGCCAGCATCAGCTTCAGGGTGTAACGATCGTTGTGAAGCAGCGCATGGTGCGCCCAGGTCACCGTGGTGCCGGAAAGCAGCAAGATCACGGTGTTGAACAGCGGCAGGTGCCACGGATCGAGCACCTCGATGCCCTGCGGCGGCCAGTGCCCGCCGGTGAACTCGACGCGCGAGACCTGCTGCGCCTCGCCTGCAAACAGGCTGGCGTCGAAGAACGCCCAGAACCATGCGACGAAGAACATGACCTCGGAGGCAATGAACAGGATCATGCCGTAGCGAAGGTGCAGCGAAACGACACGGGTGTGAAAGCCCTGCTGCGATTCCTTGATGGTGTCGGCCCACCAGCCGAACATGGTATAGAGCACGATGACAAGGCCGATGAAGAACAGCCAGGGCTGCGCCAGGTCCACGGAACCCAGGGTGAAATCGTTGCCCTGCAGCCAGCGCATGTAGGCGACGCCGCCGATCGCCATCAGCAGCGCGCCGACCGAACCGATCAGCGGCCACGGGCTGGGATCGATGATGTGGTAGTCGTGGTTTACCTTGTGACCTTCAGCCATGTATCACTCCCGAATATCGCCCCGCGTCTTTTCCCGCCGGGCAGCAGTTCAATTCATCCTCCGGCGGCGCCGGACCTTGTCTTCACTTGCGAAACCACCGGCTTTTCGCCGTCGGTGCCGAAAAACGTGTAGGACAGCGTTATCGTCTTCACGTCGCGCCCTTCCTCCGTCTCGATCAGTTCCGGATCGACGAAGAACACGACAGGCATCTCCAGTTTCTCGCCCGGCTTGACGACAGTATCGGTGAAGCAGAAGCACTGAAGCTTGTTGAAATAGGCGCCCGCCTGCTGCGGCGTCACATTGAATGTCGCTGTACCGGTCCGCGTCTGGTCGCCGAGATTCTCGGCGAAATACATCACCTCAACCGTTTCGCCGAAACGGGCTGTGACCTGGCGCTGCGCGGGATAGAATTTCCAGTCGAGGCCGGCGGAGACATTGGCGTCGAACCGGACCGTCACCAACTTGTCGGAGAGTTCGACGCCGACATTCTCGACGCGGCGGGTGGTTCCGCCGTAGCCGGTTACCTGGCAGAAAAGCTCGTAAAGCGGCACGGATGCATAGGCAAGCCCGCCCATGCCGGCGACCAGCGCAACGCAGCCGGCCAGCACCCGCATGTGCCTGCGGGCCTGGTGCTTGCCGTGGTGACTGCCGTTTTCCATGCTCACCTCAAAGCGGCCGGTTTAGAATGTTGGCCCCGAGCTTTGCCCAGGTGCCGACATAGACGATGACGACGAAGGCCGCGAGCACCAGCGCCAGCGCGACATTGCGCAGCCGCCGTGCCCGCTTTTGCGCCGGGGTCAGTTCGATCTGGTCCTCAGGCCGCACCATCGCCATTCTCACACAAGGTCGATGACAACGCGTTCAGCAAGCAGGACCGCGAACAGCGCAAAAAGGTAGAATATGGAATAGCCGAACAGTTTCTTCGCGGGCGCCATCGCCTTGTCTTCGGGGCCCATGGTCTCCACCGCCCAGGCATTGCGGATAAAAACGAGGCCAAGCGCCGCAGCGGCCAGACCGTAGACCGGGCCGTTGTAGCCGAGCGCGAAGGGGAGCATTCCGCTTGCAGCCAGAAGCACTGAGTAGACGAGGATCTGGCGTTGTGTCGACCGGTTGCCGGCGACGTTGGGCATCATAGGCACGCCGGCGCGGCCGTAATCGGCGGCCTTGAACAAGGCAAGCGCCCAGAAATGCGGTGGCGTCCACAGGAAGATGATCAGGAACAGCACCAGCGGTTCCAGCGCCAACGAGTTTGTCACCGCGGCCCAGCCGATGACCGGCGGGAAAGCGCCGGCCGCGCCGCCGATGACGATATTCTGCGGCGTCAACCGCTTCAGCCACATCGTGTAGATGATGGCATAGAAAAAGATGGTGAAGGCAAGCAGGCCCGCGGACAGCCAGTTGACCAGCAGTCCCAGCATCACGACGGAAAAGCCGGAGAGGATGACGCCGAATGCAAGCGCCTCGCGCGGGGCCACGCGGCCCGCCGGAATGGGTCGAAGCGCGGTGCGGCCCATGACGGCGTCGATGTCGGCGTCATACCACATGTTGAGCGCGCCCGAAGCGCCTGCCCCGATGGCAATGGCCAGGATCGCGATCGCCGCGATTGCAGGGCTGATCGAACCGGGCGCGACATACAGGCCCACAAACGCGGTGAAGACGACAAGCGACATCACGCGCGGCTTCAACAGGTTGAAAAAATCGCGCGGTGTTGCCTCGGAGATCACCGGCGCTGCCATGTCGTCTGTCATTGCCATTGCGTTACCAGTCCTTCTGTCCCGCCATTGCGGGAGAAATGCCGCCGGACAAGGATGCCCGGCGGCTTAAGTGTCAGTGAGCGCTGCCCTTGATCACCGGCAGGGTCTCCCACTGGTGGTAAGGAGGCGGCGAGGAAAGCTGCCACTCAAGCGTCGTGGCCCCCTCGCCCCACGGGTTTTCACCGGCCACACGCTTCTTCAAGAATGCGTCGATGATCACATAGAGGAACACGAGGGTCGCAATCGCGGAGAGGTAGGAGCCCCACGACGATACGGCGTTCCACCTGGCATAGGCGTCGGGATAGTCGACATAGCGGCGCGGCATGCCCGCAAGGCCGAGGAAGTGCTGCGGGAAGAACACGAGGTTGACGCCGATGAAGGTCATCCAGAAGTGCAGGTTCGCCAGGCGCTCCGAGTACATGTAGCCCGTCATCTTCGGGAACCAGTAGTACCAGGCTGCGAAGATGCCGAAGACTGCGCCGAGCGAAAGCACGTAGTGGAAGTGCGCGACGACGTAGTAGGTGTCGTGGAAGGCGCGGTCGAGACCGGCATTGGCGAGTTGCACGCCTGTCACGCCGCCAACGGTGAACAGGAAGATGAAACCGATCGCCCAGATCATCGGGGTGCGGAACTCGATGGACCCGCCCCACATGGTGGCGATCCAGGAGAAGATCTTCACGCCCGTTGGAACCGCGATGACCATCGTCGCGAACACGAAGTAGCGTTGCGTGTCGAGCGAAAGGCCGACCGTGTACATGTGGTGCGCCCACACGATGAAGCCGACCGCGCCGATCGCGATCATCGCCAGCGCCATGCCCATGTAGCCGAATACCGGCTTGTGGGAGAAGGTGGCGACGACGTGGCTGATGATGCCGAAGGCCGGCAGGATCAGGATGTAGACTTCCGGATGCCCGAAGAACCAGAACAGGTGCTGGAACAGGATCGGGTCGCCGCCGCCTTCAGGCACGAAGAAGGTGGTGCCGAAATTGCGGTCGGTCAGGAGCATGGTGATGGCGCCCGCCAGAACCGGCAGCGACAACAGCAGCAGAAAGGCGGTGATCAGCACCGACCATGCGAACAGCGGCATCTTGAAGAGCGTCATGCCCGGCGCGCGCATGTTGAAGATGGTGGTGATGAAGTTGATCGCGCCAAGGATCGACGATGCGCCGGCGATGTGCAGCGAAAGGATTGCGAGATCCATGGCTGGACCCGGCTGTCCGGCCGTGGAGGAAAGCGGGGGATAGATCGTCCAGCC
>JBGSJA010000336.1:0-4327 GCA_041742235.1 Salaquimonas sp. | reverse complement strand
CGCTTGCCGCATTCGCCCTCGAATCCGGCGCGGCAGACGGCGCGGTGCATGTGCGCCAGGCGCAGGACAACGCGCTCCTCAACGAATCGACCATCAGCCGCAGCACGGCGGAACTCGTCTCGGCGGCCGGATCGCGCTACGCGCCGTCAAGCCCTTGCGACAAACTCGGCGAGTTGGCGAATGCCGATGCACCGCTCGTCTTCATCGGCAAGCCCTGTGACGTGCAGGCGGCAAGCGCCGCGGCAAGAGGCAATGCCCGCATTGCCCAGAACACGGCCCTCACGATTTCGATCTTTTGCGCGGGCGCGCCCTCCACCAACGGCACCCGTGCGCTGCTTGACAAGCTCGGCGTGCCGCAAGGTGCGAAGGTCACCGGCGTCAAGTATCGCGGCGAAGGCTGGCCAGGCGAAATGTCCGCGACATACATCGCGGCGGATGGCGCCGAATGCGCAACACGCGGCATCAGCTATGGCGAAGGCTGGGGCGGCATCCTGCAACAGCATCGCCAGTGGCGCTGCCATGTCTGCGCCGACCACACCGGCGAATTCGCCGACATTTCCGTGGGCGATCCTTGGGACAAGCCGCGCGGAGCCGGCGAAGCGGAGGGTTCCTCGCTCATCGTCGTACGCAGCGAAAGGGGCCGGCAATTCGTGCGCCGCGCCATCGAGGCGGGCGCGATCATTGCAGTCCCGCGTCCGTTGACCGCCCTTGCAGACGCCCAGCCGAACCTTTCGCGCACGCGCCGGATCCTGTTCGGCCGGCTGCTTGGCCTGCGGATCGCCGGCATCGCCGCGCCCAGCTATGCCGGTTGGCAGCTCGGTGAACTGTGGCTTGCCCGCACAAGCCTTCGCGACAAGCTTTCCTCCGTGCTGGGCACGGTCAAGCGGGTATTCCGCCGCCGCCTTTGGCAGGCAGAGATATCCCGGGGGGCGCGGGCGAAATGACCGTCGCAAACTGGGATGACGAATACGTCCGCGAGGACGCGACCCCGGTCGCGCGCAAGCTGCGCCTAGCGACCCCGGCCGTATTGCTCGTCGCCCTGTTCATCATGCCGCCCGAGACGTCCCTGGCGATCGGCACATTGCGGTTGTCGCCCTACCGCGTAGTCCTTCTTTTCACTGTCCTGCCGGCCCTCATCCATCTGCTTTCGGGCAAGGCCGGGAAGCTGAACGGCGTCGATCTTGCCATCCTTGGCCATTCGCTGTGGTGCGTCATCGCGCTTGGCGCCTATGGCGGTCCGGCCATGGCGATCGAAACTGGCGGCATCTATTTTGTCGAGGCTTTCGGCGCTTATGCGATGGGCCGCCGCTATGTCCGCAATCCCGACGATTTCTACGCGCTGGGCGTGCTGGTCGGCATCATCGTGTGCTGCCTGCTGGCGGTGGCGCTGCCCGAATCGGTCACCCACCAGCACTTTGCCCGCGAGGCGTTCCGCGCCGTGCTGGGCGGACCCGGCCTTCCGGTCATCGAGCCGCGCTGGGGCCTGTCGCGCGCTTTCGGCACATTCGAGCACCCGATCCTGTTCGGCGTGTACTGCTCGATGGGCTTCGCCATGATCTACTACGTGGCCAAGCCGCGCCTGCCATTCATCAAGGGATGGGCGCTGATCGGCTCGGTCGTGCTCGGCTCGTTCGTTTCGCTTTCCGCCGGCGCCTGGCTGATGCTGGGCATGCAGATGGCCCTTGCCGGGTGGGACCGCGTCACGCGCGGCCTTCCGGGACGCTGGGCGGTCCTGGGCATGATGTTCGTGGCCGTTCTGGTCGTCGTCAGCAGCCTGTCGAACCGCAGTCCGGTGAAGGTGTTCATCAGCTATGCCTCGTTCTCGGCCCAGAGCTCGTACAACCGCATCCTCATCTGGGAATACGGCACGGCCGAAGTCGCGCGCCACCCCATTTTCGGCCTCGGCCTGGGCGACTGGATCCGCGCCCCCTGGATGAGCGCCAGCATGGACAATTTCTGGCTTGTCGTCGCGGTGCGCTACGGCCTGCCAGCATTGATCCTGCTGCTTCTTGCGATCTTCATCATCATTGGCAAGTCGACCTCCCAAAAGAACGTCAGTGACGTTTGGGCCGCTTGCCGCATCGCCTGGATCATCACGATAGCAGGCATCGCCCTCGCCTCGTGCACCGTCCATCTGTGGAACAATACCTTCGCGTTTTTCATGTTCCTCATCGGCGCCGGCGCCTGGCTGACGGAGCCGGCGGCCGGGAAGCGCGCGGACGGCGAAGACGACCACCAAGACAACGATCAATACGAAGAAACCTATGGCCAGGAGGACGCCCATGACGGCTACCGCCAATACTGAGACACGCCTCGACCTTTCGGTCGTGATCGTGAGCTGGAACACCCGCAAGATGCTGCGCGAATGCCTCGAAAGCCTGTTCGCCAGCGGTGCGACGGTCACGTTCGAGACCTTCGTTGTCGACAACGGCTCAACCGATGGCTCGCCCGAAATGGTCGAGGCGGATTTCCCGCATGTCCGCCTGATCCGCAACGCCGACAATCGCGGCTTTGCCGCCGCCAACAACCAGGCGCTCCGGCTCGCGGCAGGCCGCCACGTGTTGCTGCTCAATTCCGACACGCTGGTGCATGAAGGCGTGATCGATGCTTCCGTTCGCTACATGGACGAGAACCTCGACGTCGGGGTGATGGGCTGCAAGGTGCTCAACGCCGACGGCACGGTGCAGACGACCTGCAGCCGGTTCCCGACACTCGCCAACCTTGTGCTGTTGACCAGCGGCCTGTTCAAGGTGCCGTTCATACCCGGCGCGCGCCGCTACCGGATGGAAGACTGGCAGCGCAACGACGAACGCGATGTCGAAGTCGTCTCAGGCTGCTACTTCATGGTCAGCGGCGACGCACTCAGGAAGGTGGGACTACTCGACGAGGCGTTCTTCTTCTTCGGCGAGGAAACCGACTGGTGCCGCCGGTTCCTGGCGGCCGGATACGCCGTGCGCTTCGCCCCCGTCGGCACCATCATCCATTTCGGCGGCGGCAGCAGCAAGTCGCTCAATTCGCGCCGCGACCTGATGCTGAGCGAGGCAACCGTGCGCCTGCACCGCAAGCATGGCGGCATCGCCGCGGCGGCAGCTGCATGGTCCATCCTCTTCATCTTCAACTCGACCAGATACGCCTACTGGGCAACGCGAAGCATGCTCGAGCGCCGTCCGATCGAACGCGCCGGACACTTCAGGGGCGTCGTCGCCGGCTTTCTCGGCGCATGGCCGAAGGTGACGTCATGAACGCGCGCCCGATCGAACTTCTCCTGATTGCCCCCAATTGCGACGGCGCCGATGTCGGCGAGGCCTTCGTGGCGCATCGCTGGGTGCAACAGCTTTCAACGGTCGCCCGCGTGACCCTTTTGACCCAGCGCCGTGCGGGACGCGTTCCCGCATCCGCGCAATTGCCGGGCGTTGAAGTTGTCGAGTGGCCGGAACTGGCCTTGCCAAAGAGCCTCGAGCGCGTGACCGCCATGTTGAAGCCGGGCTATCCCGTCTTTGCCGCCCGCGCCCGGCGCTGGATCGGCGAGGCGCTGCGCTCCGGCAGGCGGTTCGACATCATTCATCAATTGACGCCTTTGGCGCTGCGTTACGCGACGCCCGCCCACGGCTTTGGCATACCCTATATCGTCGGCCCGCTCGGCGGCAGTCTCGACACGCCCAAGGCATTCGCGGCCGAGTGCGGCTCGGCTCCGGTCTTCACCCGCATTCGCGAGATCGACCGCTACCGGCTGGACGCGGATCCGTGGCTTCGCCGCTCGTATCGCGACGCGGCCTGCATCATCGGAGTGGCGCCCTATGTCCGCGATCTCCTGCGCACCATCCCCCTGCGCCGTTTCGAGGTGATGAGCGAACTCGGCATCGACGAACCGCTGCCGCCAATGCGCGAGCGGTTCCCTGCGGCGGGCGAGTTGAAGCTGCTGCACGTTGCACGCGCGGTTCGCACGAAAGGACTTCGCGATGCAATCCGCGCTTTGGCGCTGTTGCCCGAACTGCCACGCGTCACGCTCACCCAGGCAGGCGGCGGCGAGGAGCTGGAGCTGTGCAAGGCGGAAGCCCGGCGGCTCGGCGTCTCGCACCGCGTGAACTTCCTTGGGCGCATCCCGCGCGAGGAAGTCGAAGCCATCTACGAACAATCCGACGTCTTTCTCTTCCCGAGCTTCCGCGAGCCGAGCGGCAGCGTGGTGTTCGAAGCCATGCGCCACGCATTGCCGGTAATCGCCGCCGACCGCGGCGGCCCTGGCCATGTCATCGACGCGACCTGCGGCATCAAGGCGGGTGTCGAGGACGCAGAACAGTTTGCCGCGGCGCGGGCCGCGGCGATCCGC
>JBGSJA010000335.1:0-13060 GCA_041742235.1 Salaquimonas sp. | reverse complement strand
CGGGCGGGGAGCCAAGGCCGGCGGCGCAAGCTTCGCCGACCGTGGTCTTGCCGCTGCCGCTGAGCCCGCCCACAGCCACCAGAAGCGGCGCAGGCTCATTCAGCAGTTGATGGGCAAGGTTGAAATAGGCGCGGGCTTCCTCGCCCTTGGCGCCGGCAGGTCCACCCGCTTCCTCGATCTGCGTCCCGGTGACATGGGCGCGCACCGCTGCCCGCACCGCCATGAAGAAGGGCAGAAGCGTGAAGCCGCCATCATCGCCCGTTTCGTCGAGGTAGCGGTTCATGACAAGGTTCGCGAGGTCGAAAAACCCGCGATGCCACAGATCCATCAGCAGGAAAGCGAGGTCGTAGAGGACGTCCACCGTCGCGATCGCGTCGTTGAATTCGATGCAGTCGAACAGCCGCGGTTCGCCATCCAGGAGGCATATGTTGCGCAGGTGAAGGTCGCCGTGGCACCGGCGGAACTTGCCGTGCCTTTCGCGTTCGTCGAGTTGGGCCGCGTGGCGCTCAAGCGCATGGCGGAAGGCGAGGTTCAGGCTTTCGGTTTCCTCGTCGCCAAAGACATGGCTTGTCTTGAAACCAGCCTCGTTGATCGACAGGACCGCGGCCATGTTCGCCGCGCCGCCACCGGAATGAATGACCGGCGCGCCGGCATGGAAGGCGGCGATCATCCGGGAAACCGTCG
Source organism: Salaquimonas sp. (assembly GCA_041742235.1). GTDB lineage: Bacteria > Pseudomonadota > Alphaproteobacteria > Rhizobiales > Rhizobiaceae > BOKV01. The sequence continues at coordinate 12,376 of JBGSJA010000335.1, read as the reverse complement.
TCATCAATGCGGGCGTGAGTTCGCCCTTCAGCGCCATGGCGTCGAGCAGGCAGGACTGATCGAACCTGGCCATGTCGATGACCGCGTCCGCCAGTTCGCCCGGCCCGCCAAAGGAAAGCCGGCCGCGTTCGTCACGGTTGATGCGCCGCACCCCGCGATAAAGCCCGGGCGCCGTGCGCGAATTGAGGAACACCTCCTTTTCGCATGCCTCAAGCCGCAGTTGTGGCTTGGAAAAATCCACATAGGGCAGCTTGACGGCGCGCTTCATCTTCAATGCCGTGTCGCCGAAAAGGAAGATGCGCGATATGTGGGTCTCGATCACTTGCGCGCGCACGCCGGTCCCGCCGGGATGGGCGAGAAATTCGGTGACCGCCTTCTGGTCATCGACGATCAAGGGCATTCCTCCCCGTGGCCGGACTATTGCTCAGCGCTGCAGCGTCTCGACGTACAGCGTCAGCAGGCGGATCCGTTCGCGCGTGATCGCCTCGGCATCCTCCGGCGCATAGGATTCAAGATCCTCGGTTAGGAAAAGCCGGTTCCAGCGCGGCATATCGCGCCCTTCATGCCCCTCGATGATGTAGCGCCCGTCGATGACGCCGAAGACCCGGGCAAACGGAAATTCGCCGCTGTTCCTTTTCGTGAGTTGCGTGAGATCCGCCGGCTGCTTCGAAAGGTTGATCGCGAATTCGCCGTCACCCCTGCCTTCGGGGCCGTGGCACATCGCACAGGAATTGAGGAACTCGGCCTGTCCGTATTCCATCTGCTGTGCCGGGGCGGGAGTCGCCGCGACCGCCATGGCCACTATTGCGAGGCCGATGCCCCACGCCAAGTTTTTCATTGCTTTTACCTCTCACGCTACAATGCAAACTTTCGCGCATTGCGGGCTGCCGGTCGTTGACACCAATCAATTCCGGGACCGGTTCGATTGATCGAGCGCAAGGCGGCGTCCCGCGCCCATAGTATCATTGTTGACTTGTCGGGGCGGCAGCAAAAGGCGCAAGGAGAACAGCGATGACGTTCAAGACCATACTGACCATTGCGGGCGTCGATGGCGGCGACGAAGATATCAAGCTCGCCGCCCGGCTTTGCGAGGATACGGGCGCACATCTTGCCGTCCTCCTGGTGGCTTTCGCCGCGCCGCCGCCAGTCGGCGACTATGCCGTGATCAACTCCGATGTATGGATACAGGAACGGCAGAAGGAGATGATGCGCCTTGCCGATCGCAACGAGGCTGTCCAGGCGCTGCTTGCAGGCATCGGCATATCGAGCGATGTCGCGACCGAGTTTCCGGAAGGGGGCTGGGCCGACGACGTGATCGGGCGACGCGCGCGTTATGCCGACCTCACTTTCGTCGGGCCGCAATTGCTGGCCGACAAACGCCTGAAGGCCAAGGTGATGGACGGGGCGCTGTTCGCGTCCGGCCGGCCCGTGATGGTTTGCCCGGCAGGGGCAATCCCGACGCTTGCGCCAAAATGCCTCGTCGTCGCCTGGGATTCGCGCCTCGAGGCGGCAAGGGCGGTACGCGAGGCATTGCCGATGTTGAGGGCGGCGGAGGAGGTGCGGCTTACCCTCGTCGATCCGGTCAAGGGAGAAACAGGCCATGGCGATGAGCCGGGCGCCGATGCCGCCGCATGGCTTTCGCGCCACGGCGTGAAGGTGAGCGTCGATCGGCTTGCATCGTCGGGCGAACCGGTATCCGCCGTGATTTCGAGCCATGCGGCGGATTGCGGCGCCGAATTGATCGTCATGGGCGGCTATGGCCATTCGCGGCTGCGCGAACGCATTTTCGGCGGCGTGACGCATTCGATGCTCGACGCTGCGAAAATATCGCTGTTCATGGCGCACTGAAGCTCAGGCTTGTTCGCCGCCCGATTTCGGGGCCAGCCAGTTTTCCTTGCGCAGCCTTGCGACCGCGCCAAGCGTTTCGGTCACCTCGGCATCTGAAACCTGCGTGAAATCGCGGTAGTGGTAGCCCAGCGCCCTGAAATCAGCCGGCTCGACCAGGCAAAGGACCCGCACACCCTCCTGGCGCAACGACGCCACGGTGTCCGGCGGGGCAACCGGAATAGCTACCACGATCTCGCGGGGCTCGCGGCGCTTCAAGGCGCGGATGGCAACCTTTATCGTCGTTCCGGTGGCAGCCCCGTCATCGACAAGGATCGCCGTCTTTCCCGTGGCCGACAACAGCTTTCGCCTGCCGCGATAGGCATGGCGGCGGCGCTCCAGCTCGGGCCGCTCCTTCTTGACCAGTTCGGCCAGCGCATCGTCATCGAGTTCATACGCTTCGACGACTTCCCGGTTGAGCACGACATCCGGCGGATTGCCATCGACGATCGCGGCCACGGCAAGCTCCGGATTGCCCGGAGCGCCGACCTTGCGGACGATCACAAGGTCCAGCGGAGCCTTCAGTTTCATGGCGACCTCAGCCGCCACAGGGACACCGCCGCGCGGCAGCGCCAGAACCAGGGGGTCGGGCAGGTCAAGCCTCGCCAATTCCTCGGCGAGGGAGATCCCGGCATGACGGCGATCGCGAAACATCGGCTTGCCCCTCGTCCAATGCGTTGGCCCCACTCAATGCGCGGGCCAGAGTTCGCGAAGCGACTTCTTCATGGCGTTGCGAGCCTCGCTGATCTCGCCTTGCGAAATATGCCGGTCGAGCAATGCGAATACGGCTTCCACCGCAGCTTCCGCGTCTTCGATCGGATCATTGCGAAAATCGGCGGCGATCCGCGCGATGAAGTCCTCTTTCTTTCGGTTGCGGGCGGGTGTCCTGTTTGGCTGCCAGCCTTCGAAATACACGCCCCGCAGCAACAAAGGCAGTTGGGCCGACAGGTCGGCCATTTCCCCGATGGTGAGGAAGTCGCGCAGCGCATGCAGCGCGGAGCGCAGCAACCGCATCGCACGGCGTTCGTGCCAGCCAAGCGAGCGGCCGAGTTCATGCACCCATTCTTCCGCCTGCTGCGTCGCTTGGGCGAATGCGGGAATCGCGGAGCCATTCATCTTTTTTGCCTCCAATCGGGCCGGCCCTGACATGGATCGGCAAGGCCGGCGCCGTGTTCACGAAGACTTGATGGAGATTTTCTTCTCGGATTTTTGCACTCCCGCTGCCTTCGGCACCTTCACCGTCAACACGCCCTTGGAGAAATGGGCCTCGATCTTGTCGGCCTCGGCGCCATCGGGAAGCTGGAACGAGCGCTGGAAGGAACCGAATCGGCGCTCGGAGAGGAAATAGTCTTTCTTCTTCTCTTCCTTCTGCTCGTTCTTTTCGCCGCTGATGGTGAGCATGCGGTTGACCACCTTCACCTCGACATCCTTCTCCTCGATGCCCGGCAGTTCGGCGGTGATTTCATATTCGCCTTCGCGCTCGACAAGGTCCATCGCCGGAGCCACGGGCCAGTTCTGGCCTTGTGCGGCCCTGCGCATGGATGGCCAACGCCAGTCCAGCGGATGGAAATCGTCGAAGATCCGGTCGATCTCGCGTCGCAGCGATTCAAAGGGCGTCCACTCGCCCGATGCGGCAGGAACCTTGCTTTCCCCGCCCTTGGCGGGCACGGTTTTTTGCAGATCGTCCATGGCAAACACTCCTGGTTCGGTTTTCACCTGACCCGGCCGCCAATTCCACCTTCGCATCGGCAGACCGGCTTTTGGTTTACTCTTTCGAGCGTTTGTTATTTGACAGGCAATGAACGGCATCTGCATTGATTGGCGTCAATGCGCGCTCGCCAAAGCATGATGGGCGCACCGCTCGCCAAATATTTTAATGATCGCATAAATTGTGGAATCGGATAATTCAGCTTCTGTTGACATCCTGTTGTTTAGACATTTTATGGACAGGACTCATTGCAGGGTAGAGTCTAAATGAACATCTTGATGTTCACCAATACCTTTACGCCGCATATCGGCGGCGTCGCCCACAGTGTGGAGACGCTGGCCGCGACGCTGCGCGTCAGCGGGCACCAGGTGCTTGTCGTGGCGCCGGACTATCCCGGCGCGCCGCAAATCGAGACCGGCGTCATCCGGATTCCCGCAATCCAGAATTTCAACGGTTCGGAGTTTTCCGTGCCGCTGCCATTCAGCAAGCCGCTGGAGCGGCTGCTAGACGAATTCGCGCCGGAAATCGTCCATTCGCACCATCCGTTCCTGCTGGGCCACTCGGCATTGCGCATCGCCGCGATGCGAAAGCTGCCGGTGGTTTTCACCTACCACACGCGTTACGAAATGTATGGGCACTATGTCGCGCGCGATTCCTCGGCCTTGCGGCGGCTCGTGCGAAGCCTTGCGCTGGGCTATTGCGATCTTTGCGACCATGTCATCGCTCCGAGCGAAAGCATCGCCGATTTCCTGACGCATCATGAAGTGGAAGCCCCCGTCACGGTCATTCCAACCGGTATCGATGTTGAGCTTTTTTCGTCGGGAGATGGCGCTGCGTTGCGCAAGCAGCTGGGGATTTCCTCCGGCGGCTTCGTCGTGGGCCATGTCGGCAGGCTGGCGCCGGAAAAGAACCTTGAATTCCTGGCAATGGGCGTCGCCGATTTTCTGGATGCGCATCCTGGCACGCATTTCATCGCTGTAGGCAAGGGTCCGATGCGGGAGGAAATGCTGCGCATTTTCGCGTCGCGTGGACTGTCCGGACAGGTTCACTTCCCCGGAGCGCTTCAGCAAGAAGAGCTCGCCGAATGCTACGCTGCCATGGATGTATTCGCCTTTTCCTCGCTGTCCGAGACGCAGGGCCTGGTCCTGGCCGAGGCCATGGCGGCCGGCCTTCCGGTCGTGGCGCTGGATGCTCCCGGTGCGCGCGAAGTTGTTCGCGACATGGAAAACGGCTGCCTGCTGCTCGAGGAGGCAAGCGTTGAAGAGTTCTCGGAGGCGATCGCGTTCTTGCGCAATAGCGGGCGAACGCAGCGCGCCCGCATGAAGGAAAACGCCCGCAAGACAGCGGAAGGCTATTCCCAATCCATCACGAGCGGAATGACGGCTTCGCTGTACCGGACGATCGTCGAAGCGGCAAAGCTGAAGAAGCCGCTGGACGACCGCCAGTTGCAGGCAACGATCGAAGGCTTGCGGGAGGAGTGGCGGATTCTCCAGAACCTCGCCAGTGCGGTTAGAGACGCTGTAATTCCGCCGGAAGGCGATGCCGCGTAACCATCACACGGCTGCACTTCCAAAAAACAGCGCGGACGCGCATGCCTTGGGGGGCTGTGGACATGCGCGCCCGCGCTTTTGCGATCCGGACCAGGGGCAATTTCGATCCGGATCAACCGATGCGGCGCGCCCCGGCGCCTGAATTTGTTTTCGTTGATATCATCGTTCCAATGGGTGTTCATTGATGCGCGTCAAAGGCCTTTCAGTGCGATCACTTGACGGTCACAAGGCCCATGACATTCATCCGCTGCACCAATCTGTCTTCATCGACGGCGTGAAGTTCCTCACGCCCCGAAGCCCTGACAAGGCCATGCCGCTGGACGATCTCGAAGCACAACGGATCGATAATCCTGATCAAGCCGTCGCGGGCGAACTTGTGGATTGCGCGGCTTATTGATTCGGGCGTTGTGCCGAGATAGGCGGCCATGTCCTTGCGGCTGACCGGAACACGCACACGCGCGGCAATGCAGGCCGTGTTGGGGACAGACCTTTCCGCACCACGCCGGGCCAGAACCAGCAAAAAGGTTGCCACCCGCTCGCGCACGGTCTGGCAACCAAGCAGCAACATCCAGTCGCGCGCCGCATCCAGTTCATCGAGGACGGAAAGCAGCAATTTGTGCTCCATCTGCGGGTTCGCCAGTAGCAGCGCCTCAAACGCGGCACGGTCGAAGGTGCAGACCACCGCTTCGCTGGCCGCCTCCACCAGGACACCGCCATCGGAGGGAAACACGCGGCCGAACATGTCGGACGGCAGGAGCAGGCCGACGATCTGTTGACGCCCGTCCGCCATCGACTTCGCCATCTTAAGGACGCCGCTGGAAACCACGCCGACAATGGAGCGCTCCTTGCCTTCACTGATGATTGTATCGCCTGCCTTGAACTTTCGAACCCTGCACATGCGGCCAATTTTTTCGCGCAACGCCGGATCGGCGACGGCGCATACCGAGCGCCCGTTCGCGGTGCACAGCAGGTTCGTCAACGGATTGTCCAAGGTTGGGGCGCGAGGCATGATTGCAAGCCTTCTTCATTGATCGCCGTTATCAAATGTGACGTAGCGGAATAAAATGCGTTGATCCTTGTCAATGAAAACTGCCGCAACATGCGAATTACTGAAAAAATCAGGTGAAGGAGCAAACAAATGTCAGGCATCTTCGACAAGATCAACGAATTTCCTGTTCCAACTGCGGCTGATGGCCAGAAAATGCTCTTTGCGATAGCGCGAATGCAAGGTCATGCATTCAAGTCGATGCTGCGATTCCAGTTCGAGGCAGCCGGATTTCTGAAACATCGCATCCAGCAGGACATGAAGCTTGTCGATGACCTGACGCGGACAAATGATTTCGCCGACGCTTTCGATGTGGTCACCGGCTATTTCCAGAATGCGGCAACAGAATATTCGGGCGAGGCGGAAAAGGTCGCGGGCATCGGATCGCAGGTCGCGGCGGAAACTGCGCGCAAACTGCGCCGAGAAACCCGTGCGAACATCGAGGACATGGCGGCCCGAACGGTTGCATGAGGCCATGCGGCCGTCTTGTTCCTGCCACGGCGGACCCGATATGGTGCCATGCCGATTCCGGCCATGGAGGAAAAAATGTCAGCATCGGTGAAGGAAATGATCGAAGCAGCCAACGCGGTAGTGCCAAGGCTTTCGGCGCAGGAGGCAAGTGAGATGATTGCTTCCGGCAAGGCGCTGGTGGTCGACGTACGCGATGCGCCGGAAGTGGAGAAATCCGGCAAGGTGCGCAACGCATTGCATGTGTCGCGCGGCATGCTTGAATTCCGCGCCGATCCGGCCTCGCCCTATCACGACAAGAATTTCGATCCGGCGCGGCCGGTTATCGTCTACTGCGCCTCTGGCGGCCGGTCGGCGCTTGGCGGCAAGGTGCTCAAGGATCTGGGATACCGCGAAGTATACAATCTGGGCGCGTTCAAGGATTGGGTCGACAACGGCGGCGAGATCGAAAGCCCGATCGATCCAGGCATGTAGGACCTAGTCGTCGCGCGAGAGAAACATCAGCGCCGTCGCGAGGTAACCGATACCGAATATTCCGCCCACCGGAAACGCGAGGGCGGCCAGGAGAACCGGCGGCGCCGAACTTGCGAGGATCATGTCGCGCAATCCGCCGCTGTTCATGGCGAAGAGCGTGCCGGCGGTGGTCCAGCCGATCGCCGAGCCGACGGCGATATTCGAAATCACGAAGCGGACGAGTTTGCACATCGCACGTTTCCTCCGGATCCCCAACAGCAGGCGCCGCCCTGAGTTCCAGCCTCACCGGGCAAGTGGCGGCGTTTCATTTGGACTTCGTCGCCACTGTCGGCGAAGTGGGCGATGGCGGGTCGGATGCGGGGAATGATTCATCGAGCGCCTCGTGAAGCTTGTCGCCCTCGATGTCAGCGGCCGGCTTGACCGGCATGACGTGCCTGCCATCGGGCCCGCGCGCCGGAAGATCTTCAAGGACCACTTCGTGGATCAGGTCCTCGCCTGCAAAAATGCGGCATATCCATGCGTCGGGGTCATCCAGCCCCTCGCCCAGCCCGCGATCGGCGGCGCGCTCCATGGCTTGCGACTTGGCGAGGGCCAGATCGCGAAATTCTTCCGGCGGACCTTTGTCCTGGCCCCGGAACTGCAAACGGTATCGCATCATCGCCCTTCTTTCACGCTCGGGCGTTCGGCGAACGCCTTCAGCTTGAAAAATTCACGATGCGGCAAGTGGTTCCCGCCTGCACGCCAGGCCGTTGCCTGTGTCTGGCATTGGATAACGTTGCTTGACGTGGCGGCGGCAGCTTGCACGCTTTGCATGCCCCGCCAGAAGCGGCGTTGACGCTTGCACGCACCCGCTGTATAAGCCCCGCGACTTGCGTCACTGCGGCGGCCTTCTGGCCGCTCATTGTTTTTGTCGCCCGGCGCCATTGCGGTGCAAGGCCGTCAAGGACAGATCGCAGCAGACGATCGAACCATATCATCCGGAAGGTCCAGTCCATGGCCAATACCCCGTCGGCGAAAAAAGCCGCACGAAAGATCGAACGCCGCACAGCGGTTAACAAGACCCGCCGCTCGCGTGTGCGCACCTTCATCCGCAAGGTCGAGGAAGCAGTTGCGGCAGGCAACAAGGCAGAGGCGCTGGTCGCCTTCAAGGCGGCCGAGCCGGAGATCATGCGCGCCGTTTCGAAGGGCGTGATCCACAAGAGCACCGCCTCGCGCAAGGTATCGCGGCTGTCGGCCAGCGTGAAGCGCATCGACGCCTGAACCACAGGTCAAGATTGACCACCATCTAACCCGGCCCTGCCGGGTTTTTTGTTTTGCCAGCTAAATTTATCCACTCTTTTCCGATCGCGCCGCCCTGCGTCACAGCTTCTTCACGCAGGCAGCGCGGAAAATATTCATACCCATTTTTTATTAAGAAAAACAATGGTTTACGGACAGGTTAAAAGCCTGAAAAATACCGCCATTGAATCGCTTGAACAATTTCCCGTGCGCGTCCCGCCAGCAGAAAAAGTTTGTGTGTGGCCTTTACGCCGCATTACCGAACCGGTCCCAAACCGGAATCTTGTTGAATCAAAAGCGTTTAATCGCGGCCCATGAAAACGCACAAAGTGCCACCGGGCAATGATTCATCACTTTGCAAATCATGCGTTGTTGAACCGCGCAAACCGGCTGTGTATGGTCAATTACAGAACGGCAGGGGGGCACCAAAACCCGTTCCTTCAGAGTTGTGAGCGCCGCGTTTCAGGCTTGGATTCTCTATCCGGGTTTGCGCACGCCGCATCGAGGGAATGAGTGGTGTCAAAATCCGGAGTAATGTTCACCGCGGCGTTGCCGGGGTTCAAGAACAGGACAGGGACAGCTTGCGCTGCCCCGGACACCGGACAGTTCAAACGAGTTGGAACTTTTGCGCCGCGCGGACACCATCCGCGGGAACGGGGAAGCTTTGTGATGTCTTATGCCGGCGATGTCAGCTGCCAGCAGTGTTGGGAATCGCTTTCGGATGACCCGAAATCCCAGCTCATTGATGTCCGCACTTCGGCGGAATGGAATTTCGTCGGCTATCCCGATCTGTCCGCGATCGGCCGCGAACCGATACTCATCGAGTGGCAGCGTTATCCGGACATGGCGGTTAACCAGAATTTTGCGGCGGCACTTTCGTCCGAACTAGGCACACGCGGCGCCAGCCTCGACACGCCCCTGTTCTTTTTATGCCGCTCCGGCGCGCGCAGCCAGTCAGCGGCAGTCGCAATGACCGCCGCGGGATACACAAAGGCGTACAATGTCGCCGGCGGTTTTGAAGGGGCGCGCGGAGCGGGCGGCCATCGCGGCACGGTCGAGGGCTGGAAGTTCGACGGGCTGCCCTGGGTGCAGCGCTAGTGAAATTTTAGGGCAGGAAGCACGGCGGAAACAAGGAAGGGGAGAGAGCCAAGACAAACAAGCAGGCAGGAGAGCCGCGGGCAAACAATCGCGGCCTCAGGGGTGGTTCCATATTGGGGGCTGGCGGGCAGCTGGCATCGCGGGCGTACTCGAACGCACGCGATTGAAGGCGGCGGCGCGGGCTTTGAAACTGCGACAGGATGATGATCGGATGGAAGCGGCGATGGTAAATGCGGGAAAGCCGGGTGGGCCCGGAAAAGACGAACAATGGTTGCGCGTGCGCGCCCAGTTGCAAGCCCGGCTGGGAAGTGAAGTCTTCAACAGCTGGTTCGGCCGCGTGAAGCTTGAAAGCATATCTGGCGGCGTCGCGCTTCACTCCGTTCCCACCGCCTTCCTGAAATCGTGGCTCTATTCGCACTACCGCGACGTTCTCCTTGAACTTTGGCGCAAGGAAGATCCGTCCGTCCTTCGCGCCGACGTTGCCGTTCGCAGCGCCGTGCGCCGCAGCCAGATAACTGCATGCGAAGAGAAGACTGTCGACACCGGCGCCCGCCCTGCGGAAGCGCAGGCAGCTTCGGGTGAGCCACGCGTTCAGGCGCTTCGTCCAAGCGCGGCATTTGTACCCGTGCCGCGGCTTGCCCAACATGCAATTGACCGCAAGCAGGGTTTTTCGGGTTCGCCGCTCGATCCGCGCCATACTTTTGCAAACTTCATTGACGGAAAATCGAACCGCATAGCCTATGCGGCGGCGCGCACGGTGGCCGAGGACGACAAGGGATCGGTTCGTTTCAACCCGCTGTTCGTCCATGCATCCGTCGGCCTTGGAAAGACCCATCTGTTGCAAGCGGTCGCCTGGGAAGCGCGTACGCGCGATCCGCGCAAGAAGGTGCTTTACCTCACCGCCGAGTATTTCATGTGGCGCTTTGCCGCCGCGATCCGCGACCAGACTGCGCTGTCGCTGAAAGAGTCGCTGCGCGATATCGACCTGCTCGTGATCGACGACATGCAGTTTCTGCAGGGCAAGGCGATCCAGGCTGAATTCTGCCATCTGCTCAACGAACTGATCGACAGCGCAAGGCAGGTGGTCGTCGCCGCCGACCGTCCCCCAGCCGAACTTGAAAGCCTCGACGAGCGCGTGCGTTCGCGCCTCAAGGGCGGCGTGACGCTGGAGGTGGAATCGCCCGACTATGAATTGCGCAAGGCGATCCTCAATGCGCGCTACGAGGAGGCGCGGGCAGAGCAACCGACGCTAGACATACCCGAGGACATTCGCCATTACGTCGCCCGCCAGGTGACGACGAGCGGGCGCGATGTCGAAGGGGCGTTCAACCAGCTCCTTGTCCAGCACCGCTTTTCGGAAGGGCCGATGAGCTTTGAGGAACTCGACAAGATGCTCGGGCACCTCATCCGCAGCTCCGATTCGCGCCGCGTGCGGATCGAGGACATCCAAAAGGTGGTTGCCAGGCAATTCAACGTATCAAAGAACGACCTCCTTTCGAACCGGCGGACACGGGTGATCGTGCGCCCGCGCCAGATCGCGATGTACCTGTCCAAGATCATGACGCCGCGCTCACTGCCGGAGATCGGGCGCAGGTTCGGCGGACGCGATCACACGACCGTGCTGCACGCCGTGCGCAAGATCGAGGATCTTGCATCGAAGGACCAGAAGCTGGCGCACGAAATCGAACTGTTGAAGCGTCTCATTCTCGACTGACGCAGCGCATGAAGCCGGGCTTGCCGGCGCCGCGCGCCGGCGCCCCCGCCTTGGGATGCGATTATCAACACAAAAGGCAGGCCAAGCTGCCAATGCGGCTTGGCATCGCATTGCCATGGCTTGCAAATGAAGCCGTTTTTCAGCAGTTTGTCCGTCCGCGATCCTGTGCTGCGGCCCGGGGATCCAAGGGGCGTTTGCGAGGCAACAAGGGCATTTATCCGCGCCCGGGTTCCCGCAAGGACAAGGGCCGCGCGGGCGCTAACCCGCCTGGCGAAGTCGAAAGCGAAATGTCATGCGTGTCACCATAGAACGATCGAACCTTCTCAAGACGCTGGGCCATGTGCACCGCGTTGTCGAACGCCGCAACACCATACCGATCCTGTCAAACGTGCTCATTCGCACCGAGGGATCCGAGCTGCAGCTCAAGGCGACCGATCTTGACCTGGAGATATTCGAAAAATCCCCTGCGATGGTGGAGCAGGCGGGATCCACCACCGTGCCGGCGCACATGCTTTACGACATCGTGCGCAAGCTGCCGGACGGCTCCGAAGTGATGCTGGCGACCGATGCCGAGTCGAGCGTGTTGAAGATTGCCGCCGGCCGGTCGCGATTCACGCTGCAAATGCTGCCCGAAAGCGACTTCCCCGACATCACGGCGGGAACCTTCACGCACAATTTCAAGATCACCGCCTCGCAGTTGCGTGGCCTCATTGAACATACGCAATTCGCGATTTCGACCGAGGAAACGCGCTACTATCTCAACGGCATCTATCTGCATGCGGTCGAGGAAGCCGGAAAACTGATGCTGCGGGCGGTGGCGACGGACGGCCACCGGCTGGCGCGGGCGCAGATCGAGGCGCCGGCGGGCTGCGAGGCAATGCCGGGCGTCATCATTCCGCGCAAGGCGGTCGGCGAAATCCAGAAGCTGGTCGAGGATCCCGAATCGACAATCGCGATCGAGCTTTCCGAAACCAAGATTCGCATGACGGTCGGCGCGGTGATCCTGACATCGAAGCTGATCGACGGCACCTTCCCCGACTACAACCGCGTTATTCCGACCGGCAATGACCGCGAACTCGTCATGGATCGCCAGTCCTTCGCGAGCGCCGTCGATCGTGTTTCGACCATATCCTCCGAACGGGGCCGCGCGGTGAAGC
>JBGSJA010000334.1:0-5618 GCA_041742235.1 Salaquimonas sp. | reverse complement strand
CGCCCGGCGCCACGACCTTCGGGATCGACTGCCAGCCGCCCTCGCTGATTGCTCGCGCGCCGTAGGCCACGCGCTTGCCGCCGCGCAAAAGCTCCGCCACCATCGGGTGATGCTTGAAGCGCTGGAATTCCATGTAGGGGTAGAGATGCGGGTTTTCGTAGTTCAGGTGGACCACGAACCCGACATAGACCTGGTTGTTTTCCAGATGATAGATGAAGGACCCGCCCCCGGCATTCTTGCCGAGCGGCCAGCCGGCGGTATGGGTGACCGTGCCCTCGCTGTGCTTGGCGGGGTCGATCTCCCAGATCTCCTTCATGCCGAGGCCGAATTTCTGCGGGCAGTGACCCTTGGAAAGGTCGTATTTCGCGATCACTTCCTTGGCGAGCGAGCCGCGCACGCCTTCGGACAGGAAGACGTACTTGCCCAGAAGCTCCATCCCCGGCTCATACTGCGGCCCGGGCGTACCGTCGGAATTCAGGCCCATTTCGCCGGCAATCACACCCTTCACCTCGCCCTTGTCGCCGTAGACAAGCGCGGAGGCCGCGAAGCCGGGGAAAATCTCGACGCCCAGCGCCTCGGCCTCGCCCGCCATCCAGCGGCAGACATTGGCCATCGAGACGATGTAATTGCCATGGTTCGACATCAGGGGCGGCATCGGCCAGTTTGGCACCCGCAGGTGCCCGGCCTCGCCGAGGATATAGAAGTTGTCCTCGCGCACCGCGACGGTGATCGGCGCGCCCTTCGCCTTCCAGTCCGGGATCAGCGCATCGAGGCCCGAGGGATCGAGAACCGCGCCCGAGAGGATATGCGCGCCGACCTCCGATCCTTTCTCAAGCACGACGACGCCAAGATCGGGATCAAGCTGCTTGAGACGGATCGCCGCCGACAGCCCGGCAGGCCCCGCGCCCACGATCACAACGTCGTACTCCATGGATTCACGCTCGATCTGGGTCATGCCGTCTCCTCTCCATGGCCGGTGTTGCATCTTTTTTTGACGCGCAAGATCGTTAGCCCACGCGGAAACGCGACGCAACGATAACACTGCGTCGCAAGACGCTCATGCTCCGGAAACGGCAGGGAGTGCCAGGAAATCGACTAGCCCTGGCTGCCGGCCACGACGCCCGACGCGCCGCGCTGTCCCCAGCGCGCACCGAGCGAGGTGAGTTCGACCCGCCGCAAGACAGCCCATGCGCCAACCATCAGGATGGCAGACACATAACCGTCGATGGCATAGTGGTAACCGGTATAGACCGACAGGAACTGGATGGTGATCAGGAAGGCAAGGGCCGGAGCGGCAAGCCAGCGGCTCCGTTCGATCATGTAAAGCGCAGTCAGCGTCGCGATGGCGACATGAACGCTCGGGAAGGCCGAGATACCGGTGCCGACAGCCATGCCGCGCTCCACATACGAGGCCCAGAGCGCACCCTGGATGAAGCCGATGCGGCCGTCCGCGACGCCCGACTGTTCAAGCGCGGCATGCAGGCCGGCAAACCGGTCGCCGCCGAGAAGCGCATCGTAGAAGACCGGTCCGACCGACGAACCGATCATCGCCAGGATGTTGCCGATGACGAGCCAGCAGAAGAGGTAGAGGATCAGGAAACGCGCCTTGCGTTCGGTATCGTGGTCAGCGACGGCGAGGATCAGCGCCAACCCCAGGGCCGGCACCACCCAGACCATGAGATAGGCGTGCAAAAGATAGTCCATCGGCAAGTATTCACCGATCTTGTAGGCCAGTACCCATGTGTCCACGCCGCCATGCATCCAGCGGTCCAGATCAGCGAGCGCGCGATCGGCGTAGAACGGCACGATCAGCGGGATCGACGTCTTGATCAGCGAAAAGCCGGTTTGCAGGATCGCACTCGCGAACAGCGCGTAGCTCAGCAGGCCGAGCTTCGCGACAAAGTTGTTCCAGCCCACGAAAAGAGGAATCGCCAGTATCAGCGGGATCATCAGGATCGCGACCAAGGCGACACTGTAGGCAAAATGATAGGTTGAGACAGCCGCTTCGATCAGGAGATCCAAGCCCTGCTGGCGGATAAGTGCGGCGACAAGGCAGGCGAACACGAGATAGAACAGGGCAAATCGGAAAAAGAGCTTCACCTGATTACCTTTCGCGCCTTCGATGTTTTTCCGCCGCCCCGGGCGGCATCCGTCATGGCCCACTTGACTTTGCAGCCATGAACCGGGTTTACACCTTGGTGTTGCGCATAATCCGGGCATTTTTGAGGCCGCTGTTGCCGAACGGACGATGATGGAAAAGATACCGATGACCCGCGCGGGCCATACCGCGCTCGACCAGGAACTGAAGCTGCTCAAATCGGTTGAGAGGCCCGCCGTGATCAAGGCGATCGCCGAGGCGCGCGAGCATGGCGACCTGTCGGAAAACGCCGAATATCACGCTGCGCGCGAAAAACAGAGCTTCATCGAAGGGCGTATCAAGGAGCTTGAGGCAATCCTGTCGCGTGCCGACGTCATCGACTCGTCGAAACTCACCGGTGCGATCAAGTTCGGCGCGACGGTCACGCTCGTTGACGAGGACAGCGACGAAGAGAAGACCTACCAGATCGTCGGTGAGGCCGAGGCCGATATCGAGCGCGGCCTTCTGAACATCCGCTCGCCCCTCGCCCGCGCCCTTATCGGCAAGGATGAGGGCGACAGCGTCGAGGTGCGCACCCCCGGCGGCGAAAAAAGCTATGAAGTCCTGAGCATACGTTACGTCTGACCCTGCCTGAAAGGCACCGGCTCAATGTCCGAGGAACACACCGACTCCGCACCGTCAGGGCAGCCCGAACTCGGTCTGCTGTCGCGGGCAGCGGGCGATGCGGGCATCCACCCCGGCGATATAGCCGCAGCGGTGGCAAGCCTTGTCTGGCTCGCGCTCGTCGGCGGCTTCTTCCTCTTCTCAGATACCGCGACGGGCGAGGGCGGGGCGCTCGGCTCGGTCATGGTGCTGGTCGCGATCTTTGCCCCTGTCGCGCTGATCTGGATCGCCGCGATCACGCTCAGGATGTCGCGTGAGGTCAAGGAGGAAACCCGGCGGCTTCGGGCCACCATCGACGCCATGCGCCACGCCTATCTCAATCAGGCACAATCGGGATTGAACCGCAGCACCGTCGAAAAGCGATTGGACGAGATTGCGGCAGCCACCAGGCAGGCGGAAAGCGCGATCACCAACTTCACATCGCGCCGGGACGCCGTCATAATGCAGCCCGCCGCCGCGCAGAAGGCGGCCCTCGTCGCCCCGCGCATTCCCGAACCGGGCGAGCATCAGCCGGGGCTTGCGCTCGGCACGCCTCCCGACGCGTCGGTCGATCCGATTTCGGTCAGCGATTTCATCAAGGCGATGAACTTCCCGGACAATCAGAACGACAAGGACGGATTTCGTGCCTTGCGCCGCGCGCTTGAGGATCACAGCACGTCCAAGCTTGTCCGGGCCGCGCAGGACGCGCTGACGCTCCTCAGCCAGGACGGCATCTACATGGACGACTTGAAGCCGGATCGCGCCAAGCCCGAAATCTGGCGGCGCTTTGCCCAAGGCGAACGCGGGCGGACAATCGCGGGTCTTGGCGGCGTGCGGGACCGCTCCAGCCTGGCGCTTACCGCGGCACGAATGCGCGAGGATACGGTGTTCCGCGATGCGGCGCACCATTTCCTGCGGACATTTGACCGGACCATTCAGGAATTCGAAAGGAACGCGACCGACCAGGATATCGCGGACCTTGCAGAAACCCGGACGGCCCGCGCATTCATGCTGTTCGGGCGCGTGACCGGAACCTTCGACTGAGCCGAAGTTCCGTCAGGCATCAGCCAAAGTCGACGGCACGACGAAAGGTCATCGAGGTGGGGCGGTCAAAGCCGGGATGGGCGTTTTCCCCGGTCTGCTGGAACCCCAGCCTGCGAAAGATCGCATGGTTCTCGACAAGCTCGATGCGCGACTGAAGCTCCATTGCCGGCAGCCCAAACGCCTTCGCGCGCAAGGCGGCCACATCGACCAGTCGACGCGCGTGCCCCTTGCCGCGTTCGCTCGCAGCAACTGCGAGCTTTCCGAGGTAAAGCGCGTCCGGCTTGGGCGTCAAAAAGATGCAAGCGACGGGCGGCGCGCCGATCACCCAGACCTCTCCGCTGCGCGCCTGCCCGGCGATGCCGCCCGCCGTCAGCGCATGCATCGAGGATGGGGGGGTGATCCGTCCTTCCATCCCGGCAAAGGCTGTCTGGACGAGGGCAAGAAGCCCGCCCCAGTCAAACGGCTCTGCCGCGCGATAGGGCGTCATAGCCCGGGTAGACCATCGCCCAGCACAATCCAGGACAGGCGCTCTGCGCTCAGGTCATGGGCTGAGGGACGATACCGTTCGGGGTCGTCTAGGGTGGCCGCGTAGAAATGCATCTCGGACGGGGCGCGGTCGGTTCTGTAACTCATCTGCGTTCCGCAGGTCGGGCAGAAACGCCGCTCGACGCCGGGCGTCGAGCGGTAAAGCGTGGGCGTTTCGCCGGTCCAGTGCCAATGCCCGTCAGCGATGGCGAAAAAGGATGTGAAGCCCGACGCGGTGGCGCGGCGGCAGCTTTCGCAGTGGCAATGCATCTGCCACAGCGGTTCCGCGTCTGCGCGATAGCGGATGCGCCCGCAAAGGCAATGGCCGGTGATTGGAGGGGTCATGTGATGTTCCATGCGCGAAATTCTGGACACTCAACACGGCCAGGGCAAGTCGGTGCCATCGCGCAATATGTTGGGGATAAATGGCCGTGCCACGCCAGATCATGGGCTGGGCGATTGACTTGAAACCTGTCGGGCGCGACGATGCCAGTCCGTCACGGAATCAGGAAGGCAGCGCGGTGCGTTTCACGCGGCTTCGGCTGAACGGCTTCAAAAGCTTTGTCGACCCGACGGATCTGGTGATCCATCCGGGTCTGACCGGCGTTGTCGGGCCGAACGGATGCGGCAAATCGAACCTGCTCGAGGCGATGCGTTGGGTGATGGGCGAAAACCGCCCCACGGCGATGCGCGGCGGCGGCATGGAGGACGTGATCTTTGCCGGTGCCGCGACGCGCGGCGCGCGAAACTTCGCGGAAGTGTCGGTCGTCATCGACAACTCCGATCGCCTCGCGCCGTCGGGCTTCAACGATCAGGACCAGATCGAGATCGTCCGCCGCATCACCCGCGATGCCGGGTCGGCCTACCGGGCAAACGCCAAGGAAGTGCGCGCGCGCGACATCCAGATGCTGTTCGCCGATGCCTCGACCGGGGCGCAGTCGCCTGCGCTGGTACGGCAGGGCCAGATTGCCGAACTGATCAACGCCAAGCCAAAGAACCGTCGGCGCATCCTGGAAGAAGCGGCTGGAATCTCGGGGCTCTATCAGCGGCGGCACGAGGCAGAGCTTCGCCTTCAGGCGACCGAGACGAACTTGGCACGCGTGGACGATGTGATCGAGCAACTGGCCCAGCAGCTTGCCACACTGGCGCGTCAGGCGCGGCAGGCGGCGCGCTACCGCGAAATCGGAGAGGAACTGAGGCAGGCGGAGGGATTGCTTCTGTTCCGCCGCTGGCGCGAGGCGGACGAGGCGCGCGAGCAGGCAGATGGGGCGCTGCGCGAACGGGTCGTGGCGGCGGCACAGGCCGAAGC
>JBGSJA010000333.1:0-4951 GCA_041742235.1 Salaquimonas sp. | reverse complement strand
CGACGCCTTCCGGCAGCTCGACGCGGCGCGCGGCCCGGCAGGAAAGCGATCATGACGGTGGCCGGCAGCGAGAGCGGGCCGAGAGCCCAAAGCGTCGAGATCGTCATGAACGCGGCGATCGTCGCGGTCATCGGCGCCAATCCGTGCATCTTGCGGGTTCCGGGAACCGATCCGGAATTCGGCGATGCGCTGCCCTGGGGGCCGTTCGATCCGCTGGTCCACCGTACCATGGAAATCGGCCTTCGCGGCTGGGTCGAGGAGCAGACCGGCCTCAAGCTTGGCCATGTCGAACAGCTTTATACCTTCGGCGATCGCGGCAGGCACCGCTCCAGCGCCGACAGGGCCCCGCATGTCGTATCGGTCGGCTATCTGGCGTTGACGCGGGTTTTGCCGGACGAGGCATCCGCCATCCGGCTCGCGGGCGCTGCGTTCAGGAGCTGGTATGCCTTCCTGCCTTGGGAGGACTGGCGTACCGGCAGGCCGGCCATTCTCGACGAGATGATCATTCCTGCACTGACCCGGTGGGCGCAGCAGGCGGACAGCGTCACCGGCGACAGCCGCGGACTTGCACCTTCCGCGCGCGTGCGTATCTCGTTCGGCCTCGACGGAACGCATTGGGACGAGGAGCGCGCGCTGGACCGCTATGAGTTGATGTATTCTGCCGGGCTGGTGCATGAGAGCGTGCGCGACGGGCGCTATCCGCAGCTTCGCGGCGGGCCGACCGGCCTTGCCATGGAACATGACCACCGCCGGATTTTGGCCACTGCGATTTCGCGGCTGCGCAGCAAGCTGAAATACCGGCCGGTAGTGTTCGAGCTGCTGCCGGCGGAGTTTACCCTGACTGAGCTTCAGATGACCGTGGAATCGATCTTCGGCCGCGCGGTCCATAAGCAAAACTTCCGCAGGCTGGTCGAAAAGGCCCAATTGGTCGAGCCGACCGGAGCTCATACACATGAAACCGGCGGACGGCCCGCCGCACTGTTTCGCTTCCGCCGGGAAGTGCTGGAGGAGCGCCCGGCGCCCGGCCTGAAAGTGGGCCGGCGGGGCTGAGCCGGACTCAAGTCAGGCCGATTTTCTGCCCGGTAATCCACGATGCAATGGCGAAACAGATCCATAACGCCAAGAGCAGCATGGAGAAGGAAAAAGCCCTTACCGTATAAAACAGGTAGGTATCTTCCATGATCTGCTTGAAAGCAGCTTTCGACGCGTCGTTCTTGGGGCGTTCATCGACTGGAAGGGTCAGCCACACTTCGCTACGTTCCGGTTTGCGGTTGCCGACAGTCTGGAACATCCAGAAAAGGATCGCCGTCATTCCAAGCGTCAACACCAGGCCCATGCGCAGCGCCAGCGTGAAGTCGAATGCGCAGGAGACCATGACCACGGAAATCGCGAGGCCGCCGAAGCCCACGGCACGGCCAATGCAGAAATGTGCTGCCTCGCGGATCGGCTCCATCATGCGCTCCAAGACGTTAGACGAAAGTAGAGTATGCGAATAATCCCGCAAATCACGATTCGTTGCACGCTTGCGGGCACAAGAGGCAGGCCGGTCAGCCGATCACGATATCGAGTCCGAGGTCGAGAGTCGGCGCGGCCATGGTGATTTTCGAGGTCGAAATGTAGTCGACGCCGGTCTCCGCGATCGCCTTCACCGTTTCGAAACGCACATTGCCGGAAGCCTCCAGCTTCACCTTGCCGCCATTGTCGGCTCGGTTGATCGCGACGGCGTCAGCCAACAGTTCGGGACCCATGTTGTCGAGAAGCACGACATCGGGATTTGCCGTGAGCGCCTCGCGGAACTGGCCGAGATTGTCGACCTCCACCTCGATCTTCACAAGGTGGCCGGCAAAGGCGCGGGCGCGCCCGATGGCGAGCGCCACGCCGCCGCACACGGCGATGTGGTTGTCCTTGATGAGGATGGCGTCATCGAGCCCGAAGCGGTGATTGGAGCCGCCGCCGCATTTGACCGCATATTTGTCGAAGGCGCGCATGCCCGGCACCGTCTTGCGCGTGCAGGTGATCTTCGCGCCGGTATGGTCGATCATTTGCTGGAAGCGCGCGGTGTAGCTGGCGATCCCCGACATTCGCATGAGGAAGTTCAGCGCCACCCTTTCGGCAGCAAGGATAGCGCGCGCATTGCCGGCTATGCGCCCGACGGCCTGCCCCGCCTCGATACGATCACCGTCCTTCGCAAGCATCTCAAAGCGAAGCTGCGGGTCGATCGCCCTGAACGCCGCCATGGCCAGCGGCATGCCGCAAAGCACGCCGGTTTCACGCGTCGCAAGTACCGCCGTGGCGGTGGCGTCCGGAGGGATGGTTGCATCCGAAGTAATGTCGCCGGCGCGTCCAAGGTCTTCCCTCAATGCCGCACGGACCGCGTCTTCGACAAGGAGCACCGGCAAGGCCGGCAACAGCTTTTCCCCTTGATGCACCATCATGCGGCCTCCCGCGCTGCGGCTTCCTGTGCAATAGCGTCCGCCTCGGCCATGGTGGTGAAGGTACGGTGCTTCCATTCCGGCTTCTCGTCGGGAAAATCGTCGCGGAAGTGCCCGCCGCGGCTTTCCTCGCGCTTCAGCGCCATGGCCGCGATCAGCTTGGACGTGGCGAGCGCGTTGGCGAAACGGGGCGAGCGGTTGGACCCTTCCAGCGAGACAATAGTCTTCAGTGCCTCGCGCAATCCGGGACCATTGCGGATAACGCCGGCATGCTTGCTCATTGTCTGGCGCAGCAGCTTCATGGCCGCGCTGTCGCCGGCCGGTTCGACCGCTTCGCGCTCGCCCGAACGGTCGGTCCAGGGATTGGTCTTGGGGCCGGGCAGGTGCCCCGCGATATCGCCGGCAATGCGCCCGGCAAAGACCACGGCTTCCAGCAACGAATTGGAGGCCAACCGGTTCGCCCCGTGCGCGCCGGTGGATGTGACCTCGCCGCAGGCCCATAGCCCGTCGATCGAAGATCGCCCGTCAGCGTCGGTAAGGACGCCGCCCATGTGGTAATGCGCGGCCGGTACGACCGGAATGAGCTGCGTCACCGGGTCGATGCCGGCATCCATGCAATACCCGTAGACCGTCGGGAACTCCTTGGGGAAATGGCTTCCGACCGCCTCGCGGCAATCGAGGAAGGCGCCGCGCCCGGA
This sequence comes from Salaquimonas sp., assembly GCA_041742235.1. Classification (GTDB taxonomy): domain Bacteria; phylum Pseudomonadota; class Alphaproteobacteria; order Rhizobiales; family Rhizobiaceae; genus BOKV01. Next base: position 1,821 of record JBGSJA010000333.1, on the reverse strand, counting down.
GATCACCTCACGGAATATGCCGCGCGCAACGATATCGCGCGGGGCAAGTTCACCTGCCGCATCGATGTCGAGCATGAACCGATGCCCGGCGGAATTGACCAGAGTGCAGCCCTCGCCGCGCAACGCTTCCGTGGCCAAGGGCGCGGGATCCTTGCCGACATTGAGGGCAGTCGGGTGGAACTGCACAAATTCGGGATCGCCGATGATCGCGCCTGCGCGGGCGGCGATGCCGCAGCCGTCGCCACGCGCTTCGTCGGGATTGGTTGTCACCTCGTACAAATGTCCGGTGCCACCTGTCGCCATCACCACGGCGCGGGCGGGAAACTGGATGCGCTTCGGCGAGCGGCCGCCATCGGGCCGCGCGATCATGCCGGTGACGAAACGGCCCTGCACCAGCAGTTCCTCAGCGACATAGCCTTCCATCAGCCGGATCGACGGCGTGTTGCGAACGGCAAGCACCAGCGCTTCCATGATGGCGCGCCCTGCCCTGTCGCCCTGGACGCGCACAACGCGGTTTTCCGAATGCGCCGCCTCACGCGAGGTCTGGAGCCGGCCGGAAAGGTCGCGGTCGAAGGGAACGCCGTATTCCAGGAGGTCGTGGACTCGCGCGGCGGCTTCCGAAACCATCAGCCGGGCGATCTTTTCATCGACGATGCCCGCGCCCGCCGCGATGGTGTCGGCAAGGTGCTTCTCTACCGTGTCGCCTTCGGAGACAGCAGCGGCAAGACCGGCCTGCGCCCAGGCGGAGGAAGCACCCTTGCCGATCGGCGCGGCAGCTAGCACTGTGACGGGCCGAGGCGCGAGCTTCAACGCGCAGAAAAGCCCGGCAAGCCCGCCCCCGACAATGACCACATCATCAATGCCGGTCCAGGACACGGGCGGAAACAATTCAGGCTGGAGGGCGGTCATGAGGACATCCGTTGCATCATTCGCTCCAAAAGTTACCCCTCCCCAACCCCTCACCACAAGGGGGAGGGGCTTTGGCGCAATGCGCCTGCCTAAACCTGCGTGTTCGACCAGCCTTGAAAAGCGGGCTCGGCAAGCCCAGACCAAGGGAAGCCCCTCCCCCCTTGTGGGGAGGGGTTGGGGAGGGGTTCTTCCCTTCAATGCCCCTTGAGGTTCACCATCCGCTCCACCGCGAGGCGGGCGCGGGCGGCGACGAGCGGATCGACCAGCACTTCCTCGCGCATGGTCAAGAGGCTGTCGAGGATCTTCGGGAGCGTGATGCGCTTCATGTGCGGGCAAAGGTTGCACGGCTTGATGAAGGTGACGCCCTTTGCCTCCTTCTCGATGTTCGAGGCCATGGAACACTCGGTGACCAGCAGAACCTTGGCGCCCGGCTTGCGGCCCTTGGCATATTCGATCATGCCGGCGGTGGAGCCGGTATAGTCTGCGACATCGACGACCGAGGGCGGGCATTCGGGGTGCGCGATGATCTGGATCGCCGGGTCGGCTGCCTTGTAGGCGAGCAGTTCCTCGGCGGTGAAGCGCTCATGCACCTCGCAATGGCCCTTCCAGGTGAGGATCTTCTTGGAGGTCTGGCGGGCGACATTTTGCGCCAGGAACTCGTCGGGGATAAGCAGCACGGTGTCCGAGGCAAAGCTTTCGACGACGCGCACGGCGTTGGACGAGGTGCAGCAGATGTCGCTCTCGGCCTTCACATCGGCTGACGTGTTGACGTAGGTGACGATGGGCACGCCCGGATTTGCCTCGCGCAGCAGGCGCACATCGGCTCCGGTGATCGACTCGGCCAGGCTGCAGCCGGCGCGCATATCGGGGATCAGCACCGTCTTTTCCGGGTTCAGCAGCTTGGAGGTTTCG
>JBGSJA010000332.1:0-1684 GCA_041742235.1 Salaquimonas sp. | reverse complement strand
CCAAACCGGGGGCCCTGGGATACGGCAAGGGCGCGCCAGCTGGCGATGTACCTGCTTCACACCTCGCTCTCGGCCTCCTATGGCGAGGTGGCGCGGGCGTTCAATCGCGACCGCACCACCGTTTCGCATGCCTGCCGCCTGATGGAAGACATGCGCGACGATCCGATCCATGACGCGCTGCTTGCGCGCCTCGAAGCGGTGCTGGCGCCGGCGGCGCCGGTATTTGCCCTCGGGCAGGAGGCATGAGGATGACGGATCATGACGCACGGCAGATGCTTCGCCTGCTGAAGCTGCTCGGCCGCCATGGCGGCAAGGACCAGGCCATGGACGGTGTGCATCTGGAAATCGGGCGGGAGGGAAGCGTGCACCGCTTCGCAATGGAACTGGTGCGCAAGGCCATCCGCGAAGGGCTCGCCGCGCCACGCGGCTCCAGCCTTGTGCTGACCGCCGAGGGTGCGGCCCATTTGCGCCGCGCACTTCACCCCGAATGCGGACATGGCGCGCAACACAGCGAAATCGCGTTCCGCCAGATGGCGCAGGACAGCCCGCCGGTTGCCGTCAACCTCAACGAATCGCCGCTTGCGCGGCTTCACCAGCGCATCGGCAAGGACGGTAAACCATGGCTTGGCGCCGCGGAGTTTTCGGCCGGGGAGCGCCTGCGCGCAGATTTCGAAAGGGCCGGGCTTCAACCGCGCGTCTCGGCCAATTGGGAAGCCAGCGTTTCCTCGGGCGGGCGCGGCGGCGGCGCCGCCGACATTGCCGATTTCGCAGTCGACGCCCGCAAACGGGTAAACGCAGCTATCGATGCGCTGGAGCCGTCGCTTGCAGGCATCACCCTCGACGTGTGCTGCTTCCTCAAGGGCCTTGAGCAGGCAGAACGGGAGCGCGGCTGGCCGCCGCGATCGGGCAAGCTGATGCTGCGAACGGCATTGTCGATGCTGGCAAGGCACTACGGCATATCGGGCGCAGGCCAGTCACGCGCCACGATGCGGCATTGGGGGGCGGACGGCTACCGGCCGGCGGTGTCGTGAAGCCGGTTTACGCCGCCACAGCCTCGCGCGCCTCGTTCTTGATCCGCGCCACCATCGAGCGCAAGCCGCTCGAGCGCTGCGGCGTGATGTGCTCGGCAAGGCGCAGTTGCTGGAAAATGGCGCTCTCGTCGGTTTGCGCGATCTGCGAGGCCCGCTTGCCGGAAAAGATCGCCAGCACGACAGCCACCAGTCCGCGCACGATATGCGCGTCGCTATCGCCCCGGAAAGTCAGGACCGGGTCCGGCCCCTCGCCGCGATCGCTGACGATCCAGACCTGGCTTGCGCACCCCTGCACCTTGTTTGCAGGCGAATGCTCGGCCTCGCCGAGCGGGGCAAGACCGCCGCCCAGCTCGATCAGGTAACGGTAGCGATCGTCCCAGTCATCGAGGAATTCGAAGTTCCCCACGATGGTTTCGATGTCCGGATTAGCCATGCTGCATTCCCTCGTCAGGACCGATATAGGGCGGCCGCACCGGTATCAAAAGCCCTTCTTCAGGCTGCCAAGCACACCGCGCACCAGAGCGCGGCCCAGTGAGGAGGCAACGCTGCGCGTCACCGACTTGATCGCGGCTTCGGTCACGGTCTGGCGGTTGCTCAGGAACCCGCCCTCGACGAGCACGCCGGGAATGGTGATGTCGCGGATGACCAAGATC
>JBGSJA010000331.1:0-2060 GCA_041742235.1 Salaquimonas sp. | reverse complement strand
GTGCAGATCGGGAACAGCCAGTCGGAGCGCATCTGCACTTCGTCATTGGCCATCTTCATGGCTTCGTAGTTGAAGGTATAGTTGCGCGCATTCTGGTCGCGCGAGGCCCAGATCAGCGTTTCATGCGCATTGGTGAAACGGCGGCCGCGGAAATTCGGCATCGGATTGGCCTTGCGCCAGACGATGTCGTTGAGCATCCAGTAGCCGAGGTCCTGCAGCACGGCGCCGACGCGGAAAATGTTGTGGTATGAGCCAATTACCCAGATCGTGCCGTTTGGCTTCAGCACGCGGCGCGCGGCGAGCAGCCAGGCGCGGGTGAAGGCGTCATAGGCGGCAAAATCGGTGAACTTGTCCCACTCGTCGTCGACCGCATCGACCTTCGACTGGTCCGGACGGTGCAGCACGCGCTCGAGTTGGAGATTGTATGGCGGGTCGGCAAAGATCGTGTCCACCGAGCCTTCTGGCAGCCGGGACATGGCGGCGACGCAGTCGCCCTTGATGATCGCATCGATATGGGAAGCACCGGCGGATCCGCCGCGCCTTTCCGAGCCAAGCTCGGACAAACTCAACACTACACTCATGTCACACCAGGCTACGCAGTACGAGGAACCTGCAGTCATGGTTACCGAGCGCGGTTAATTATGCCCTAAGGCAATTCGTAAAAATGCAATCGAACTTATCCGTCGGCGGACCGGGCAATCACGCGCGAGAGCGCCGTCATAGAGAGGCCGGTCTCCTTGTGCCACTCGTTGAAGGCGGCCTGGATCGCCGCAGGAGCCTTTTTCGACGTGGCAGGCCCGTCGATAATTCCGTCGAAACGCAGGGCGGCAAGCACGTCCTTCGACAGGATGAAACAATCCTTTCCCATCGAGCGCAGAAAGAACAAGCCTGTATTGCCGCCAAGCCGGTCGCCTCCGCGCTCCAGCGCCGACATCAGCCCTGTCTGGCTGGTCACGGGCCAGCCGGCAATGTAGCGCCCGACGCCGCGGTTCTCCCGCGACAGCCCTGCGAAAAAGCGCGCATTTTTCGGCACGCTCGCAAGCTTCGCGCCGTTGCGGATGACGCGCTTGTCGGAAAGAAGCGCGGCAAGGTCATCGTCGGTGGACAACACCCAGCGGCCAAGATCGAAGCCTTCGAAGGCTTCCTCGAATCCCTCCCACTTGTTCTCGACGACCTTCCAGTTGAACCCGGCGCAGAACACCGCCTTCGTCGCGGCCGAAAGCCACCGGTCGTCGGGAATGGCGGCAAGCGCTTCGTCTTTCAGCGGCGGCGAATGGCGCGAGAGGCTGCGCGGCCCGCTCTCCTTGACGGGAATGGATGCCTTCAGCACCGCATCGATCTCTGCCTTGCCGTGGCGCGAGATCGCCAGGTCCATGATCTGCGAAAACATTCTCATGCCGCGACCTTATCTCGGCGGTCCGGTTCTGATAGGCAGCGCTTCCCGAACCCGCAACGGACTATAGCGCCAAATCCATGCCCGACATCAAGCTGGTCATTTTCGATTGCGACGGCGTGCTCGTCGATTCTGAATACCTCGCCGCGCGTCACGAGGCGCATCGCTATGGGGAGCACGGATTTGAATTGTCGATACCGGAGTTTTCGGGCCGGTTTGCCGGCATGACCGGCGAATTGATCAGCCGCGCCATCGAGGAAGAACTCGGGCGCAACCTGCCGGCGGGCCTCTACAAGCAGATCGAACGCGAACTCGACGTCATCCTCGAAAAGGAAGTCGAGGCGATCGAGGGCATCGCGGAAGCGCTCGACCGCATCGGCCTGCCGCGATGCATCTGCTCCAATTCCGGCCCGGAACGCCTCAAGCTGATGCTGAAGCGGACGGGCCTGCACGATCTTTTCCGTCCCTATATCTACTCGGCGAAGGAACTGGACCCGGCGGCGCCCAAGCCGAAACCGGACATCTTCCTGCACGCCATGAAGGAGTTCGGCGCAGGCCCGCGAGAGACCATCGTGATCGAGGATTCGGTCCATGGCATTGCGGCGGCGCGGACCGCAGGCGCGCGCGTCATCGGCTTTACCGGCGGGCGCCACAGCTACCCGTTCCA
>JBGSJA010000330.1:0-13791 GCA_041742235.1 Salaquimonas sp. | reverse complement strand
CCGCCGACGGGTGGCGTGCGTGATCTTCACCGGTATTCCTCCCTGCCAAGCCGTGCGGCTCGATCCGCCGCCTCTCGTCCTCGCGATCAAGTTGTCAGACAAAAATTAGTTTGACAAGTCTTTCCGACAAAGCCAATCCTGACCGGCGTCAGGGAGAGGGTTGGGAGGCCCGGAATGCCCGATTTTCCGATTATCGACACCCACCTCCACGTATGGGACCAGACGCGGCTCCGCTATTCCGCGTTCGAGGGACATCCGCTTTTCGGCCATCCGTATCATGTCGAGGATTACCGGCGGGACTGTGACGGGCTCGATATCGAGGCCATGGTTTTCCTTGAGTGCTACGCCGACTTCCAGGAGGGCGGGGGCCAGTATGTCGAGGAAGTCGAATTCGTCGAGGACGAGGCAAAGCGCGATCCGCGGATCAAGGGGATCGTTCCGATGGCCCCGCTGGAATGGGGGCGCAAGGCCCAGCCAATCCTCGACAAGATGCGCGACAACCACCCGCTCGTGAAGGGCATCCGCCGTATCGTCGAGTTCGATGCGGATCCGCGCGCGCTGACGCTCAGCGATGGATTCGTGGAAGGCGTGAACTTCCTCGAACACTACGGCTGGCACTTCGAAATCAACGTCAATCACACCCAGATGGACATCGTGCGCGAATTCGTGCAGCGGGTGCCGCAGGTTCCGCTGATCCTCGACCATTGCGGCAAGCCCGGCATCAAGGAAGGCGCCATTGACCAGTTCCGCGATGACGTGAAGTTTCTGGCAAAGCGCAAGAATGTCTGGATCAAGCTTTCCGACCTGCCGGTCGAGGCGGACTTCGACACGTGGACCGACGCGGACCTGCGACCCTTCATCGAGGCAACGCTCGACGCCTTCGGGCCGGACCGCACGATCTTCGCGATCGACTATCCGATCTGCCTGCAGGCGACCACGCCGAGGCGGTGGGTGGAGGTGCTGGACCGGGCCTTTGACGAGATCGGCCTGAGCGAATCGGATACCCGCAAAATCTATCGCGAGAACGCGATGGATTTCTACCGGCTGGAACTGTGAGGGGATGAATTTGGGCAAGGCGAGGCCGACCATGGCCGACATCAGCGAGGGGACGCCCGACGCATTCGCCGAACTGGTGGACGCCACACGCCGACCTGTGCCTGCCTCCGACATGGGCGGGCCGCTTGCGGAAAGGCGCTCGATCTCCGAGCAGGTCGCGGGCCGGATCATGGCGATGATCAAGTCCGGCAATCTGAAGGCCGGCGACCGGCTGCCAACCGAACAGCAGATGGGCCTTGCCTTCGGAATTTCGCGTCCGCCGCTTCGCGAGGCGCTCAAGGCGCTGACGCTGATGGGCATGCTCGAAAGCCGACAGGGAGGGCGCTACATGGTCACCGACCTCTCGCCCTCGCGGCTCGTCGCACCGTTCAACGTCATGCTGTCGGTTGGCGACTATGACGTCCACGAACACTTCGAGGCCCGCGAGGCGGTTGAACTGACATTGGTGCGTTTCGCCACGCTGCGGGCGACACCGGAGGAGCGCAACCGCATCTTGAAGCATGCGGTCGACGGCAAGGAAGTGCTCGATGACCCCGTGGCCTTCCGCCTGCTCGACATCGAGTTTCACCGCGCGCTCAGCGATGCCGGCCGCAACAAGCTGCTGTCGGCGGTGGCGCAGGGTCTTTACGACATCGGGCTCGACGTGCGCCGCGCTGCCAGCCAGGTGCGCGCCAATGTTGAAAAGAGCATCGGACAGCATGTCGAGGTCGCCGAAGCGGTGATGGCCGGCGACGCGGATGCGGCAGTCGCTGCCTATCGCCGGCATCTCGAACACATTCGCGACACTACCATCGAGGTCATTTCCAGGTCCCAGAGCTGAGGTTCCAGATGCCCGAGCAGATCGCCTTTCGCATGAACCTTTTTCCCGGCAAGGCTGCCGAATACCGCGAGCGGCACGACGAGATTTTCCCCGAACTCGTCACCGCGCTCAAGGACGCCGGCGTCTCGGATTATTCGATCTGGCTCGACCCGGAAAGCAACCACCTTTTTGGCGTGTTGACGCGTGCTGATGACCACACGCTCGACAGACTGCCGGACACGGAGATCATGAAGCGCTGGTGGGCGCACATGGCCGACATCATGGCGACCGACGCCGACAATGTGCCGGTGCAAATTCCGTTGAAAAAGGTCTTTTATCTCAAGTAAAGCAAGGCCGCCGCCCGGCGCCGCACGAAGGAAGGCAAGCAAGTTGGCCACACCGAAGATCAAGCATGTTCGCGCGCTGGTGGCGCGTGGCGACAGCGGCGCGGACTACCACGACAAGCAGGGCTATCACTGGATAGACGACCATATCGCGACGCCGATGGCGCGTTACCCCGAATACCGGCAGAGCCGGCGGTCTTTCGGCATCAATGTCCTTGGTACGCTGGTCGTAGAGATCGAGGCGGACACCGGCCAAATCGGTTTCGCGGTGACCACCGCGGGCGAGATCGGCGCCTTCATCGTGGAAAAGCATCTGGCGCGCTTCCTCGAAGGCCGCCCGGTCACCGAGATAGAGAAAATCTGGGACCAGATGTACAACGCGACGATCTACTATGGCCGGCGCGGCATTGTGCTCAATGCGATATCGGCCGTCGACCTGGCGCTGTGGGATCTTCTGGGCAAGATCCGGCAGGAACCGGTGATGGCCATGCTGGGCGGCCCGGTGCGCGACGAGCTGGTGTTCTACGCGACCGGCGCAAGGCCGGACATTGCCAAGCAGCTTGGCTTCATCGGCGGCAAGTTGCCGCTGCAGCACGGCCCGGCGGAAGGCGAGGAAGGCATGGCGAAGAACATCGCCAAGCTCGCCGACATGCGCAGCAAATGCGGCGACGATTTCTGGCTAATGTACGATTGCTGGATGAGCCTTGATCTCAACTACGCGATAAACTTGGCACTGAAGGCGCATGAACACGGGCTGAGGTGGATCGAGGAATGCCTGTCGCCGGACGATTACTGGGGCTATGCCGAATTGAAGCGCAGCGTGCCGAAAGGCATGCTGGTAACCACCGGCGAGCACGAGGCGACGCGCTGGGGCTTTCGCATGCTGCTCGACATGGGTTGCTGCGACATCATCCAGCCGGACGTCAATTGGTGCGGCGGCATCACCGAGCTCATCAAGATTTCGGCCTATGCCGATGCACATGGCGCGCTGGTGATACCGCACGGCTCGGGCGTCTACAGCTATCATTTCGTGGCGACCCGTCACAACAGCCCGTTCGCCGAAATGATCATGATGGCGCCGGATGCCGACAAGGTGCTGCCGGCATTTGGCGGACTGCTGCTCGACGAGCCGGTTCCCCATGGCGGCCGGCTGAAAGTTTCCGATCTCGAAAAGCCCGGCTTCGGCGTCGAACTCAACCCGGAGGTCGCTTTTTCAAGGCCTTATGCGCGTTGATTGCAAAGAGGATTGGTGCAGTGCAACACATGCCTGTACTGCAGCGCCGTTTTGGCTTATTCTGAACAAGCGGATAAAGCCGTGACTGAAGGGGGTGAGCATGGATACCCGGACAGGAAAGTTCAAACTGGGCTTGAAGGCAACGGATGAAATCCTCGCCGGAAACGAGGAACAGGCGATTGCCGTGTTTGACCGGCTGCGCCGGCAGAAAATGCTGGCCGCAAGCATGCATGAGATGAACCAGCTCTTGCGGCACCCCGACCATGCGGCGCGCGCACGGGCGGCTATCCGCCGGATCGGCATGGAATACGCCGGATAGGCTTGGCGCTGAAACTGCTTTTCGCAAGGCCGGCTTGGCGGCTGGACGGGCACAATCTCGCGCAATCGTGATGCGTTGGCAGCAGCACCGGCATGGCAGCGCCAATCGCGTGCCTAATCCTTGAGCGGGAAACCGCGGCCTGAGAAGGGCATGATCATGCGACATTACCGTACCGGCTTTTCGTCCACGCGACGCTCAATTCTCGGATTGTTCGGCGGATTGGCGGTTTTCCTTGGCGCAAGTCCGTCGCTTGCAAACAGGACGCCCTCCGCAAGCGAAGGTCCGTTTTATCCCTCGCCGGGCATGCGCTTTACCGATGCCGACAATGATCTCGTGAAGATCGCCGGCGTGGTCGAGAGTGCCGGCGGCGAGGTCATCGTGCTCAAGGGGCGCGTTTTCGACGGGCAGGGAAATCCGGCATCCGGAGCGCGCGTTGAAATCTGGCAATGCGACGTGAATGGCCGCTATCTCCACCCCGGCGACGGCGGCGGGAGACCCCGCGATGCGGCGTTCCAGGGTTTCGGACATGTGGTGACCGGGCCGGATGGCGTGTACGCCTTCCGCACGATCAAGCCTGTACCGTATCCGGGCCGCACACCGCATATCCACGTGAAGGTTTTTCACGAAGGGCGCGAACTGACGACGCAGTTCTACATCGCGGGACATGAGCTCAATACGCGCGACGCCCTTTTCCGGCGCATGAGCGATGAGGAGCAACGAGCGGTCAGCATGCAGTTTTCGCAAGGCACTGACGGTTTGCAAGCCATTGTGGACATTCAAGTCTGAAAAGGATGCCCTGAGGAACGAATCCTTCCGAAACCACGTTTCCTTTTGCCAACCTTCAAGGCAGGGCAGGCTTGGAAAACGCATTGTCCGATATCATCGCCGACTTTGCGGGCGCGACCGCGATACCCTATCCGGTGATCCTTGTCCGCGTTGTCGGCGCATTGCTGCTTTCCGCCGTCATCGGTCTTGAGAGGGAGTCAAAGGACCGTCCGGCCGGATTGCGAACGCACATGCTGGTCAGCCTTTCGGCCTGCATCTTCGCCATCCTTGCCATCGAAGTGCCCAACGCGGCCGTGTTTGACGGGCGCGAAATTACATCCGACCCGCTAAGGATCGTCGAAGCAGTGACTGCGGGCGTGGCATTCCTGGCCGCCGGATTCATTGTATTTTCAAGGGGAGAGGTCCGGGGCCTGACGACCGGCGCAGGCATCTGGCTCGCGGCAGCAATCGGTGTTTCCGCGGGTTTCGGAATGTGGGGCCTGGCGCTTGCGGCCGCCGTTCTCGGTTCGATCGTCCTTTTGCTGCTCTTGCGGCTGGAGCGCTGGATGAACTGGAAATGACGGCAGGACGATCGGAAGCTGTCCCCGTTCGTACGGACGGGGAAGGGCGTTCGTTTCATTGAACGCTGTGGCCGAAAATTTCGGCAGGTCCGCTGTCTCTCAGGTCTTTTTCAGCAGCGCCTTGCGTCGCTTGGCCGCCGGCTTGGCCTCCGGCGCCGACGCTGCTGCCGCACGGTCGGCTTCTTCCTTGGCGAGGCGCAGCGCCCGCAACTTCGCGGTCTTGATCGCCCTTGCCTTGGCCTTCGCTTCGACTTCGGCCAAGGCTTTGTCGCGGTCAGCGTTGTTTTTTTGCTTGGATGCAACGCCCGGTGACAGCAGGTTCGGGTAGGTGGTTGATTTCAACATTTTTTTATCCTGCAAACTGATGTAAGTAATCAATATTCCCCCTTGGAAATATGGCTGTACAAAGCGCAAAATCAATCCGGGTATCGCGCAATTTTTTTGATTTGATCATTTTCTGTTTTTGCTGTATGTTTAAAAAAATATTTGCGTGATTTCGATAACAACTTTCATTTTTATTTGTTAAAGCGAAATAATTACATCACTATGGGAGATGAATGATGATGAAAGACATAAAAGCCGTAGTTGTTCCAAGAAACGAGGGCAAGGCTGACACGGACAGGCAAGAATCGTTTGCAAAATGGTCTGCGCAAAACAAGCTGAAATACGATTCCGCCGGCAAGCGCAGGCGAGCCCGCGACATAGCAGACAACAACCGCCTGCTTTAGGCGAACCACACAGCAAGACAGACAATCGAGCCATACGGCTTTCCCGTATGCGGGCGACACGATCAACCCGGCCCGGCAATACCGCGCACAAACAACAAAAGGACAAACACCATGGCCAAGGGCCAGAAACGCAGTACCCGCGAAATCAGAAAGCCGAAACAGGAAAAGGCTGCGCCGAAGCTGGAAACGACTTTCGGATCGCAAGTGAAGAACGCCGGCGCCAACATCGTTCGCGGAAAAACGAAGAGCTGAGTCCCAGTGCGGCGTCCGGCGGACGGGGGCAGAGGCGCGGCGCTTGAAGCGGCGCTCGATGAATTGGATGTCGTGAAAGCATTTTTAAAATGATTTGACATTCGAGCAGAATATTTCTATGTAATTTCCATCGGTATTTGTTTGAACGATTTCTATACCTTGTGCTTTCGCGCGGTCTACGAACGTCCCCCTTCAAAAATCGAGAAAACCATGGCGCAACCGCGCTGTGGGTCATCAATTGTTGCTTAGGAAAGGGTTCATCATGGCCTCAGGCACAGTAAAATGGTTCAATTCCACAAAAGGCTTCGGCTTCATCCAACCTGACGATGGCGGGTCGGATGTGTTCGTTCATATCTCCGCCGTTGAGCGTGCAGGCATGCGCGATATCGTCGAAGGCCAGAAGATCAGCTACGAAATGGTTCGCGACGCGAAGTCTGGAAAGATGTCCGCTGACCGGCTTCAGGCTGCATAAGCTGGGCACGTTCTCGCCTGCATTCAAAGCGAAGCTGGTTTGCTTGCGCGAGACTTGAACTTAGTGAAGGCCGGGCAGATTGTCCGGCCTTTTTTGTATTGCCAATCCATTGTCATCATCAGGAACTTCCACCATGTCTGACAAATCGATGAAGACGCGCGAAAGAGCCGAATCGGCGTTCGCAAAGGCCAGGACCCAGTTCATGGCCCGCAGTCGCATCACCTTGGAAATCGACGCCGTCGCAGCGGCACAGGCGGAAAAGACGAACCGCTTGCGAGCCTTGCGCCTTGAAAAGGAAGCACGTGAATTGGAAGCCGCGCCGACGCCGGTAAAGGCAAAGCCGCGTTCCAAGAGCCGGATCGCCCACTGATCGATTTTTCCGTCGTAACGGATAGGTCGAACCGTAGGCAACCTCCCCGCCGGATTGCCTCAATCCCAGTCTGACCGGGACTTCCTGCAATCAACCCTGACCCATCTGGGCATTGTCGAGCGAAGTCCGGTGACCAGCACGCGCGCCAGGGGCGGCGTCGCGATGGGTCAAGTCGACAGCCAGCACGTCCAGCCCATGTTCGCGGCACAGTTGAAGGCGGCGCAGCCAGTCCGGACGCAATTGTTGCGGTGGCACTGTCACAGCCGTGCTTGCGCGCATGAGGCCATGCTCGCCGATCACGGTTTCCCGATGCCATTTGTAAAGCTTTCGGGCTTGCGGCGTGAAGCTGTCCAGACCGGACTTGTCCAAATGAATCTTGAGCAGGGCGAGATTGGCTTCGCATTGTGCAAGTTCGCCGACTACCCGCCGCGGCGCTTCGCAAACCGATTGTCCGGCCTCAAATCCCAATGGCGGCACAGACCATGGATCGGCAAGCGTGACGTTCCAGATCGGCGGGCGGTGGCAGGAGGGCGGGTTGCCGGCAATTGGTCCGCACTGTGCGTGCCGGCGGGGGCAGACTCCCTTGCGCCACAACCGACCTGCGTTCAATCATCAAGGCCGTGGTGACCGATCACCTTGGGGCGCTGCGGCTGTGGCCGATCACCACTTGCCGCATGCCGCCAGCGTGCCGGCCATGACGCAGCTGTCTTGAAGGTGACGATATCGGCGCTCCGTATCGGCGCGCACAAACCTTTGCACGCACTTCCCAAGCCCAGATCCGTTTTTCGGGAACATTCCGGCGCGTCACCGGTTTGCGGTTGACTTCGCGACAATGGAGGGTTCTCGAAGGTGCGGTCACCGCTTGGCCATTTTGCCGGGTCTCTGGCGTTGGCGTTTCTTGCCAGCCTTGCTGCCCGGTCCGGGCATGCACAGCAAGACGACCTCACAGAAAGAGGCAAGGCAGTGGTTGTCGGCGCGCCGGGCATCGCGCCAGCGCATTCTTGCATCAACTGCCATGGCATCGACGGACGAGGCGATTTTGCCGCCGGATTTCCGCGCCTGGCGGGGCAATCCGGCGAGTATCTATTTCACGCCTTGAAGGCTTATGCCGCTGGCGTGCGCAACAACGCCATCATGTCTCCGATCGCGAAGTCCCTGAGCGAAGGGCAGATGCGAAGCGCCGCCGCCTACTATGCCCGGCTCGCAGACACGCCGTGGCAGCCGGCCAGGGCAGGCGAACCCGAACTGCTGCAATATGGTGCGGCGCTGTCGTCCATAGGCTCGGCAACGCTCGGCATACAAGGCTGCATCAATTGCCATGGCCCGGCAGGTCAAGGTCTGCCGCCGAACTACCCCTATCTGGCCGGGCAACCAGCCACCTACCTGACCGCGCGGCTGCTTGACTACCAGGCGATGCCGGCTGGGAACGGCACCCAGTTGCAGGAGATCATGGCCGACATTGCAAGGCGCATGGGCAACCGCGAAATAGAGGCGCTGTCGCACTATTTCGCTTCGGTTGCTCCCCGGCCTGTTGGGGCTGGCATTGAGGTAAGCGGCGGGCCGGAGGCTGCGCAATGAAGGCAGGCCCGGTTGCCTTTGCACTCCTGCTGGTCTGCGCCGGGTTTGCGATGGCCCAGCAGAACCAGACGCCGGGCTTTCTCGATTCGGACGCAGGTTCGCGGAACAAGGCGGTTCCCGCGCAGTCGGGCGCAAACACCACCGACGGTACGACTTCCGGCGTCAGCGGTCCGAAGTCCGATAGTGGCGATCCGCCAGGAAACCGTTCCATGCCCGATCTGCCAGCCGAAACGCTTTGCAAGGATTTCAACGCGGAAGTGCGCGCCAATTGCCTGGCCACGGTATTGGGCCGCGCGCATGAACCCGCCACGGGAGTGCGGCCATGACCAGCGAAATCAGCCGGCGAAACCTTATCAAGCTCGGCGTTGCAGGCGCTGTCGCCGTCCCCGTCTCCGCGCGCGGGCAAGAAGAACCGCAGCCAGTGCAACCACCGCACCACCAGGCCGCGGACGGACAGGATGTGCTGTTTTTCTTCACCGATCCGGAGGCTCGGTTCATCACCGCCGCCGTCGACCGGTTGATACCGGCCGATCCGGTTTGGCCGAGCGCATCGCAGGCAGGCGTCGTGACCTATATCGACCACCAGCTTGCTAGCGGCTATGGCGACGGCGCGAAAATGTATCTGAAGGGCCCGTGGGTACCAGACGCCCCGGCGCAACAGGGCTACCAGCTTCGCTTCACGCCCGCGGAACTCTACCGGCGGGCAATCGCGGAAGCGCGCGAGGCGGTAAGCGCCACGCATGGGCGGGAATTCTGGGAGCTCGACGCCGCGCCAATGGACGATGTGCTGACGGGCCTGGAGACCGGCGCGACCGCGTTGCCCTCGCTTCCCTCACCGGTATTTTTCGAAACGCTCCTGGCGAACACCATCGAGGGCTGGTTTGCCGATCCCGCCTATGGTGGCAATCGCGACATGGTGGCATGGCGCATGATCGGATTTCCCGGCGCGTATGCCCAATATCTCGAACTCGTGGAAAGGCACGGCGAAGCCTATCACCGCGAGCCGATCAGCATTTCCAACAGCCATGCCCGGGCGGTCCACTTGTCCGGGCATGGGGACGGAGGCTGACATGGCGCGGCGGATGCAATCGGTGGACGTGGCGCTTGTCGGTGGCGGCATGACGGCGTCGATCCTTGGCAAGCATTTGGCGGAGGCGGGCAGCACCGTCGTTGCGCTGGAACGCGGAGACATGCGCGATACCATCCCGGATTTTCAGTCGCCCAGCATGCATGACGAGCTCAAGCACTCCATTCGGCATGCGCTGATGCAGAACCCTGCCACGCAGACGCTGAGCTTTCGAAATTTCCCCGGCCAGCGGGCGTTGCCCATGCGCCAGCTCGGTTCATTCCTGCCGGGCGAAGGCGTCGGCGGCGCGATGGTGCACTGGAACGGACAGACCTGGCGCTTCCAGCCCGAGTGGTTTGAACTGAAGAGCTGGGTGGAACAGCGTTATGGCGCGGATTTCCTCGACGAGGACGTCACCATCCAGGATTGGGGCATCACCTATGACGAACTGGAGCCCCATTACGATTTCTTCGAGAAGGTCGCGGGCATTTGTGGAACGGCCGGCAACCTTCGCGGTGAGAAAAGGCCCGGCGGCAACCCTTTCGAGGGTCCGCGCCAAAACGACTACCCAAATCCGCCGATGAAGACCTCGCATTCGGGAGCGCTGTTCGGCGAGGCGGCCGCTGGCCTTGGCTACAATCCCTTCCCGGTTCCATCGGCGAACATGACGCGGCACTACACGAACCCGTACGGCGCGCAGATGAAGCCCTGCATGTATTGCGGCTTCTGCGAGACCTATGGCTGCGAGCATTTCGCCAAGACAAGCCCGCAAACTGCAATCCTGCCCTTTGCGCTTGCCAACAAGAACTTCGAGCTTCGCACGCGCGCCAATGTGCTACGTATCGAGTGGGACCGCGGATCGAAAACGGCAACGGGCGTGACCTATGTCGATGCCAGCGGCGTCGAGATCTTCCAGCCGGCCCAAATGGTCGTGCTGTGCGCTTTCGCCCACCACAATGCGGTGCTGATGCTCAATTCCGGCATCGGCACGCCCTATGATCCGGCCACGCGCGAGGGAGCGGTAGGGCGGAACTATACTTACCAGACCATGTCGGGCGTTTCGGTGTTCTACGAAGGCGGCAAGCGCATCAATCCGTTCATGGGCGCGGGTGCGCTCGGCACCGCGATCGATGATTTCAACAATGGCAGTTTCGACCACGGTCCGCTCGGATTTGTCGGCGGGGCATACATCGCCGCTTACCAGACGGGCGGCCGGCCGATTGCCTACCATCCGGTGCCGCCCGGCACGCCGCGCTGGGGCAGGGAATGGAAGGACGCGGTGGCGCAGAACTACAACAGCACGGTCAGCCTGAGCGTCCACGGTTCGTCGATCCCGCATCCCAACAACTATATCGGCCTCGACCGCACCTATACCGACGCATATGGCCAACCTCTCGGCATGTTGACCTACGATTTTCCCTACAATGACCGGCTGATGTCGCGCCACGTGACGCAGAAGGCCTGGGAAATAGCCGAGGCGATGGGCGGGAAATCCGTGGCGGTGAGCTGGCTGCCGGACCACTACAGCATCGTTCCGTACCAGACGACGCACAATACCGGCGGAACCATCGTGGGGACCGACCCGCGCACCAGCGTGCTAAACAAGTATCTGCAATCGTGGGACCTCCACAATCTGTGGACCGTCGGGGCAAGCTGCTTTCCGCAGAACGGCGGGTACAACCCGACCGGCACCGTCGGCGCGCTCGCCTATTGGGCGATCGACGCGATGATCAACCGGTACATGAAAAACCCCGGCCCGCTGGTGTCGACATGATACGGCTTCCACTCATCGCCATGCTGGCCGCCTTGCCGGTTGCGGTCGGCGTCAAAGCCCAAACGATCGGCTTGCCCGGCGAGCCGCAGGCGCAGGACGGCGCGGATCGCGTACATGGAAAGATGGTGGCGATGGGCGGCAGGCTGGGCGAGCACCGGATCGCCTGCGCCCAATGCCACGGCATGGACGGGCTTGCGGTTCCCGGCGGCGCGGTCCCAAGGCTGGATGGGCAGGCAGCCTGGTATCTCTACAAGGCGCTCAACGACTATTCGACCGGGGTGCGATACCACGAGATCATGACGCCGGTGGCGCTGCAGCTCGATGAACGCGCGATGCGCGGTGTCGCGGCGTATTTTTCGGCACTGGAACCGCCGCCGGTCGAGGTTCGCGAAACCGATGACCCGTCCCTGCGCCAGCGCGGCGGAGCGATTTCGGCAGTTGGCGTTCCCGAGCGCGGCGTCGCCGCATGCCAGGGCTGCCACGGCGAAGCGGGAGTGGGCTATCCGCCGACGGTGCCGGTGCTGGCCGGCCAATACGCGCCCTATTTGGAATTGCAACTCAGGCGCTGGAAGGATGGGCGGCGCGATGGCGATCCGCTCAACGTGATGCAGCAGATCGCGGTGCAGATGAGCGATGAGGACATTCGCGCGGCGGCTGCCTATTTCGAAGCGGTGCGAAGAGGCGAGCCATGACGCCCGCCTGCTTGCTGCCCGCCTTTCTGTCGGTGTTTTTCGGGGTTTGCCAGGAACAGCCGGGCGATCCCGCGCGGCGCGTGGTTGAAGGCGATGCGATGGCCGGGCGCGCTGCCATCATGGAAGTATCGTGCGGCGTTTGCCACGTAATCCCAGGCATTGCGGGCGCACGCGGCGCGGTTGGTCCCTCGCTCGAACATTTCGCTCAGCGCAGCTTCATCGGCGGCGTCGTGCCCAACCGGCCGGCGGTGCTGGCGCGCTGGGTGCGCAATGCCCCCTCGATCGCGCCTGATACCGCGATGCCGCAGCTTCCGTTGAATGATGACGAGGCGCTCGACATCGCGGCCTATCTTTACACGCTGCGTTAAGCCGATGTCGGGGACGAACCAACAATCGGCCCTTCATCCTGCCGGAAGCGGCGCCCAGTGGATCATGGACCTGACATGGGTCATGACGCTCGGCGCGGCAATCATCTTAATCGTCGTGATGATGCTCGTGTTGGTCGCGGTTCGCGGGCCCGCCGGTCTGCGAGGCGTCATCGCTTCGCGCAGCATGATCATTGCCGGCGGCGTTGCCTTTCCGGTCGTGGTGCTGACGGCGTTGCTGGCATGGGGACTGGCCATTGCGCGCGACATCCGGGTATCGGGGCAGGAGCCGGCTGTTCGGATCGAGGTGTCGGGCGAGCAGTGGTGGTGGCGCGTGACCTATCTCGACAGCGCGCAGCGCCCGCTCTTTGTCACGGGCAACGAAATCCACCTTCCCGCAGGCAGCGAAGCTGCGTTTTCGCTGGTCAGCCCCGACGTCATCCATTCCTTCTGGATCCCCTCGCTCGGTGGCAAGATGGACATGATACCGGGCCGTACGAACAGCCTCGTTGTCCGCCCCGAGCGCCCCGGCGTCTATCGCGGCCAGTGCGCCGAGTTCTGCGGCGCGCAGCACGCGCTGATGTCGCTGATCGCGGTCGTGGAGACGCCCGACGACTTTGCCGCCTGGATGGCCAACCAGATGCGGCCGGCTCGCGCCCCTGAAACAGCGGAGCAGGAGCTTGGCATGCAGCTCTTTGGCGAGAATGGCTGTGGCGCCTGCCACACCATACGCGGGACTGAATGGAATGGAACGGTTGGCCCGGACCTCACGCATGTGGGCAGCCGCAAGACGCTCGGGGCCGCGACCTTCCCCAACAACAGGGGAACGCTCGCAGGGTGGATCTCATCCGCACAGCACCTGAAGCCCGGCAACAAGATGCCCTCGTTCGACCGCCTCACGGGCGTGGAACTGCGCGCGCTGGCGGCCTATCTCGAGGCTCTGAAATGAAGTTTCCCAACGAGACGCCGCGCCCGCCGGGCGAACTTGAGGAGTTGCAGCGCATCTGGAAGCCGCCGCGCGGCTTCGCCCTCATCAGCGCGGTCAACAATACCTATGTCGGCGCCTACTACGTCGGCACGGCGTTGCTGTTCTTCATCTTCGCCGGCATCCTCGCGCTGATAATGCGCACGCAACTCGCCGTGCCGGAGAACGACCTCGTCGGGCACGCGGTCTACAACCAGCTTTTCACGGTCCACGGAACCACGATGATGTTCCTTTTCGCCGTTCCGGCGGTGGAGGCGATGGGCGTGTTGCTGCTGCCCAACATGATCGCGGCGCGGGACCTGCCGTTTCCCAGGCTCTCCGCCTATGCGTTCTGGGCGTATTTCGTGGGCGGGCTTGTCTTCTTCTCAAGCATCTTCTTCGGCGCCGCGCCCGATGGCGGCTGGTTCATGT
>JBGSJA010000329.1:0-3410 GCA_041742235.1 Salaquimonas sp. | reverse complement strand
GCTGCGCGCGCCGATCGACGCATTTTTCGACGGCGTCATGGTCAATGCCGACGACGCGCAAATCCGCGCCAACCGGTTGGCGCTGCTGGCGCAAATCCGCTCCGCGATCCACCGCGTCGCCGACTTTTCGAGGATCGCGGGCTAAGGTTATCGGGAACCGGAAATGGGCTCGGCGGTTTAAGGGCTCACGTTGATCAACCCGTGAGGTTTTCCCGCCATGACCCGATTTGCCTTGCTGGCAAGCGCTCTTGCCGGCCTTATGCTTTCATTGCCCGTTGCCGCGCAGCCCTTTGAGGCTTCATCGCGCATGTTTCAACCCATCGCAGCAACGGAAGAGTTGTTGATGGCGCAAGCGCGTCCCCGGTTTTTCGACGATTACGGCTATTGGGATCGCAATCGCCGCAACGACCGGCGTTACCGCGATTGCCACCGCCAGCCGGACCGGCACGCGGGATTGCGCTCGCTGCACCGGCATGTCGGGCGCTATTGCGCAGTGCAGTTCTTTCGTCCGGTTCGAAACCCGAGGCGCGACCAGTATTGCGTCGATCTTGGCGGCGTGCGCTTCTGCGCCGGCTAACTGAAGGCGTAGGCCGCGAAGATTACTGCGGCAAGCAGGCAGGCCGTGCCGGCAAGGTGCAGCCATTGCACCCAGCCGGGCGGTCCGCCCCGCCGGGCCCATGATGCCGCCATGAGGTTGAGAAAGAGGATGATTGCCAGCAGCGCCGTCGCGAAGACAAGCTTGGCGTTGAAGGCGTTGCTTGCAATCCAGCCATCGCCTGACAACGCCATGATGAGGCCAGTTGCCCAGAGCACGAGGATCGCGACCAGTGCCGACAGCCGGTACCATTTGCGCAATGCCTTGGTGAGTTCGGGCGCCGGCAAATCGTGTGGCCCGCGCGCCAGCATGAGGTAGATGTTGCCAAGGCTCGCGCCCGCGCCCAATACCAGCGCCAAAAAGTGGATAGCCTTGATCGTGGTGAAGTACATCTCTCGTCCTGTCAGGCCTTTTCGCGCGCGACTGCGCGCCAGCCGATGTCGCGCCGGTAAAATCCGCCCGGCCAGTCAATGGCGTCGACCGCGCGGTAGGCATTGGCTTGCGCTTGCGCCACCGTGTCTCCCAGCGCCGTCACGTTGAGCACGCGTCCGCCATTGGCGACAATCTGGCCGTCACTTTGCGCGGTTCCGGCGTGAAACACCAGCGCGCCTTCCGCTTCCGCCGCCGCGATGCCATGAATGACCGTGCCTTTTTCCGGCGTTCCCGGATAGCCCTTCGCGGCCATGACGACACTCAGCGCGGCCTGCGGGGACCATTGCGGCTCCAGCGAAAGCAGGTCTCCCTCGATCGCTGCCACCAGCAGTTCAACGAGGTCGGAATCGAGCCTCGGCATCAACACCTGGCACTCAGGATCGCCGAAGCGGACATTGTATTCGATCAGCTTCGGCCCGTCCGCTGTCAGCATCAGCCCCGCATAAAGCACGCCGTGAAAGGGCATGCCCTTGTGGTGCATGGCCGCCAACGTCGGCACGATGATCTCGCCCATCACCTCGGAAATCGTTTCCTGGTCGAGGACCGGTGCGGGTGAATAGGCGCCCATTCCGCCGGTATTGGGGCCGGTATCGCCCTCGCCAACCCTTTTGTGGTCCTGCGCGGTGCCCAGGAGCACGGCGGAGTGCCCGTCGCACAGGGCAAACAGGCTCGCCTCCTCGCCTTCGAGAAACTCTTCGACAACGACTTCCGCGCCCGCCTGCCCGAAAGCACCCTCGAAACAATCGTCGATTGCGGCGCAGGCCTCCTCCATGCTCAACGCAACGGTCACGCCCTTGCCGGCAGCCAGCCCGTCGGCCTTCACCACGATCGGCGCGCCTTTCGCCCGCACATAAGCCTTGGCCTTGGGCGCGTTGTTGAAGCGGGCATAGCCGGCCGTCGGAATGTTGAATTGCGCGCAGATGTCCTTGGTGAAGCCTTTCGAGCCTTCCAGTTGCGCCGCTTTGGCCGACGGGCCGAATGCCGGGATGCCATGTTTTTCGAGATCGTCGACCAGCCCCGCGACAAGCGGCGCCTCTGGACCGACCACGACAAGACCAATCTCGTTATCCTTGCAAAAACCGATCACCGCCTCATGGTCGGACGGATCGAGCGCGGCGATCCGCGCTTCTTGTGCGATCCCCGGATTGCCCGGCGCGCACCAAAGCGCATCGCAATGTCGCGACTGGCGGATCTTCCAGGCAAGGGCGTGTTCGCGTCCGCCCGAACCGATGATGAGGATGTTCATGGGTGCTTCCTGTGCTGCATCCTGCTTTAGCGCCTGCCGCCGCAATCGCAACCCTCATCCGGGAAGCACTTGACCATCTGTTGAAAACACTGGCATTGCCCGCTCATGACAGACGCCGGAAACAAGATGGTGGCCGATGCGCTGCGGGGAAGCTGGGTGCACCGCTTCCTGCCCGAGCGGCTTTGGCCGCATGCCCAGCTTGCGCGCTGGGAGCGCCCCATCGGCTGGCAATTGCTGCTGTGGCCCTGCTGGTGGGCGGCGATGCTGGCCGCCAATGCCGGTCACCCGGCTTCGCCCATGAATATGGCCTGGTATCTCGTGCTGTTTCTTGTCGGCGCGGTGCTGATGCGCGGCGCGGGCTGCACCTATAACGATCTTGTCGACGAGGAGATCGACAACAAGGTGGCGCGCACCCGCTCGCGGCCACTGCCATCGGGGCGGATCTCGCGGCGCGACGCGAAGATCTTTCTGCTGGCGCAATTGCTGGCGGCTTTCCTCGTGCTCATCCAGTTCAACGGGTTTTCGATCATGCTGGGCGTCGCCTCGCTGGTGCTGGTGGCGATCTATCCGTTCATGAAGCGGATAACCTGGTGGCCGCAATTCTTTCTCGGCCTCGCCTACTCATGGGGCGCGCTGATGGGCTGGTCCGCTTTCGCCGGCTCGCTTTCCGCCGCCCCGCTGCTGCTTTATGCCGGCAGCGTGCTTTGGGTCATCGCCTACGACACGATCTATGCCCTTCAGGATATCGAGGATGATGCGCTGGTCGGCGTCAAATCGACGGCACGGCTTTTTGCGGAAAATGTCCGCCCCGCGCTCTCAGGCTTGTACGGCGGAGCGATGGTGCTGTTCGCACTCTCGTTCCTTGCGGCGGGCGTATCGGCCCCGGCCTGGATCGGCCTTGCTATCGGCGCGCTGCACCTCGTCTGGCAGGTGCGAACGCTCGATACCGCGGATCCGGCGAAGTGCCTTGCCCTGTTCAAGTCGAACCACTGGTTCGCGATGATCCTGTTTGCCGGATTGGCGTTGTCGCTCGCGCTCAGCTACGCGCGATAAGCTCTTCGCCGCTGATGCGCACGACCGGGCCGACAACGCCGGCCTTGCGGCGGCGCAGGAACCAGGGGCGGTGCTTCAGCGCGC
>JBGSJA010000328.1:0-4047 GCA_041742235.1 Salaquimonas sp. | reverse complement strand
ATCGGCCACAATATAGGATTTGACCTGGCCATCCTGGAGGCGGAAGCCAAGCGGAACGCGCTTCAATGGAAACGCCCCAGGTTCCTTTGCGTTCGAATGCTCGGAACCCTCGCCGCGCCCGGTATCGCCAGCCACTCGCTTGACGCGATGGCCGGCTGGCTCGGCATCGACGTGAAGAACCGCCACCGCGCGCTGGGCGATGCGGAAGTTGCCGCCCGCATTTTCATCGGCCTGATCCCGAAGCTGCGCCAGATCGGCATCACCACACTTGCCGAGGCCGAAAGGGCGCTGCTGCGCCTTTCCCCGCAATTGCAGAGCCAGGAAAATTCCGGCTGGTCTGTATCGCTCGAACCGCCGACCGCCGGACGCAACGCCACCTCGAAGATCGACAGCGCGTCCTACCGGCACACAGTTCGCGAGGTCATGGCGCATCCGGTGATGGTCGTTGCTTCGTACATGAAACTCAAGGACGCGCTCGACCTGATGGTGCAGCGGACGATCTCGTCCGTCTTCGTCGCTGAAGTACCCGAGCCCGGCCAGCCAGCAGGCGCATACGCCATCCTCACCGAGCGCGATGTCATGCGCCGCATATCGAGGGAAGGACCGGCGGCCTTTGACGTGCCGGTCGGGGAAATCGCTTCGAAACCCATCGAGACGATTCGCGAGAACGCATTCGTCTACCGGGCCATCGGGCGCATGGCGCGCCTGCGCTACCGCCATCTCGGCGTTCGCGACGACAAGGGAATGCTGACCGGCATCGTTTCCGCGCGCGACCTTCTGAAGGTGCGCGCCGGGGCCGCGCTCGTCCTCGACGACGGCATCGAGACAGCGCACAACCACGAGGAACTTGCTGCCGCATGGGCGACCCTTCCCGCTGTCGTGAACTCTCTGCTGTCCGACGAGGTCGATGCCCGCATCGTATGCCGGATTGTTAGCGAGGAAATCCGCTCCATGACGCGGCGCGCCGCATTCCTCGCAGTCCGGCGCATGGAGGAGAGCGGGCGGGGAGCGCCGCCTTGCCGCTATTCGGTGCTGGTGCTTGGTTCGGGCGGGCGCGGCGAAAGCATGCTCGTTCCAGACCAGGACAACGCCATCGTTTTCGAGACAGGCGAGGCCGGTGGCCCGGTGGATACGTGGTTTGCCGAAATGGCAGGGCACATGTCCGAAATACTGGACAAGGCCGGCATTCCCCTTTGCAAGGGCGGCGTCATGGCGAAAAATCCCCAGTGGCGCGGCTCCATGGACGAATGGCAGGACCGCATCAAGGGCTGGGTGGAGAAATCACGCCCCGAGGATCTTCTCAACGTCGATATCTTCTTTGACGCCATCCCAGTTCATGGCGACTATGCCCTTGGCCAGGAAATCTTCGACCTCGGCTATGCGGCCGGGCATGCGAACGCGACCTTCGCCAAGCTTTTGGGCGAGAATGTTTCCACCATCGGCAGCGCGCTGACATTGTTTGGCGGATTCAAGACCGACGGCAACCGGCTCGACCTCAAGAAGCATGTCCTCTTCCCGATTTCCGCAACGGCGCGGGCGCTGGCGATTCGCCACGATGTGCGGCAACGCTCCACCCGCGACCGGCTCGAGGGACTCGGTGAAATAGGTTCCATGCAGGACATGGCGGCGCTGGCCGATATCCACCGGCTTGCCCTTGAATTGGTGCTTGCACAGCAAAGCGCCGACATCGAGGCGGGCCTGAAGCCGGGGACATTGGTGGAAGTGGATTCGCTGCCGCGCGAGCGCAAGGCCGATCTTCGCGAAGGCCTGAAGCGCATCCAGGTCATCCCCGAACTCATGCGCAACATGATGTTTGCCGCGAAGGAATAGGCCTCAGCGGCTGAACCGCGCATCGATCCGGTAGTCCTTCCTCGGGCCAGTCACGCGATGCGCCACAGTGACAAGGCCGGGACGAAAACTGTAGCCGGCTTCATATAGATCCGCGGCGCAGGGGTGGCTGGCAGCGCCGGTCCATTCGCCGCCTGAAAAGCGGGGTACGAACCGGTGATATGGCTGGCCGCCGTTCTCACGCGGATAGCGTATCGCCAGCGCGCCGCCTTCTTCCAGCGCCCAGTCCCATTGCCGGAATGCCTTGAGGCTGCCGCCTGTGGCGAGTGACAGCACCCCTTCCTCCTCGAGCCGCAACGCATTGGTTTCATTGGCAATGAATCGCGCGACACCGAAAAAGCGCGCGCCATCGGAGAAGGTCTTTTCGAGGCGCCATTCGCCGGCAAGGGCAGCGAACGCCTGTTCAAACGATGGGGCGGGCGAAACTTCCGCCGCCGCCCGGCCGTTCATGCCATCAGGGCCTTGAATTCGCCGAGGATCGCCTCGCCCATCCCGACGGTTCCAACGCGCGTTGCGCCCTCGCTCATGATGTCGGCAGTACGGATGCCCTTGTCGAGCACTGCCGCGATCGCCTTTTCCAGCATGTCCGCCTCGCGCACCATCGCGAAGGAATAACGCAGGCACATGGCGAAGGACGCGATCATCGCGATCGGGTTTGCGACGCCCGTTCCGGCGATGTCCGGGGCGGAGCCGTGTACCGGCTCGTAAAGCGCCTTGCGCTTGCCCGTAAGTGCATCGGGGGCGCCCAGCGAAGCGGAAGGCAGCATGCCGAGCGAACCGGTCAGCATTGCCGCGACGTCGGAAAGCATGTCGCCGAAAAGATTGTCGGTGACGATGACGTCGAACTGCTTGGGCCAGCGCACGAGCTGCATGCCGCCGGCGTCGGCGAGCATGTGCGAAAGTTCGACATCGGCATATTTCGCCTTGTGCGTGGCGGTGACGACCTCTTTCCAGAGCACGCCCGACTTCATCACATTGTGCTTTTCCATCGAGCACACCTTGTTGTTGCGGGTGCGCGCCATCTCGAAGGCGACGGCGGAAATCCGCTCGATCTCGAAGGTGTCGTAGACCTGCGTGTCGATCGCCCGCTTCTGGCCGTTTCCAAGGTCGGTGATCGTCTTCGGCTCGCCGAAATAGACGCCGCCGGTAAGTTCGCGGATGATGAGGATGTCGAGGCCTTCCACGACCTCCGGCTTGAGCGAGGATGCGCCGCCAAGCGCCGGATAGCAGATGGCCGGGCGCAGATTGGCGAAAAGCTGCATATCCTTGCGCAGCCGAAGCAATCCCGCCTCCGGGCGAACCTCGTAGGGAACGTCTGCCCATTGCGGGCCGCCAACAGCGCCGAACAGTACCGCATCGGCCGCCATGGCCTTTGCCATGTCGCCTTCCGAAATCGCCGCGCCATGCGCGTCGTATGCGCAGCCGCCGACCAGCCCCTTGTCGGTTTCGAAACCGCTGCCGAGCGCCGAATTCATCCAGGCGATGATCTTTTCGACTTCCCCCATGGCTTCCGGGCCGATCCCGTCGCCGGGCAGGAGAAGGAGTTTCTTGGCGCTCATGCTTGAATCCTTGCGATTTTAAGGGCTTGCCCGGCTCAGGCCGGCAGGACGAGGCGGTGGAGGATCCGCCGCACCAGCGGCGCGACCACCAACACGGCGGGAAACGCGATGGCCCATGACGGCAGCCATGCCGCCAGCCATTTCAGCGGAAGTTCCGCACTCAAGCCGGCGGCCAGCGCGGTCGAGATGCCCGATACGAGGAACGACATCATGCCCGACAACAGCAGCCCGAACACGACATGCTCGATCCGCCTTGGAATGAAAGGTTTCATGGCCTTGCCCGCCTTGTCAGATCCACGGACGGCTTTGCGCCATCTGCTGCTCGAAAGCCTCGATGGCCGGGGCCTTCTGAAGCGTTTCGCCGATGTCGTCGATGCCGTTGAGCAGGCGGTGCTTGCGGCCCTCGTCGATGTCGAAATGGACCGTGCCGCCATCGGGTCCGGTAATCGTCTGGCTGGCGAGATCGACCGTCAGCGTCGCATTGGCGCCGCGCCGCGCATCGTCCATCAGCTTGTCGAGGTCTTCCTGGCTGACGATCACTGGCAATATGCCGTTCTTGAAGCAATTGTTGTAGAAAATGTCGGCGAAGCTCGTGGAGATCACACAGCGTATGCCGAAGTCGAGCAGCGCCCATGGCGCG
>JBGSJA010000327.1:0-14926 GCA_041742235.1 Salaquimonas sp. | reverse complement strand
CAGGCGGCAGGCATGCGAAACGGTGGTGCGGTCGCGATTGAACGCCCGCGCCACCTCGCCATAGGAGGCCGAGAGCGAGGTGTGAAGCAGGTACATCGCCAGCTGGCGCGCCCTTGCCGTATCCCAGGGCCCCCGGTTTGGCGCCATGATCGCCGCCTCGCTCACCCCGGTTGCAAGGGATACGAGCGCAATGACGAAGCGGCCTGCAAACATCGCCCGGTCGGTCGATGGCGGCGGCGAGTAAAATGTGACAGCGTGGCTTGTCCCCGCATGTCCGCGGCAGGAGATCGGCGTGATCGAATTCATGTTTGCCCCCATAATAGGAATATAATCCTATAACGCCACGCCCGTGGCAACAGGGGGACAAATCAGCCGTCATTCTCATGGCGTGCAGGAAAAATTCTCAATGATATCAACTACACTGTGAGCACTGGCGGCATTTTTTGCCGCTGCTCAATCCACCGGATGAGATTTTGCCGGACGATCAGGCGGCAAACGCGGAAGGATTGAGCATGCAACAGCGACAGGGACGGCCAGGGTTGAAAGCCCTCGCTGCGATCGAAGCCACAATGAAGGATGAAGCCATGCGGTTTGTCGCGGCGCGGGCAGATCAGCCCCCGCCCGTGTTGGCCTTGCAATCCATGCTGGGATTATTGGGGTGCGGAGATGGCGCACACGGCTGCGACCTCGCCGATCCGGCAGTGGGCGGACCGGTTGCGGCAAGGCTGCGCCATGCATTGCGGCGGGAGCGGGCGAAGGCGCGGGGCGCAAATGCGGGATATGACCTCGGCAGGCATCTGGCGCTGCACGAAATGTTGCGTCACCTGGCGAAGATCTGCCCGGCCATTCCGGCATTTCCCCCAAAGCAGTCATCGCCGGCGCGTTGAACAATGCGGGACGGGCTTCTGCCAATCCCGCCACAGGGTTCACCGGCCCTTGGTGGCGCCGCGCTTGCGGCCAAGGCCCATTTGACGTGCCAAATTGGAACGCGCCTCTGCGTAGCTGGGCGCAACCATCGGATAATCGGGCGCAAGGCCCCACTTCTCGCGGTATTCTTCAGGCGACAGATCGTAGTGGGTGCGAAGGTGGCGCTTCAGTGATTTGAATTTCTTGCCGTCTTCTAGGCAGACGATGTAGTCATTGAACACAGACTTCTTCGGATTCACGGCCGGTTTTTGCTTCTCGGCCGGAATTTCTTCCAAAGGTCCGCCAACGCGCGAGAGCGCCGCATGAACCTCGACGATCAGCCCGGGAAGGTCCACTGTGGAAACCGGGTTGTTGCTCACATAGGCGGACACTACTTCCGCTGTTAGTTCAACCAGAACGGTTGAGTGCTCGTTGTCTTCAAAGGTTGCGTTTTCCATCTTGTGCTCTTTTTTGTTTGGAACCGAAAATTCACGGCATCTTTACCGCACAGGTGATCTGATATCCTTGTTCATAACCCCACCGCAAATCACCAGCCTTTTTGGTAAACTCTTACTGCACACGGTTGTCAAGTTTTGTATTTTCCAGAAAGCAAAAAAACGAAACAAACATGAGGAAAGACTGCCAAAAATATTTGCAGGCTTGCCGTTTCTCGCTTTATCAATGCACTTTCCCCGATTACCTTGCGTGAAGTATTAAGCTAGTGACCCAAGCGCAACAATTGAATCGCGGCCTTGATTTTTTGCCAGATATGCAAACATTCAAACGTGCAACATTATTTCCGGAGGGCATTTTGCCAAAATTGGAAAAAACCAAAGCTGAATGGAAAACCCAACTCAGTCCTGAACAATTTCGCATCACGCGCGAAAATGGGACCGAGCAGGCCTTTACTGGCCCGCACCAGCATGAAAAGCGCGCAGGCGTGTTTCGCTGCGTTTGCTGCGGCAATGATCTTTTCCGCACGGATGCGAAGTTCGAGTCGGGAACCGGTTGGCCGAGCTTTTTCAAACCCGTCAATCCCGCCGCCGTGGACGAGGTCGACGACCGCTCCTTCTTCATGCGGCGGACCGAGGTGCGGTGTGCCGATTGCGAAGCGCATCTGGGCCATGTTTTCAACGACGGTCCGAAGCCGACCGGTCTGCGCTACTGCATGAACGGGCATGCGCTCACATTTACCCCTGACGGGGACGAAACCCGCGAGGGCTAAGCGCGTTCACCCCTGCTTCTCGGCGGCAGCGATCAGCGCAGCGTCCTTGTCGCGCGCCGCCTTGTAGGCGGGGCGGGCGGTTACCCTCGCGACATATGTTTCGAAAACCTGCCGCCTCGGGAAGGACCCGAACATCAGCCCCCAGTTCACATGGCTGCCGATATAGACGTCGGCTGCGGTAAAGCGGTCGCCGCAGGCATATTCGTTTTGCGAAAGATGGTTCTCGAGCGTGTCCATCACGGCGTCATAGCTGCCGAAACCGACCATGCCGCGCCGCTCGCTGGGTGTTTCCCATGACAGTGTCCGGGCAACGGTTGCCTGCTCCACCGGACCTGCCGCGAACAGGATCCAGCGGTAATAGTCGGCCCGCTCGTGTGGTTCGGGGTGCAGGCGGGCTTCGCGGAAGACATCGGCGAGATACAGGCAGATCGCAGCGACTTCGGTCACAACCTTCCCGTCATGCACAATTGCAGGAACCTTGCCCATCGGATTGATCTTGCGGTATTCGCCCTTCATCGGCGGTCCGAAGGCAAGCACATGCTCATCATAGGGTATTCCGGTTTCCTCAAGCATCCAGCGGGCAATCGCCCCGCGCGATTGCGGGTTGGTGTAGAAGGCAATTTGTGCGGCCATGGGCTTGTTTTCCTCCAGAGTCTTGGCAGATAGCTGGCCATAAACCAATCCCGCCCCGCGAAAAGAACACTCATCCGGAACGAGAATCATGAAACTTTCCTTCAAGGAAGCGCCGGCTCCCGTTGCCATGGCCCGTCCGGTGACAAGCATCCATCACGGCATCGAGCTTCGCGACGACCATTCCTGGCTGCGTGCCGCGAACTGGCAGGAGGTCATGCGCAATCCGGCGAGCCTCGACCCGCTGATCCGGCAGCATCTGGAGGCCGAGAACGCCTACCAGGAGAAGGTCATGGAAGGGACGGCGGCGCTGCAGAAGGCGCTGGTCGCCGAAATGCGCGGGCGCATCAAGGAAGATGACAGCTCCGTGCCGATGAAGGACGGGCTTTTCGCCTACGGTGTGCGTTTCCGCGAGGGTGGGGAACAGCCGGTCTATGTACGCGAACCCTCCGGTGGCGGCGAGAGCGAGATCCTGCTCGACGGGGACAAGGAAGCGCAGGGCAAGGACTGCTTCCGGTTCGGCGGAGCGGAGCATTCACCCGATCACGGCCTTCTTGCCTGGGCATATGACGACACGGGCTCGGAATATTACCAGGTGCATTTCCGCGAACTTGCGACCGGCATCGACCGCACCGAGACAATCGAAAACACTGCTGGCGGCGGCAGCTTCACCATTGATGGCCGCTATTTCTTCTACACCAGCCTCGACGACAACCACCGGCCGAACCGGCTTTTCCTCCACGCAATGGGCGTGGAAGGCAATGTGGACCGGCTGCTTTACGAGGAAACGGATCCCGGCTTGTTCCTGGGGGCGGGCACAACGCAGTCGCGCGAGTGGATCGTGATCGACACGCATGACCACGAAACATCGCAGGCCTGGCTTTTGCCCTCCGCCGATCCGCTGGCGCAGCCCGTGCTGGTCGCGCCGAGGCAGACCGGCGTGGAATACTCGATCGATGAAGGCGGCGGCACGCTTTACATCCTGACCAACAGCGACGGCGCCAAGGATTTCAAGATCGTCACCGCTCCGGTAACGGCGCCGGGGCCGGAGCAATGGCGCGACCTGGTCGAGCACCGCCCCGGCCGGCTGATCCTGTCCCATTCCGTGTTCAAGCGGCATCTCGTGTGGCTGGAGCGCGAGAACGGACTGCCCCGCATCATGGTGCGGCGACTGGCGGATGGAGCGACCCATGCTATCGCGTTTGACGAGGAAGCCTATTCGCTTGGCCTTTCGGGCGCCTACGAGTTCGACACCGACACGATCCGCTTCACCTATTCCTCGATGACGACGCCGTCGGAGACTTTCGACTACAATATGGAAACGCGCGAGCGGACCCTGTTGAAAGTGCAGGAAGTGCCGAGCGGGCACGGCCCTGAAAACTATGTCACGCGCAGGCTTCTGGCGCCGGCGCAAGACGGCGAGCTGGTGCCGGTATCGCTGCTTTACCGCACGGACCTGAAGCTCGACGGCAGCGCGCCATGCCTGCTCTACGGCTATGGCAGCTACGGCATCACCGTGCCTGCCGCCTTCAACACCAACAGCCTCAGCCTCGTCGATCGCGGCTTCGTCTACGCGATTGCCCATGTGCGCGGCGGCAAGGACAAGGGCTTTGGCTGGTACGAGGCAGGCAAGCGCGAGCGCAAGGTCAATACCTTCACCGATTTCATCGCGGTGGCGCGGCACCTCATTGCGGAGCGGTTCACCTCGGCCGGACGGATCGTCGCGCAGGGCGGCAGCGCCGGTGGATCGCTGGTCGGCGCCGCGCTCAACCTTGCGCCCGAACTCTTCGCAGGCATCGTGGCCGAAGTTCCCTTCGTCGATGTGCTGAACACCATGCTCGACGACACGCTGCCCCTGACGCCGCCCGAATGGCCCGAATGGGGCAACCCGCTGGCTTCGAAAAAGGATTTCGAAACCATCGCCTCCTGGTGTCCCTATGAGAACATAAGGCCGTCCGCATTGCCGCCGGTACTGGCGACCGCCGGGCTGACCGATCCGCGCGTTACCTATTGGGAAGCCGCCAAATGGGTCGCGAGACTGCGGGCGAACAATACCGGGCCAAACCCGGTCATGCTGCACATCAACATGAGCGCCGGCCACGCCGGTGTATCCGGCCGCTACAAATCGCTGGAAAAGGTAGCGCTGGTCCAGGCATTCGCGATCACTGCAACAGGGGCCCCAGTCGAGCCGATTGCCGGAGAGTGACGAACCATGCTGTTGATCGATGTCTATCTCGAGAAGTCCGAAATCCAGGGACTCGGCGTTTTTGCCCGCGAACCGGTGGCCAAGGGAACGGCGATGTGGGAATTCCACCCCGATTTCGACAGGGCAGTTCCGCTGGCCGTATACGAAGCGGCGAGCGGGCCGATGCGAAACTGGCTGGACCGTTATGGATATCCGTCGATTGGCGATCCCGATACGATCATCTTCGAGCTGGACGATGCGCGCTACATGAACCATTCGGATGATCCGAACATGGTATTTGTCGATGCAAGGCGCGCCATTGCCGCCCGCGATATCGCGGCGGACGAGGAACTGACCTGCGACTACAACGCATTCTTTCCCGGCGGCTTCGAATTTCTCGGCGAGCGATAGCCGCTATTGAACTGCCGGTACTGCCTTGAGATAGGCCGCGATCGCGGCACGGTCTTCCGGCCGCAGCCGGGCCATGTTCCGCTGGACGGCCGCCATCGATCCGCCGACTGAATCGTAATCCGGCGTGAAGCCGGTCTCCAGGTAGTTGACGATATCGGATTCGCTCCAGCCCGACAGGTTCTTGCCGGCAGGCGTGATATTGGGGATGAAGCCTATGCCCTCGGGCGCCGGGCCTCCGGCCAGCCAGCGCGACTTTTCCGGCCCGCCGATCAAATTGCGCGGCGTGTGGCATTCCCCGCAATGCCCGGGGCCTTCGACCAGGTAGCGGCCAAGTTCCAGCTTCTCATCCGGCGAGGCAAGGGCAATGACGGGTTCGCCGGAAAGGAAGAGGGGTTTCCAAAGGCCCAGCCCGCGCCGCAGTTGGAAAGCCAGGGGCAGGTCATGCGCCACATTTTGTTGCGCAACCGGCGGCAGCGTTTTTATGAAGGCCCACAAATCCGCGACGTCGGGCAGCGCCATACGGGCATAGGAGGTGTAGGGAAAGGCCGGATAATAATGCGCGCCATCCGGCGAAACGCCTTTCATCATGGCATTGGCGAAATCCGCGCCGGTCCAACCGCCGATGCCGGTTGCCATGTCGGGCGAGATATTGGGTGCGTGGAAGGTTCCGAAAGGCGTTGCAAGCTCAAGGCCGCCGCCAAGTTGCATTATTGCCTCGCCCGTGGCGCCTTTGGCTGCATGGCACGAAGCGCAACCGCCTGCCCAGAAGATGCGTTCGCCGCGCGCCGCATTGCCGCTTTCCATCCCCGCAACGGCTTCGGCCGGCAGGCGAGACGGGATCGTCAGCAGCCAGAACACGATTGCGGCCGCAATGGCAAGGACAACCAATACGGCCGCAATTCTTTTCAACGATCCGGCTCCCGAAGGCTCAGTTCTTCATGATCCGGTACGATTCATGGCAGCTCTGGCAATTGCCGCCGACAGCGCCCAGCACTGCGCCAAGCGCCGCAGGGTCGGCGGGAGCGGCTGCAATCGCCGCATCGAGATCGGTATGGAACTTGGCGAGGGCTGTCTTGAAGCCGTTCATGTCTTCCCAGATCTTCGGCGATGCGGTGGTCTCGCCGCCTGTCTCCGAACCTGCAGGGAAAAGATCGGCGAAGTTCGAGGTGGTTTTCCGCATCGAGGTAAGGGCAGCCAGCACCGCGGCGGCGTCATAGGGCACTTCGCCCTTGGCCGACTGCGAAAGCAGCTTTATCGAAGCACCGTTGTTCTTCATCTCCGCCTTGCGGTCGGCAATGACGTCGGCATGGGCAACTCCGGCAAACAACACTGTCGCTGCAGCTACGCTGAAAAACAGTTTCTTCATGGATCCTCCGTGGCGTTGAAATTGGGTGCAGGGTTTCGCCAAAGCGATGATTGCACTGCGGTTTGGAGATTTCGAGAGGGAAGGCAGTTTTTGAGGGGCGAAACCGTTGAACACTGCGTCAACGACCCGCCCTTCAAATTTTCGCGAGGAATATCAGGCCGATGCCTTGGAGAAACACTCTTCGACATATTCCCAGTTGATGAGGTTGTCGACGAAGGCCTCGAGATATTTCGGGCGGGCATTGCGATAGTCGATGTAGTAGGAATGCTCCCATACGTCACATCCCAGGACCGGCTTGGCGCCGTGGATGAGCGGATTCTCCCCATTCGGCGTCTTCATGATCGACAGCTTGCCGTCCTTCATCGCCACCCAGCTCCAGCCTGAGCCGAACTGCGTCTTGCCCGCTTCCATGAAATCGGTGCGGAACTTGTCGTAGCCGCCAAGATCACGGTCGAACGCTGCCTGCACCGCGCCGGGCAGCTTGTTGCCGCCGCCGCCCTTTTTCATCCAGTGCCAGAAATGGACGTGGTTGTAGTGCTGCGCCGCGTTGTTGAAGAGGCCCGGGAACTTGCCATGCGAGGCGACGACGATCTCTTCCAGCGGCTTGCCGGCCATGCCGTTTTCCTCGGCAAGCTTGTTGCCCATGTCGACATAGGCCTGATGGTGCTTGTCGTGATGGTATTCCAGCGTCTCGGCCGACATGTAGGGCACGAGCGCGTCGTAGGCATAGGGCAGTTTCGGCAGGGTGAAGGTCATCTTCGTCTCCTCTTGAACAGACAGGCGTGCGGCTGCATCGGCAGGTGAGTCCGGATATACCAAAAAAGCTAGGGCCGCAAAGCCGCCGCACAATGTGTTGCGCGAAGTTTGTTCGCAAGGGAAGGTGCAGATGGCAAACCTGCAAGGACAATGGCCATGGAACCGGCAATTTATGTATTCGACGCCTATGGCACGCTTTTCGATGTCCATTCGGCTGTTTCGCGCCACGCGGACCTCGCCGGACCCAATGCGGCCGCGCTTTCGCAAGTCTGGCGGACCAAGCAACTCGAATATACCTGGACGCGAACTGCCATGGGCCGCTACCGCGACTTCCGGCAATTGACGCAGGAGGCGCTGGACTTTGCGCTTGCGACGGCGCCTGGCTGGCAGGCTGGCGCGCGCGAGGCACTGCTCGATGCCTATGCCGCGCTCGATTGCTACGCTGAAGTACCGCAGGTGCTCTCCCGGCTGAAATCGCATGGCCACCGCCTTGCGATCCTTTCCAACGGCACGCCTGCAATGCTTGCCGACGCTGTTCGGTCGGCGGGCATTGGCGATCTGCTCGACGACGTGCTGTCGACGGACGCCTTGCGCCTCTACAAGACAGCGCCACAGGCATACCGGCTCGTTACTTCACGATTCGGGGTGGAACCTGGTGCGGTACATTTCCAGTCGTCGAACCGCTGGGACATCGCGGGCGCCGCCGCATTTGGCTTCCAGTGCCGCTGGATCAACAGGACCGGCCAGCCGGATGAGTATGGCGACCTGCCACCGGTCGCGATGCTTGCTGATCTTACGGGTTTGCCTTGACCGATCCGGTGTTCGTTTGGTCGGCACTGCCCTCGGCCGGGGCGGCTGGCGTTTCGCCTTGTGCCTCCTCGCCGAGATATTCGTAAAATCCGCGAGCGCCGGTCTTCGCCTTTGCGCCGAACTGCGCGAACAATTCCTTGCCGGTGACGCAGGCGTCTTCGTTGCGTTCGCAAAAGCTGGCAAGATCGGCCAGCAGCGCCTGCGCGGCGACCATGGTCTCGCCGGTCGAGACCGCGCGCTGGCCCTCCTCCAGATCCTCCGGATTGACGGGGATGAAGGCGATGACGAGCGTCAGCCAGAATGCGGCGCGAATGAGGAACATCGGTTGCCTCGGTTTGCGATTGAAGAAAATGCCTAGCAGGCGGTGCTTAAGGCCGCCTTTGCCGGAATGGTGAAAAAACCCCTCAAATTGCGCCTGTTTACCGTGACTTGCGCAATCGGGCGCGTTTTTGGCGGGAAAGTGGCCGGTTTTTGCCGAAATTGGCGGTCAGGCGGCCGGCCGGCTCGCAGTGCGTAAAGCAGGCGTTTACCATAACGCGATGTTTCCCCTCGCCGCCGCCGCCGGAAGGGCCGGTTTACGGCCATCCGCCCCAGCCTTAGTGTTCCATTAAAGCTGCCGTGGCACGGTCTTCGACAAGGCGACACCCGCGAAGAACGGCCCCCCAAGTTGAAGCGCCGTGGCGCAACAAGCGGCGTCAGGAAACGAAACCGGATGAAGACCCCTGCAACACTGCCCGGCGCAAGAACGGCACTGCCGTTCGATCTGGCGCAGATCGGCCCCGACTTCTACTCGTTGCACCGCGCATCGGGCGAGATGGTCTGGGCAGGAGCGAACGCCGCGCGCGTTCTCGACCGTGCTCCCGAAGCGGTGATGGACAACGGCCTTCTCAACGCCATCCATGTGCAAGACCGCGTGACCGTGGCCTGCGCGATCGCCGATTGCATCGCGGGCGGATCGAAGATCAGGACCCAGTTCCGCCTCGCGGCAGCGGACGGGCAGTTGAACCGCTGGTTCGAAATGCGATGCGAGCCCGCGCCGGACGGCCTTCTGGAAGGGGCGGGAAGACTGGCGCTCGCCGTTACCCGCGACGTTTCCGAGCGGCACAGGATCGACGAGGATTTGCGCATCAGCCGCGAGAAGGCGGAAAGCGCCAATGTCGCCAAGAGTCTGTTCCTGGCCAATATGAGCCATGAACTTCGCACGCCGCTCAACGCCATTCTCGGTTTTTCCGAACTCCTGCAATCGGATGTGATGCGCAGCATGCCGGCCGAGCGAAACCGCGAATATGTCGGGCTCATCCACAGCTCGGCAAGCCATCTTTTTGCGGTGCTGACCGACATCCTCGACATGTCGAAGATCGAGGCGGGCAAGTATGAAATCTTCACCGAGCCATTCAACATCGGCCACACGCTGGCAAATTGCTGCGCGATGATGCGCGGCCAGGCCGAGCAAAAGAAGATCGATATCGTGACGGCCGGGTTTGACGCGCTTCCGGAGATCACCGCCGACGAGCGCGCGGTTCGCCAGATCATGATCAACCTCCTTTCCAACGCTGTGAAGTTCACCGGCGAGGGCGGACGGGTGAAAGTCGAGGCCATGCGGGCCGGGCGTAATCTCAAGATTGCCGTGTCCGACAATGGCATCGGCATTTCGGAAGAGCATCTGGCTCAACTCGGCATGCCGTTCTACCAGGCCGACAGCAAATATGACCGCAAGTACCAGGGCACCGGTCTTGGCCTTTCCGTGGTTCGCGGACTGGTCGACCTGCATCGCGGCAAGCTGGCGTTCGAAAGCCGCAAGGGGGACGGCACCACGGTCACCGTGACGCTGCCGCTCAATGCGCGCGAGACACGCCCGGTGCCGGCCAGCGAAGAACTTGAAATCGTCCGGCTTCACCAGCCGGCGTCACAGGCGCATCAGCCATTTTCGATCGCCCGCAGGGCAAGCCAGGCCCAGGTGAAGAGGTAGGATCATGAGAGGCATTGCCGCAGTACTTTTCGAAAGCGTTCAGGAAAATCCGTCCATCGCGGCAGGGGTTTGCACATTTGCGGTTGCCTTCGCCCTGGTTGCCGGAAACGCGCTCTATGGCCAGAAGTCGAGCCATCCCGTCCCGCTGTTTGCCACGCGCGACGCGATGACGACCCGCTCCGTCCAGAAGCTGGACAATGGCGATGTGCGCAAGCGCGTGCGTACCGGCAGCGACATTGCCCGCATTCCGGTTCCCCAGATACGCCCGCAAATCGTGCTTCAGGCCAAGAACTCCTCCAGCCTGGTGCGCGATACCCAGGAAAGCCTGCGTGCCCGCGGCCTTTATGCCGGAGAAGTCGACGGGCTTTACGGTCCGAAGACGCGCGAAGCGATCTTGCGCTATCAGCGCGACGCGGGGATCGAAGCGACAGGCGAGGTATCCCAGGCCCTCGTGACCCTGTTGCAGGATTATGTCCGGCCTCAGGCCAGGCCTTCGCAATCTGCTGCAGCCGACAACGGTGCGCAGTTGAAGCCGGTGAAAGTGGCTGTGACGGTGGATTCCTCGCAAGCCTCGCCAGCGGTGCGCGAAACGGTCAAGGCCGTTGCCGCCTCTTTCGACGAAACGACGATGCGGCAGATCAAGGATGCCGCAACAATCGCGCGCATCCAGATCGGCCTCATCAATTTCGGCGAATCCGGCATCACGGTCGATGGCATGATGAACGAGCAGACGGCTGAAGCCATCCGCCGTTTCCAGGGACGCTACGGCTTGGACATCGACGGCATGCCGGGTGATGACCTGCTGATCAAGATGGAAGAGATCGGCGCGCTGAAGAAAAGCTGACCTTGCGGGTCCAAAGCCACATCTGGATTTCTGCTTTCCTGCGGACGGAAAGCGCTGCAGGCGGTTATCCCGCGATCATTCGCAAGGGAGCGGCTGAAGCAGGGGCAATCTTCATCGTGCATGAGCATGCCGACGGCACTGTTTCCGTCTATGCGCCGGCGCCGCAATCGGGCTACGACGAAGCATCGCCGCAGGGGCGCCGTTTCGAACTTGTGCTGGAGCGGGTTGCGCGCGAGCGGTCGCAGGATTGGCTGGACCGGCAGTCGGGCTTCGACCCCGACTGCTGGATCGTCGGCACCGAGCGGCGCGACGGCGAACCTTCACTCGATATTGGCTAGGCGCTCTTGAGTGTGCCGAAAACGGGCTCCGGGCTTTCGGCCGGCGTCTGGCCGACGCTCGCCAATATCTCGCGCCGGCGCTGGCTGGCGATCGCCCGCAACGCACTGACGTCGATCTCCGTTTGGGTTTCAATCGGCTTTCTTGCGACGGGCTGGCTGACCGGCTGCTTGATGTTCGCCCCGAGGCTTTCAACGAAGCGGCGGCAAGCCGCGACGTCGAGCCCCGCAAGCATCGCCTTCGCCTCGTTGTATGCGGCGATGTTGCGGGCAATCTGCACATCGAGTTGCAACAGGCACTGGACCGTCCCGAGATCGGAAAGCCCGATGCCCTTGAAAAACACGATGAGCTCCTTCGCGCCTCCTTTTGCAAGGATCGCTCGGGAGGCGGCGGCGGGCATTTCGCACCAGCCTTCCAATGCGGAAGCGATGAACTCGCGGTCTCCGGCCCGCGCGGCCCTGACGATCTGCTGCTCCACCGGCTTGGCCGGATCGAAGGCGGACGCCGCTTCGCGCGACGTTTCGCGTCCGAGCCTTCCCCCGCGCGCGGCAAGCGCAGTCAATTTTTCAGCAAGTGTGGTGTCCCTTGCCGGTTGTGCCTCGATCTTTGCTTCAGGCGCCGGTTCCGCCGCCGGTTCAGGAACGATTGCGTACTGCGGCTTTTCTTCTTCGGACTGGCTGCCGGCGGCAACGCTTTCGAGATGGCCAAGGCGCGTTTCCGCGATGACTTCTTCCACGTCCTGCGGTTCGATGCCGGCAAGCAGAGCCTGTATTTCGGCATCGTCCTTGAGCGCGGTATTCTTTGAGATGATTTCCCGGCAGCGGTTGCCGCCGGCTGCGATCAGCGAACGGGCGGCACTGGCGGTGAGGCTCGTGCGCCGGCACAGGATCTCGAGCGACTGCTGGCCGAGCCGGATCGACAGGTTCTTGATGTCGATTTCGTTCAGCGCCTCGCTGAATAAAAGCACGGGCGCCGCGATGTCATATTCGTCCATCGCCAGGTAGAGCAGGATGGTGCGCGGCGTGTACACGTTGCGCGCCAGCGAAGCCGCAAGAACGCGGCGCTCGGCTTTGTCGGACCCGTCCACGAGTTGGTAGAACAGTTCGCGGAAAACCGTCACGTCATGTCGCGTCGGACGGGCAATGGCGCAGAAATTTCGGGCCGCCTCGCCGAGCAGCCCTGCCTTGCGCGCCCGCGCCGCAGCCCGCCGCGTTGCTTCCCCGCTGATGGAAAGCGATCCGGCATCCTTGGCCGGCGTGGAGGGGATGTTGGCGAGTTGAGGCATTTGGACAGGGCTCCCGAACCGAATCGTGCGCGTTCGATATAGTTGCGGGCAAATTCTTAAGCCTGTGTTAACCAGCCATTATCCTGCCCTTCACCCTTTCTTAACCAGCCTGACGCTCAATTCGCGCAGGTGCATTGCCGATTCGGCGCAACGCAGAACCAAGGGGCCGAAAAAGACATGGCAAATGTAATAAGGTTTCCCGCAGAAGCGGCGGCTTGGCGCTCGCAGAATCGCGCCCGGGATCGCGGCCTTTGTGATGGCGGCTCGCGCGGCGAGATCGTGCTTTTTACCGGCGTGCGCTATGCGCGCCACGATGACGGCATCGGCAATCGCACCGGCGACACGCCTGGAAAGCGCAAGCGCCGCGCGAAGGTTTGAACCCGCTACTGAGACGGCGCTTCTGTTGCTTCGGGAATTTCCGGCGCTTGCTGGGCGGGCGCGGCAACCGGCGTATAGGCCGTGCATTTGACGCCTTCGATGTGCTCGCGTGCACGCTTTCGCCAG
Organism: Salaquimonas sp.; assembly: GCA_041742235.1. GTDB lineage: Bacteria > Pseudomonadota > Alphaproteobacteria > Rhizobiales > Rhizobiaceae > BOKV01. Next base: position 1,699 of record JBGSJA010000327.1, on the reverse strand, counting down.
CTTTCGTTCGGACGCAACACGCGAAGCACCACGAAGCCCTCGTTCATGTCGGATTCCACGACTATGGAATTCTCGATCTCGGGCGGCTGTGCTTCGCGCAGGCGAAGGACCTGGACAGGGCTTAGAAGCAGCAGGTCGAGACGCGTTTCGATGGCCGTCCGGTTGTTCAGGCTGTAGACCACCGTGCCGTCCTCGTTGACGATGGTGGCCGACCAGAATGTGTCGATCCGGGGAGCAGCTATCCTGACACCTTCTGCGGTGATGTCGAAACGGCAGACCCCGTAGGCGAAGAACGGATCCATGTCCGCGATGGGCGATTGAGAGCCGCCTTCAGGCATGGCCTTGAAGTCAAGCATCGGAAAATCGCGCGACAATCGCGCATAGGCGTCCCTGCTGCCATAGGAGGGGATCAGCAGCACGACGGCGATATGCACCAGCCCGGCGATCACGATCGTGCACAGCGTGAAATAGAGGATGCGAAGGATCATGACGCGCATGTCTCCCGCACGATGCGCGGCATGGGCGGGGGCGCCGAACCGGCGCTCGACGTGACAGGCGTGTCGTAGATGCGAAGCACCATCCGGAACGCGCCGTCGCCCGAGATCGCCAGCCAGTTGCCCGGCCGCGGATAGCGCGCCAGGTCGATCATGAACGTGCCGTCGGGAAAATGCACGACCGCATTTGAATGGATCGCCGATTTGCCGCCCGGCGCCGGCGTAACCGGCCGTCCGGCGCTGTCATGGGTCACCAGCGTCCAAAGCTTCGCCGGCGGCGTCGCGCCTTCGATGCGGTATTCGCAGGCGAGCGACAATTCCCGGCCTTGCGAATCCGTGAAGGCCTCGAAGGACAGTCCCTCGGTCGCGCCAAGCGGCACGGTGCCTTCAGCCACGCCGCGCGCGATGGTATATGGGTCGACCTGGTCGGCGCTGGCAAACGGGAAGGCCGTCCATGGCCCGATATTGATAGCGCCGATGCGGTGCGCATGCTGGATGGAATACCAGGCGGTGGCCCCGCCCAGGAACAGCCCGGCCACAAGAACCAGAACGATGGGAATGATTAGCCGCAATTGCCCCGGTCCGTCGTCATGTCAGCGGGCGACCGACGGCTGCGCGCCGCCGGCGGCAACCACCTGGTTCGCCGTGACCGGCTTGGCCTCGCGAAGCTTGCGCTCGAGGTCGAGAAGCATCTGCTCCGCTGCCTTGGAAAGCAGCTTGGGCCGCGGCGCCGGCGGGCCTTCCACCATCTCCTGCCCGGCAGGCTGTTCCGGCTTTTCCACCGTGCCGCCAGGAAGCGGATTTTCGATGAAGGGAACAGGCAGGAGATCGATGTTCTGGTGCGCATAGGTCATGAAGCGCTGCCATGTCATGGCCGGCACGGTGCCGCCGGTCATGTTCTTCATCTCCGTATAGTCGTCATTTCCGTACCAGACCGCGGCAACGTAATTGCCCGTATAGCCGGCGAACCAGGCGTCGCGGTAGCTCGACGTGGTACCGGTCTTGCCCGCCGCGCGGATGCCGTCGAGCGCCGCGCGCCGCGCCGTGCCCCATTCGGGAATCTGCGCCATGATGCGGTTCATCACGCCGACGGTGTTTTCAGACAACGCCCTCACCGGCTGCGGACGGTCCTTGCGATAGTCGTAGAGAATGTTGCCGCCTGAATCGATGATCTGCGTGACCGCATGCGCGTCGAGTTTCATGCC
>JBGSJA010000326.1:0-1690 GCA_041742235.1 Salaquimonas sp. | reverse complement strand
GCCGCAAGCAGCCGGGTCCGGCAAGCGCGCTGCCCGCGTTGAGCCGAAAATGGAAAAACCGGCGCGCAAGGCCATGCCCGCAAGACGCCGGGAAAGGCCGGCGACAGCCAGATCGGGGCACAAGAAGCGCGGCGGCTTTTTCGGATTTGCCCGCGCCACGGTGTATTGGGGGCTGGTGCTGGCCATCTGGGGCGGCATCGCGGCCGCCTGCGTCATCGGCTATTACGGCGTGAGACTGCCGTCGATGGAAAGCTGGGCGGTGCCCAAGCGCCCGCCAAATGCCCGCATCGTCTCGGTGGACGGCGAACTACTTGCCAACCGCGGCGTCGGTGGCGAGGCAATGCGGCTCGATGAAATGTCGCCCTGGATACCGCAGGCGGTGGTCGCGATCGAGGACCGGCGTTTCCGCTACCATTTCGGCGTCGATCCGTTCGGGCTTGCACGCGCCATGATGATGAATGCCGTGGCAGGGCGCACGGTGCAGGGCGGTTCGACGCTGACGCAGCAGCTTGCTAAAAACCTGTTCCTGGAACCTGAGCGCACGCTGGAGCGCAAGATCCAGGAAGCCTTGCTGGCGCTGTGGCTGGAGACGAAGTTCTCCAAGGACGAATTGCTGGAGCTGTATCTCAACCGCGTCTATTTCGGTTCCGGCGCCTATGGCGTCGATGCAGCCGCGCGGCGGTACTTCGACAAGTCGGCACGCGATCTTTCACTGGCCGAGGCGGCGCTGCTCGCCGGACTGCTCAAGGCCCCTTCGCGGCTGTCGCCGGCACGCGATGCGAAGGCGGCGAACGAACGCGCGCAGCTCGTGCTTGCCGCGATGCGGCGCGAAGGCTTCATCACGGAACGCGAAGCTTCGCTGGCCATGGCGATGGAGCCGGGCAAGGCCCGGCGGTATCTGAGCGGTTCGCAGCACTATGTCGCCGACATGGTCATGGCGCAGCTTCCCGGCCTCATCGGCGAAATGCGCGGCGACGTGATCGTACAGACGACGATCGATTTCGGGCTGCAGAAGGCTGCGGAAACAGCAATCGGCGAGACGCTTGCAGCCAAGGGCAAGAAAGCCAATGCCGGACAGGCCGCGCTCGTCTCCCTCGACGGAACGGGCGCCGTCCGTGCGCTGGTCGGCGGCGCGGACTACGCGAAAAGCCAGTTCAACCGCGCAGCCGAGGCCAAACGCCAGCCAGGTTCGGCATTCAAGCCCTTCGTCTACCTTGCCGCGCTGGAGGCCGGGCGCACGCCGCAGACCGTGCGCGAGGATGCGCCGGTGCGCATCGGCAAGTGGACGCCGGAAAACTACGACAAGGAATATCGCGGGACGGTGACGCTGAGTACCGCGCTCGCGGACTCGCTCAACACCGTGGCGGCGCAGCTCGTCATGGAGGTCGGGCCGAAGACGGTGGCGGAAACCGCTCAGCGGCTGGGCATCAAGTCTTCGCTGGAGAAGAATGCCTCGATCGCGCTTGGCACATCGGAAGTCACGCTCGCGGAACTGACGGCTGCTTACGCGCCGTTTTCAAATGGCGGGTATGCCGTGACGCCCTGGCTAGTGCGGCGGGTGACCTCTGCGGGTGGTGACATCTTGTACGAGCGCAAAGACGTACCGCAGCCAAGGGTCGTCGGCTCGCGCGAACTTGGCATGATGAACGCCATGCTTCGCCAGGTGCTGACCGATGGAACAGGGCGCGCG
>JBGSJA010000325.1:0-5571 GCA_041742235.1 Salaquimonas sp. | reverse complement strand
GCGCGCTCGCGCCACGCGGCGACCTCGATCATGATCGCCAGCTCGCTCGGCGAGCGCGCCCGCATCTTCAGCCGCCTCCAGGCGTCTTCGGGCTTTGTCTCGTAATTGCCCGGATCGACCAGCTCGGCCATTTCCTCGTCCAGCCAGGAGGCGCGGCCGGTCGCTTCCAGCCGGTTCTTCAATTTCAGATAGATGCCGCGCAGATGGGTGACGTCGCCGAGCGCGTAATGCAGTTGCTTGTCGCTGAGCGGGCGGCGCGACCAGTCGGTGAAGCGCGAGCTTTTGTCGAGGTTCTTGCGCATCAGCCGCTTCACCAGCGCGCCGTAGCTGGCCGCCTCGCCGAAGCCGCAGACCATCGCCGCGATCTGAGTGTCGAAAATCGGCAGCGGGATGATGCCGGCCAGATTGTGGACGATCTCGACGTCCTGGCGCGCGGCGTGGAACACCTTGACGACGCCAGGGTCAGCCATCAGCTCAAAAAACGGCGCCAGATCGAGCTTGTCGGCGATCGGATCGACGATGGCCTCGGCGTCGGGCGTGGCCAGCTGAATCAGGCACAGATTGGGCCAATAGGTCGATTGGCGCATGAATTCGGTGTCGACGGCGACGAAATCGGATTGGGCGAGCCGCTTGCAGATTTCGGCCAGAGCATCGGTTGTGGAAATAATCGGAATCGCATTCATGCTTAAATTTATATAGGAGCGGGATCGGCTTGTCCCCTGTTATAGGGCCTGGGTTGACAACAGCCGTGGCCCGTGCGTTTTTCGCCGCTCATCGGGTCATTTCGGGCCGGATCGGCGGCGCTTATTGCGCGCCTGCCCACCGCCCGGCGCATCTACCGGAAAGTTCGAGCCATGGAAAAGACGGTCGGCAAAAAGGCGCCTGCAAAGGCCAAGGCTGAAAAGAGCGCGGCGCCATCCGAAGCGGGGGCATTGCCGGCCTATCGCAGCCATCTCTGCGGGCAGTTGCGCAAGGCCGATGTCGGCGGCGCGGCGCGGCTGTCGGGCTGGGTGCACAGGGTGCGCGACCATGGCGGCCTGCTGTTCATCGATCTGCGCGACCATTACGGCATCACCCAGATTGTCGCCGACCCCGATTCGCCGGCATTTTCGATTGCCGAGACAGTGCGTGGCGAATGGGTGATCCGCGTCGACGGCAAGGTCAAGGAGCGCGATGGCGCTGCAGTGAACCCGAATCTTGCGACCGGCGAGATCGAGGTTTTCGCCACCGAGATCGAGGTCCTGTCGAGGTCCGAGGAATTGCCGCTTCCGGTATTCGGCGAGCCGGATTATCCCGAGGATATCCGCCTGCGCTACCGCTTCCTCGATTTGCGCCGCGACACGATGCACGCCAACATCATGACGCGGCAAAAGGTCATCGCCTCCATGCGCAAGCGCATGGGCGAGGCTGGCTTCAACGAATTCCAGACGCCGATCCTGACGGCTTCCTCGCCGGAAGGAGCGCGCGACTTCCTCGTGCCCTCGCGCCTGCATCCGGGCCAGTTCTACGCGCTGCCGCAGGCCCCGCAAATGTACAAGCAGTTGCTGATGGTCGCGGGCTTCGACCGCTACTTCCAGATCGCGCCCTGCTTCCGCGATGAAGACCCGCGCGCCGACCGCTTCTATGGCGAATTCTACCAGCTCGACGTCGAGATGAGCTTCGTCACGCAGGAAGACATCCTGGGCACCATGGAGCCGGTGCTGCGCGGCGTGTTCGAGGAATTCGCGAACGGCAAATCCGTGTCGCAGACCTTCCGCCGCATTCCCTATGACGATGCGATCGCAAAGTACGGCTCCGACAAGCCGGACCTGCGCAACCCGATCGAGATGCAGGATGTCTCGCAACACTTCGCCGGATCGGGCTTCAAGGTCTTCGCCAACATCCTCGCTTCATCGGAAAAGAACCGCGTCTGGGCGATCCCGGCCCGTACCGGCGGTTCCCGCGCCTTCTGCGACCGGATGAACTCCTGGGCGCAGGGCGAAGGCCAGCCGGGTCTTGGCTACATTTTCTGGCGCAAGGAAGGCGAGAAGCTCGAGGGCGCTGGTCCGATCGCCAAGAATATCGGCGAGGAGCGCACCGAGGCGATCCGGGTGCAACTCGGCCTTGACGACGGCGATGCAGTGTTTTTCGCGGCAGGCGATCCGACCAAGTTCTACAAGTTCGCCGGCGCGGCGCGCGACAGGGCAGGGCAGGAGCTTGGCCTTCTTGACGAGAACAGCTTCGAGCTGGCCTGGATCATCGACTTCCCGTTCTACGAATGGAACGAGGACGAGAAGAAGATCGACTTCTCGCATAACCCCTTCTCGATGCCGCAGGGCGGCATGGAGGCGCTGGATCACCAGGACCCGCTGACGATCAAGGCGTTCCAGTACGACCTCGTCTGCAACGGCTTCGAAATCGTCTCCGGCGGCCTGCGCAACCATCTTCCGGAATTGATGGTCAAGGCATTCGAGAAGGTCGGCATGGAGCGCGAGGACGTGATCGAGCAGTTCGGCGGCCTTTATCGCGCCTTCCAGTATGGTGCGCCGCCGCATGGCGGCATGGCGGCGGGCATCGACCGTATGGTCATGCTGATTTGCGGCGCGAAGAATTTGCGCGACATCGCGCTGTTCCCGATGAACCAGCAGGCCGTGGACCTGCTGATGGGCGCGCCGGGCGAGGCGACACCCAAGCAGCTTCAGGAACTGGGCATCCGCGTCATTCCGCAATTAAAAGTTTAAGCACCTATTAACAATTTTCGCCAATCCCTTATATTCATGAAAAATTGTCAACCTGATTCGGGAGAGGGATTCATCATGAACAAGATGAAAGAGATGTACAAACTCGCGAGTACTGTTCAAATGAGTTCGAAACAAAAAGAAGAGCAAAGAAACAGCTTTGTTTATGGCTCGACAAAAATCGAAAATGATCACATTACCAGAGATTTGGTTATTCGAACGGCTCAAAAGTTAGGCGTCAAGGGCGAATAGTTGGTGCATAAAAACGCTGATCGAACAAGCGAAGCCGAAGAAGCCGAACTTATTTCGGACATTGATGAGCGCGCTCGCGCTGAAGTCGAAAATGGATTTCGACAATTCGATGCGGCCATGCTAGAACTAAGCAAATGGCGAAAGAATAAGAATTATAAACTGAAGCCGTCTTTATTATTGAAGTTAAACCGTATTGCTTTGGAAGGGGTTCATAAAAATCCGGGAGTTTTTCGATCTGGAGCTATCAAAATTAGAGGTAGCAGACATGAGCCGCCGACTCCTGAAGAAGTGCCAGAGTTAATTGAGCAGTTTTGCGATTATATCAATGATAACTTTGATCGCAAGAGCGCAATTCATTTGGCCTCATTTGCGATGTGGCGCCTAAACTGGATACATCCCTTTGCAGATGGCAATGGTCGTACATCTAGGATTGTATCATACCTGATATTGTGCGCCAAACTGGGCAATCAAATACCTGGTGTGATCACAATACCAGAGCAAATAGCTGCAAACAAAAAGCCCTACTATGATGCCCTTGAAGCGTGCGACCAAAATAATGGAGCTACAATTGATGTTACCCCTATGGAGAAGCTTCTAGACAGCTATTTGGCAAATCAGTTGGTAGAAGTTCATGAATATGCTTCTGGAAAGGATATTTTGATTACGAATGAGAGCAAAAGCAAAAATAAGTATATTACGTTGGTGGAGGGGCATCCGGTTATCACTGGAGGAATCATTACGTTAGTAGTTGCAGTTTTAGGCATTCTGTTCACCAGATAAATGGCTATGACACCCAAATAGCTTCAGGAACTGGGCATCCGCGTCATTCCGCAGAAGAAGGACTGACGGGGGCTGCAGGCGCCCCGCCGGTTCACGCGGTCACGATCGGCGTAAACCCGCCCCAGATCATCCGCTTGCCGTCGAAGGGAAAGGTCGAGGGGTCCATCTGCATGCGCGGATCGGCCATGGCCTTTTTCATGCCTTCGTCCCGCGCCTGGCGCGATGGCCAGAGCGTGAAGGAAAACACCACCGTTTCTCCCGGCTCCAGTTTCACGGCCATCGGAAACGATGTCACCTCGCCATCGGGCACGTCGTCGCCCCAGCATTCGGTCACGGAAATCGCCCCGCATTCCTTGAAGATCTCCGCCATCTCGCGGGCGAGCCCGATATATTTGTCGCGGTTGCCGGTCGGCACCGGCACTACGAACCCGTCGACATAACTCATTGAAATTCCTCCTCGCTTGTACCGGCCAGCTTGACCAGCAGTTCCGTCACCAGCTTCGCCGGGTCGTTCTCGTCCACTGGCGAAACCCGGTAGATTTCGAGTTGGCAGGCCGGTTCGCCCGGCTCGCCGTCAGCTTCGAGGCCGCGTCCGCGCATCCAGCCTTCGAGCATCAGAAACCCGTCATAGAGGCGGTCGTATGGGCCGGTATAAACCGCCGATGCGTACCGCCCTGCCGGCAGCGTTGAAGGTTTGACGCCATCGCTGCCGCCTGCGCCCGCCTTCACGGGGCTGCCGACTTCCAGTTCGACAGTTCCGTGCTCGTCGAAACGCCGGTAGCGGAAGAAGCCGGGCCCCGAAGGCTTGATTGCCATCCGCTGCATGAAGGCATGAAGCTCGGCAAATTTCGGCGGCGCGAATTGCGGCATCGAAGCCATCGGTCCGCTGACGGGAATGACGAGGCAATGCTCGTCAGCCCGGCTGATCACGTGCGGAATCGAAAGCCCGATCCCGCGCATTCCGGTTTTTGTAACATCCAGCATGTAGTCCCCCTCAAGCTTGGCCGTGGAACGCCCGTTCCAGCTCGGCGATGTCGATCTTCTGCATTTCCAGCATTGCAAACAGGGCCCGCCGCGCGGCGGCCTTGTCGGTATCTGCGGTCATTTCGAACAACCGCTTGGGAACGATCTGCCAGGAAACGCCCCAGCGGTCCTTCAGCCAGCCGCACTGAACCGGCCTGCCGCCATCGGCGGTCAACGCCGTCCAAAGCCGGTCGGTTTCATCTTGATCCCCGGTCGCAACCGAAATGGACATGGCGTCGTTGAAATATTCGTGCGGCCCTGCCTCCATGGCCTGGTACGCAGTGCCCGCCAGCGTGAAGTCGATGACCTTTACGTCGCCATGCGGCGGACCGAGCAAATGGTCATAGGTCACGACTTGCTCGATGCGCGAATCCGGCAGCAGCGACACGTAAAGCCGCACCGCTTCTTCAACGCCTTTTTCGAACCACAGGCAGGTTCTCACCTTGGCGTTCATTGCGCGCCACCCATCGCCTTGTTGCCGGTGTAGTTCAGCATCCACGGCGTGCCGTATCGGTCGGTGAACATGCCGAAACGCTCTGCCCAAAATGTCTCGCCCGGTTCCATGGAAACCTTGCGGGCGTTGCCGGAAAGCTCGCTCCATACACGGTCGAAATCCTCGAGCGATTCCGGCGAGATGGTCACTGCAAATCCCGTTGGATCGGAATACCAGCCCTCCGGCGCGTCCGATGCCATCATCGTGGTGCCGCCAAGGCGCACCAACATGTTCATGACCAGATCGTCACCGCCCGGCATGCGGCTTTGCGGGTCCGGGCTGTCGCCATTGCGAAACACGCCCTCG
>JBGSJA010000324.1:0-4931 GCA_041742235.1 Salaquimonas sp. | reverse complement strand
CGATCACCGCGCCGTCGCCCTGCACGATTTCCAGCACGCCCTTGGGCAGGCCGGCTTCCATGAAAAGCCTTGCGGCGCGCGCGGCGATCAGCGGCGTTTGCTCGGCCGGCTTGGCGACGACGGTATTGCCCGCTGCCAGCGCGCCGGCGATCTGGCCGGTGAAGATCGCCAGCGGGAAGTTCCACGGCGAGATGCACACGATGGCGCCCAGGGCTTCGCGGCCGGCCATGGCGGTGCGGGCCTGCGCCGCGTAGTAGCGCAGGAAATCGACCGCCTCGCGCACTTCGGCGACGGCGTCGAAGCGGGTCTTGCCGGCCTCGCGCACGGCAATCGCCATCAGTTCGGGCGCGTGGGCCTCGTAAAGGTCGGCTGTCTTTTCCAGCAGCGTGGCGCGGGCATGGACCGGCCATGCGGCCCAGCCGGGCGCTGCGGCAACGGAACGGGTAATTGCGGCCTCGGCGTCCTTGGGTCCGGCGTCGATGACGTTTCCGACAATCTCCTCGCGGTTGGCCGGGTTGCGCAATTCCCGTCCCGCGCCTGCGCCCCAGCGCATCTCACGGTATGGCTCCATCGCAGCTTCAAGCTCGACCAGCACGGCGGGGTCCATCAGGTTCCAGCCGCGCGAATTTTCCCGCTCGGGGGCATAGAGGTCCTTCGGCAGCGGGATCGCGGGATGCGACAGCGGGTTTGCGGCTTCCACAGCGGCAACCGGGTCGGCGGCGATCTCCTGCGCGGGGATCGACTTGTCGAGGATGCGGTGGACGAAGGAGGAATTCGCGCCGTTCTCCAGCAGACGGCGCACGAGATAGGCAAGCAGGTCCTTGTGCACGCCAACGGGCGCATAGACGCGGCGGCGGTGGCCGTCGCGCTTGCGGGCGATCTCGTGCAGCGTCTCGCCCATGCCGTGCAGGCGCTGGAACTCGATGCGCTGGCCGGGAAGCGCCATTTCGGCGATGGCGGTCACCGAATGCGCGTTGTGCGTGGCGAATTGCGGGTAGATGCGGTCGGTCATGCCCAGCAGCTTCTTCCCGCAGGCGAGCCAGGAAAGGTCGGTCGTCTCCTTGCGGGTGAAGACCGGATAGCCTTCCGCGCCCTGCACCTGCGCGTGCTTGATCTCGCTGTCCCAGTAGGCGCCCTTGACGAGGCGCACGGAAATGCGCCGCCCATGCATGCCGGCAAGGTCGTAGAGAACGTCGATCAACGCCGGCGCGCGGCGCGAATAGGCCTGCACCACCATGCCGAGGCCATCCCATCCGGCAAGCGCGGGATCCGCCAGCACGGCATCGAAGATGTCGAGCGAGAGCTCCAGCCGGTCGGCCTCTTCGGCGTCGATCGCCAACGGAATGTTCACCGACTTGGCAAGCCGCGCCAGTTCGATTACGCGCGGCACCAGTTCCATCATCACGCGGGCGCGGTTCACCGTCTCGTAGCGCGGATGCAGTGCCGAGAGCTTCACCGAGATACCGGGATTGTCGTGGCAGTCGCGCTTGTACGCGTGGTTGCCGATCACCGTGATGGCGTTGGCGTAGGAGGCGAAATAGCGCGATGCGTCGCGCGCGGTTCTGGCCGCCTCGCCCAGCATGTCGAAAGAGTGGAGATATCCCTCTTCCATCTCCGGGCCGGCATTCTTCATCGCCTCGGAGATGTCGCGGCCCAGCACGAACTGCCGGCCGAGCAGGCGCATCGCTTCGCCAACCGCGGTGCGCGCCACCGGCTCGCCAAGGCGGCGCACGACGCCGTGCATGACCGAGGCAAGGTCTTCGGCGCGCGCGGGAATGGTGCGGAAAACCTTGCCGGTCAGCATCAGCGCCCAGGTGGAGGCATTGACAAGCGAGGATTCGGCCCGGCCCAGATGGCGCGACCAGTCGCCCTCGCCGATCTTGTCGGAAATGAGCGCATCCAGCGTCGCGGCGTCGGGCGTGCGAAGATAAGCCTCGGCAAGGCACATCAGCGCCACGCCCTCGTCGGTGTTGAGGCCGTATTGCGCCAGGAACTTCTCCATCAGCCCCGGCGTCGCCACCGCGCGGATGTCGCTGACGAGGTCGGCTGCCTTGCGCGCGATCTGCTCCCGCTCTTCAATCGAAAGCGCCAGCAGCTCCTTCAGTTCCGCAACGCATTGCGCCTCGTCGCGAAGCGTGTTGCGGCGAATGGCGAGGCGCAATCTTTCCTGCATGGTCAGCTCCATCGAGGTGAAAAGTACAATATCACTCACTTAGCCAATTCTGCTTGTGATGTTCACTTAAGTATGCTCAACGCGCGGTGTTTTTCACTGGATCGACGACATGCTGGATGCAATCGACCGCAAGATCCTGAAGGCTTTGCAGGCCGACGGGCGCATGACCATAACCGAGCTTTCGGAAACCGTCAGCCTATCCAAGACGCCCTGCACCGAGCGCGTGCGCCGGCTGGAGCGCGAGGGCTATATCAGCGGCTACCGCGCGCTGATCGATCCTGCCCACGTGGGCCTCGAAACATTGGTCTTCGTGCAGGTCTCGCTGGAGCGCACGACCACCAACGTGCTCGACCGGTTCAATGCCGAGGTGAGGCGGATTGCAGAGGTGGAATCGGCGCACATGATCGCAGGCGGTTTCGACTATCTGCTGAAGGTCCGCGCAAGGGACATGGCGCATTATCGACAAGTATTGGGCGACCGGATCGGGGCACTGCCCGGCGTCAGCCAGACGCATACCTACTCCGTCATGGAAACCGTACTCGAGAACGGCGGCATCAGTCCGGCGTTGTTCTGACCGGTGCTTGCCAAGTCGGCGGGAGGCGGCAAGACTGCGCCCATGGGAGCTGAACGGAACGGACACAGGAGCAGGCTGCGCGCCGTCTTTGGCGGCAGGGCGACGCGACACCTTTCCGCTCCAGGGGATTTCATGCGCCGCATGCTGCCCGGTCTGGCGTTCATGCTGGTCCTTGCCATTCCAGTAACCGCCCGTGCAGGAGAGGCGCTTGTTGCCGTTGCCGCGAACTTTGCGGGAGCAGCCGAGGCGATCGGAAAAGCATTCACGGCTGAGACCGGCCAGACGGCAACCTTCACAACCGGATCGACCGGAAAGCTCTATGCGCAGATCACCCAGGGCGCGCCGTTCGACGTGCTGCTCTCGGCGGATGCGAAGACACCGGAGAAAATCGAGGCGGACGGCAATGGCATTGCTGGCAGCCGATTCACCTATTCGGTTGGCCGGCTGGCGCTGTGGAGCGTGGATACCGGCCGGATCGGGGCCGATCCCAAGGCGGCGCTGATCGACCCGGCAACACTCAAGATCGCCATCGCGAACCCCGAACTTGCCCCCTATGGCGTGGCGGCGCGGCAGGCGCTCCAGTCCATGGCGCTTTGGGATGCGGTCCAGCCGAAAATCGTGATGGGTGAAAACATCGGGCAGGCATTCGCGATGACGCAAAGTGGCGCTGCGCAGCTCGGCTTTGTCGCGCTGTCTGCCGTCAAGAACCCGGAGAGGCCGGTAGCCGGATCGCTGTTCGAGGTGCCGCAAGAATGGTTCGAGCCGATCCGCCAGGATGCGATCCTTCTGAAGAAGGGCGAAAACAACGAGGCGGCGAAAGCATTCCTCGAGTTTTTGCGAGGTCCCAAGGCGCGTGAAATCGCGGCTGCATTCGGTTATGGGAGTTCATGAACGAATTCCTGCCCGATACCGGACCGCTGATCCTGACCATCCAGCTGGCGGCGATCACCACGGCGATCCTCATGGTGATCGCAACGCCGCTTGCCTGGTGGCTCGCCTTCACGCAGGCGCGGATCAAGCCAGCCATCGAGGCCATCACCGCACTTCCGCTGGTGCTGCCGCCAACAGTGCTGGGCTTCTACATGCTGATCGCGTTCAGTCCGAAATCGACGCTTGGCGGGTTCTGGCTGCAGGCGACGGGAACGACGCTCACTTTCTCGTTCGCCGGACTTGTGGTGGCTTCGGTAATCTACTCGCTGCCCTTTGCGGTCCAGCCGCTGCAATCCGCGTTCGAGGCGCTGGGCCGCAGCCCGCTTGAAGCGGCCGCGACCTTGCGCGCGGGGCCACTTGACCGCTTTTTTTCCGTTGCAATGCCGCTCGCCAAGCGCGGCTTCCTGACGGCGGCGGTGCTGAGCTTCGCCCATACCATCGGCGAGTTCGGCGTCGTGCTGATGGTCGGCGGCAACATTCCGGGCCAGACGAAGGTGGTTTCCATCGCGATCTATGAACATGTAGAGACCATCAACCATGCCGATGCGCATGTGCTGTCGGCCATCCTGCTCGCCTTCTCGTTCGCGGTGCTGCTGCTCATCTATGTGGTGAACCGCCGCTTCCCCGAGCCTGCCGCATGACCATGCTGGAGGTGTCGGTCGAACTTTCGCGGGGCGCGTTTTCGCTCGCCGTCGACGAGCGAATTCCGCTTTCCGGCATCACGGCGCTGTTCGGGCGTTCGGGGTCCGGAAAGACGACCTTGCTGCGCATCATTGCCGGGCTGGAGCCGGGCGCGACGGGTCGCATCGCGGTCAGCGGAACCGTCTGGCAGGATGGCAACCATTTCGTGCCGCCGCATCGGCGCGCCATAGGCTATGTCTTCCAGGACGCGCGGCTGTTCCAGCACCTCAGCGTGGCGGGAAACCTCGAATTCGCCGCCAGACGGGCAACGAGCCCGGGACCATCGGTGGAATCGGTGGTCGAGGACTTCGACCTGATATCGCTGCTTGCCCGCAGGCCGCAGGCGCTTTCGGGCGGCGAAAAGCAGCGCGTGGCGCTGGCGCGGGCCCTGCTGAGCGCCCCGCGCCTGATGCTGATGGACGAGCCGCTGTCCTCGCTCGACGAATCGCGCAAAGGCGAGATCCTGCCCTATCTGGAGAAGATGCGGGACGAGATGAAGATCCCGATCCTCTATGTCAGCCATTCGGCTGCCGAGGTGGCGCGGCTGGCGAACCATGTCGTGATGCTGGAGGG
>JBGSJA010000323.1:0-2586 GCA_041742235.1 Salaquimonas sp. | reverse complement strand
GGCCAGCGGCTGGAAGCCTCGCGTCCGCAGGCTGCGCCCTCGCCTGCTGCCGCCGCTCCGGTGCTGGAACTGGGGCGTTTCGAGGATCTGATCCTGCTTTGCGAGGACAAACGGGAGATCCGCCTGAAAACCATCCTGCGGAACAATGTGCGGCTCGTCGGCTTTCGTGACGGGCACATGGAATTCAGCCTTGCCGGCAATCCGCCGGCCAATTTCGTTTCCGATCTTGGCCAGAAGCTGCTTGCCTGGACCGGGAAGCGCTGGTCGCTCGTCGTCAGCCGCGAAGGCGGCGCGCCCACGCTGGACGAACTGGAAAAGGCCGAGATGGGCCAGCGCACAGAGGCGGCGCGCGAGGACCCGGTCGTGGCAGCCATTTTGAGCCGCTTCCCCGGTAGCCGGATTGTCGATGTGCAGCTGCGGCAGGAAGCCGGAGAGACTGGCGAGCAGGCCTTGGCCGAGGCGGAGACCCGCGAAGGTCTCGACGATTTCTTCGAATAGGAAGGTTTTGAGATGAAAGACATCATGGGCCTCATGGGCAAGGTGAAGGAAATGCAGTCCAAAATGCAGGAGATGCAGGAGGGACTGTCTTCGCTCGAGATCACCGGCCAGGCCGGCGGCGGCCTCGTCAAGGTCACGCTCAATGGCAAGGGCGACATGAAGGCCATCGATATGGATCCCTCGCTTGTGAAGGCGGACGAGGCGGAAATCCTCGAGGACCTGATCGTCGCCGCTCACGCCGACGCCAAGGCGAAGGTGGAACAGCACGTTGCCGAGCGGACGCGCGAACTGACGGCCGGCCTGCCGATCCCGCCGGGGATGAAATTGCCGTTCTAGGTGTGGTTCGTGGTTCGCAATTCGCCGTTCGAACCACGTATCGAAGAACGAGCCACGAACAACGAACCACGTTTCACCATGTCCTCCCACATCACCGGACCCGAAATCGAACGCCTGATCCAGCTTCTTGCGCGGTTGCCTGGGCTCGGGCCGCGTTCGGCGCGGCGTGCGGCGCTGCAACTCATCAAGAAGAAGGATGCCCTGCTCGTGCCCCTGGCGGCAGCAGCGGCGGAAGCTGCGGCGAAGGTTCGCATCTGCTCGACTTGCGGAAATGTCGATACGTCCGACCCGTGCATGGTCTGCGCCGATTCGCGCCGCGACGCTTCCACGCTGATCGTGGTCGAGGATGTCTCCGACTTGTGGGCGCTGGAGCGGGCCGGCGCGATGAACTGCCTCTACCACGTGCTCGGCGGCACGCTTTCGCCGCTCGATGGCATCGGGCCGGAAGACCTCACCATTGCCGGCCTCGTTAATCGTGTCGCGGCCGACGGTTCGCCTGTGAAGGAAGTGATCATCGCGGTCAACGCCACGGTAGAGGGGCAGACGACCGCGCACTACATCTCGGATCAGCTAGCCGGAACCGGCGTCAAGGTCAGCCGTCTTGCCCATGGCGTGCCGGTCGGCGGCGAACTCGACTATCTCGACGAGGGTACGCTGTCGGCGGCGCTGAGGAGCCGCAGCGCTTTCTGACTGCCTGCCTTCACTCGCCTTTCCGACTTGCGCGGCCAGATGCAAGGCTAGTCCACTGCTTTTAGCCGGGGCCGGGGCGTCTCCAGCGCGGTCCTCGCCTCCTCGAAATCGAGGTCGGCGATCTTCGAGCCGCGCCGCGTCAACTTGCCGGTGGAGGTCAGCACGTCCTCCACGTCCTTCGTTACCATGCCGAAATGATTGCCGAGCTTGCGCACCCGATCGTCGAGCCGGTTGACATCCTCCATCAGGCGGATGACCTCGCCCTGGATGAGATGCGCCTGCTCGCGCATTCGGTGATCCTTCAGCACCGACTGGATCACCTGGATCGACAGCATCAGCAGCGACGGCGAGACGATGACGATCCGCGCCTTGTGCGCCCGCGTGACGAGGCTCTCATGCTTTTCGTGGATCTCGGCAAAGACCGATTCCGACGGCACGAACATGAAGGCGGTGTCCTGCGTCTCCCCCGGCAGGAAATAGCGCTCGGCAATCGCCTTGATATGCGTCTCGACATCACGGCGGAACATTTGCTGCGCGATCTTCTCGCGTTCCGGCGTCTCGGCGGAGCGTATGGCGTTCCATGATTCCAGCGGGAATTTTGCATCGACCACCAGCGGCGGCGTGTCGTTGGGCATGTGGATGATGCAGTCGGGCCGCGCCCCATTCGAAAGCGTGAACTGGAACTCGTAGGCGCCCTGCGGCAGGCCGTCGGCAACGATGGCCGCCATGCGCGCCTCGCCGAAGGCGCCGCGGGTCTGCTTGTTGGCGAGGATGTTCTGGAGCTGCACCACCTGGCCGGTCAGGGCGGTGATGTTGTTCTGCGCCGTGTCGATCACGGCAAGGCGTTCCTGCAACTTGGAAAGGCTCTCCTGCGTGGATTTTGTGGTGTCGACCAGCGATTGCGAAACGCGCCCGGTCACGGCCTCAAGCCGTTCGCTGACAAGGCGCATCATCTCGCCCTGCCGCGCGCCCAGATGCTCCGACATCGCCGCCATGCGGCCGGTCAACTCGTTCTGGCTGGCGACAAGCTCCGCCATGCGCGCCTCCGCCTCGCGCGCGCGC
>JBGSJA010000322.1:0-5797 GCA_041742235.1 Salaquimonas sp. | reverse complement strand
TAGGAGGTCGACTGCAAAATGAAGCAGTCTTCGCCGCGGACATTTTCCAGAATCTCGACAAAGATCTCCTGATCGGCGAAGCGCCGTACACTCGCCTTGCCGAGGGGAATTTCGAGGTACTTGGTAATCTGCTCTGCAAGGACGCGGTTGGAGTTGCCTGCAAAGAGTTTCATGTGCCGTCAGCCTGCCGGTGGGAGCGTGCGGGCTGTATAGGGGAAGCTTCGCCGGCTATCAATGGCGCAAGGCCGATTTCAACACATGCCGGAATTTGCGAATCAGCCCGGATTGCCGCGGGTGGACATCCAGGTCCGCAGGCTGCTCATCGTGATGTCGGCAACGCGGGCATAGACTTCGGGCTTAATGCCCACCCACGGATCGCCTGTGCTGCTTCCGCTGCGTTCCTGGCCGGAAATGCGGTGAACACGCGCGCCGCTGCTGTCGAGCACATCCCAGACATACACAAGGATCGTTCCGTTGCCGTCGTTGAGGGCGGAGAAATAGCCCTTGATCTGGAACTTGGCGCCCTGCTCGATCGAAACGACCACGGGAACTTTCTCGTTCTTCGCGGCCTGCCGCATCGATGTTGCAAGGCTGGTCACTGCCGATTGCGGCGCGCCTGTAACCGGCAGAAAAGACACAGGTTCCAGCGCCGAGCCAAGCGACGCCTGCTGCGTGGCCGCCGGCTTTGTTCCAGCCGGCGCGACCGCGGTCCCTGTCGCCAGCGCGGCATCGGGACCGGCCGGCGTCGCCATCTGGGGTGCAAGGGCAGTCTCGCCCTGTATGTCGGCGGGCGGAACCTGACGCATTTGCGCCGTCGGCGTTAAACCATCCGTCACCGAACCGGTATTGCAACCCGCAAGGGCAGCCGCCGCGGCGAAAGCCAAAATGGCGCCGCGACCGGAGCGCAAAGTCGAAAATACCCGCGAAGCGACCATTGCAACCTCTCGTTTGGCGCAGTTGTGCGCCATGAAATCGATACTCAAATACCGCCAACTCCCCCCGGCGGTCAAACGCTGTGATCGGTTATCGGACGATCAGGTCGATTTCGTGTCTTGAAAGTGACTGTGGACCGGCTTTTCTGGTGACAAAACTCTGGCCGAGCGTCATCGCCGTCTCAGTGTCGCTGTCCGCGATGATCATGTGCAGGAACAGCACCATGTTCTCCTCGATGATCGTCGAATTGTCGGCATAGATCATCGGCGCGTCCATCCAGGAGGGCGCGAAGCTGGCGCCCAGCGAATAGCCGCAGGCATTGAGGCGGTGGCGGGCCATGCCGGCATTGTCAAGAACCTTGGCATGGGCGTCGAAGATCGCGGATATCGGATTGCCGACCTGGGTTGCCTCGCGGCACTGGACGAGCGCCTCGCGGCAGGCTTCGTAAAGCTCAAGGTGGCGGGGCGAGGGCTTGCCGATGATGATCGTGCGCATCATGGCGGCATGGTAATGCGCCCAGGTTCCGGCCCATTCAAGCGTCAATTGATCGTTCTTGTTGAGCTTGCGCCGCCCGGCCTTGTAGCGGCACAAGAGCGCATCCTTGCCCGATCCGATGATGAACTCATTTCCGGGATAGTCGCCGCCGGCTTCGAATATGGCCGAATGCATGGCTGCAAGGATCCGGCCTTCGTCGGCGCCGGCCTTAGTCTCGGCTATCGCCGCGTCCAGCGCGGCGTCGGCAAGTTCGCCGGCCTTCTTCACATGGGCGAGTTCCGCCTTTGACTTGACCATCCTCAGGCGGGTGACGAGGCCGGTCGCATCCCGCAATTCGCCAAAGCCCTTCAGGCGCGTTTCCAGCGCCACGCCGTTCTTGGCGGTCAGCCCGACCGTCCCGTATTCGATGCCGATGCTCGCGCCAACCAGATCCATCTCCGACATCAGGCTGTGAAGGTCCGAAGTCGGATCGCTGCCTTCGCGGTCGGTCCAGATGACGATATTCTCGATGATGGAGGTATGGCGCGCCTGGCGAAGGTCCGGGGCGCGAGTCAGGAGTGTCATCTCGCCGCTGCGTTTCACCACCAGGCACTGGAAGAAGCAAAAGCCGAAGGTGTCGTAGCCGGTGAGCCAGTACATGCTCTCCTGCGCGAAAAGCAGCATGCAGTCGAGCTTGCGCTCGGTCATGACCGCCACGAGCCTTTCCATCCTGCCTTCGTACTCGGCCTTGGAAAAATGAAGCGCCATGACTTACTCCCTGATCAAGATAGACGATATCTGGCGGCCATAGTCGGGCTCGCCCCTGTGCGTAGTGCGCCGGTACGAGAAGAAACGCTCCGGATCGGCATAAGTGCATTGGCCTGTCCATCTGGCATCGACGCCGGCGGCGGCAAGCCGGGACAGGATATAGGCGGGCAGGTCGAAAAAGGCATGCCCGAGCCTAGGCGCGGGCGCAAAGAATGACTCATTGTACGTATCAAGCGCCAACAGCCTTTCGACGAATTCCGGCCCGACCTCGTATTTGCGCTGGCTGATGGTCGGACCGAGCGAAGCGATGATCGAACCACGCCGCGCACCCAGGCTTTCCATCGTCTCAAGCGTGTTTTCGAGGATGCTGCCGGTCGCGCCTTTCCAGCCGGCATGGGCAGCGCCGACGATGCCTGCCTCAAGGTCCGCGAACAGCACCGGGCCGCAATCAGCGGTAAGAATGCCAAGGGCAAGGCCCGGAACATCGGTCACGACCGCGTCTGCCACAGGGCGCGTGCCTTTCCATGGCTCGCGCACGACCAGAACATCGCTCGAATGCGTCTGGTGCGGCGTTGCGATGAATTCGCCTCGCGCGCCAAGATGCTGTGCTACCAGTGAACGGTTTGCGAGAACGGTGTCGCGGTCGTCCGAAGAACCAAGACCGGCATTGAGGCCTTCATACAGGCCGGATGACATTCCGCCCTTGCGGGTGAAGAAACCGTGCGCCACACGGTCTGAAAAGGCGTCCAGGCCTTCGCAGGTCACCGGGTCGAGCGCCGTCATCGTCGAAGCATTTCGAATGTGCCGCATTTCATGGCCGGGAGAGTGCTGTGGCGACCACCATGTGTCAATTGCCGGATAGCGCCTCAACGGCGCCGGTGGTCGCAGGGTAAGGCGGCAGGCCGTTCATTGCGGAAGCGTTATGTTTTGCGCAAAGCGCGATCACCTTGAACAGCCCGCCCATCTCCCCGGCAAGCACAAGGCGATGCGCTGCCGCACGGATTCGTTCCTGTTCGGCGGCGGACCTGCCGGCTCCCAGCGTTCCGGCGCGCCCCGCGATGCCCATTGCAAGCAGAAAGTCCCCTTGCGTCATGACCGGTGACACCGAAACTCCGGCTTTCGAGGCGGCATTTGCGATGGCGCCGAAATCGACATGGCTGGTCATGTCGGCAAGGCCGGGTTCGGCGAAGGGATCGGCCGGCGCGTGTGCTTTCATTGCCTGAAAGGTTTCACCGAATCCCGATTGCGAATGGCCGTAGTCGATCAGCAATGCTGCCCCGCCAGTTTCCGAAAGACGCCGGGCCAGTGTTTCGACCCAGGCTTCGCGCGCCGGGGCATATTCGAAAACCGATCCGTCCGGTTCCGTTTCGTGCCCGGCGGGCAGCAGCGAAACATCCGCAAGCGCCGGCCCGAGCATGGACGCCAGTTTCCCGTCGCCCGCCATGCCGACGCAGCGCTCGCGCCAGATGCCTCCGGCCTTGACGAATTGCCTGACCGGCAGGACATCCAGAAACTCGTTCGCAACGAGGATCAACGGTCCGTCTTCCACCGCTTCCAGCCGGTCGGTCCAGCCGATTTCGAACGGCATTTCCGCCAGTTTCGAGCGCTGCGCTGCAATCATCGGCGGGCTCGTTTCGATGAGCCGCACGCTTGCCGCCTCGCGAAAGCCCGGCACGCTTGCCCCCGCGCGCAACAGGTCGTGCATCATCGTGCCGAGGCCCGGACCTGGCTCGGCAAGCACGAAGCTTGCGGGGCTGCCGATGGCTTGCCATGTTGCTGCGCACCAGATGCCAACGAGTTCGCCAAACATCTGGCTCACTTGTGGTGACGTGATGAAATCGCCGCCCGCGCCGATTGCAGTCCGGCTGGCATAGTATCCATGCACGGGGTCGGCCATGCAGATGTGCATGTACTGGGCGAGTCTGATGGGACCGGTGGCTTCGATCAGGCGGGCGATTTTCTGCCGCAGCGGCAATTCAGGCAACGGGCGCTTGCTCCCCCTTGCGCATGGCGTGGACCATGGCCCAGATGCCGATCGCCAACATGGGCAGCGAAAGCACCATGCCCATGGTCAGCCAGCCGCCGTAAAGATAGCCGAGCTGGGCGTCGGGCAAACGGAAGAACTCGACAAAGATGCGCGCCAGAGCATACCAGGAAATGAAGGCGCCGGCGACGAAGCCGGGGGTTTTCAGCTTCAGGAAGCCGTGGGTCAAAAGGCGCAGCAGCACAAGCAGCACGAGGCCTTCCAGCAAAGCTTCATAGAGTTGGCTTGGATGGCGCGGCTCGGGCCCGGCAGCCGGAAAGATCACTGCCCAGGGCATTTCGGAGATTCTTCCCCAAAGTTCCTGGTTGATGAAATTGGCAAGCCTGCCGAAAAATATGCCGAAGCCGGCGCTGGCGGCGACCACGTCGAACAGGGAGAGCGCATTGAACTTGCGGCTTCTGGCGAACAGCATCATGGCAATGATGGTGCCTAAAAGCCCGCCGTGGAAACTCATGCCGCCTTCCCACAACATGAAGATCCGCATCGGCTCGGCGATGAATTGCGGCAGATCGTAGAACAGCACGTAACCGGTTCGCCCGCCCAGGATGATGCCGGCGACTGCCCAAATCAGGAAATCGTCAAGGTCAAGCACGCCGAAAGGCGCCTTGCCGCCCCACAGCCTGTCGTTGGAAACCAGCGCGCGGGCATAGAGCCAACCGAGCACGATGCCAGCTACATAGGCGATGCCATACCAGTGGATGGATACCGGGCCGAACTGGATGAGCACCGGGTCGATTTGCGGAAAGGGAATGGCTAGGAGCGGCATGGCGGGCCTGTTGATTGCTTTGTTCGCGACTATTGGCACATGGCGGCGGGGGCCGAAAGGGCTTGCGGACGCATTGAAAGAACCGGCGCGCCGGACTAGGTGTCTGTTTCAAACAGGAGTGAGCCACATGTCACAGGGTCCAAACAAGCTGTTCGACGACTTTGCCAAGCTGATGACCGATGCTGCCGGCGCCGCCCAGGGTTTGCGCCGCGAAGCGGAGACCGCGTTCAAGACGCAGGCCGAGCGATTCCTGAACGAAATGGACATCGTGCGGCGCGACGAATTCGAAGCAGTTCGCGAGATGGCGGCCAAGGCGCGGGCTGAAAACGAGGCGTTGAAAGTCCGGATCGAGGCGCTTGAAGCGCAATTTGGCGTGTCCGGCGGGTCGGCGGCTTCCAAGGCCTGATCGCGCGCAGAAATATTTTTCCACAACCTGCTGCGGTAAAAACCGGAGTCGGCTGAATCACTTGGCCGCAATCATGAATCCCGCATGGCAAGCGTTCGCGGCGTTTGGGGCAGCAAGGCGGTGACGCGAGGCTGGCGCCCGATTCGCACGCCTATACACTGAAATTACAGAGTGATTCGCGGCGGGGCATAGGCAGGGCCGTCACGGGTTCAAGGCTCTCCTTTGCGCGCTGCAGAGGGGTGCGTGACCGATTTCTGTGAAAAGTGCATTCGCGTGGTTGCTAGCGTTGCATCGATTCAGCGAGACAGGCAGTGCCGGGCTGCGGCGGAAGCGAGGAAGAATGAGTCTTCTGGAAATCGAACTGGAACGGGAAATCAATCCGGTCGACATGATCGAGCATGTCGCC
>JBGSJA010000321.1:0-17279 GCA_041742235.1 Salaquimonas sp. | reverse complement strand
CCCGCGATCCTCGAAAAGTCGGCGACGCGGTGGATCGCGGAGCGGATTTGCGCCAGCAGCGCCAACCGGTTGGCGCGGATTTGCGCGTCGTCGGCATTGACCATGACGCCGTCGAAAAATGCGTCGATCGGCGCGCGCAGCATTGCCAGAGCAGCCATGGCGCCTTCAAAATTCTCGCTTTCCATGGCCTTTGAAGCGGCATGTTCCGCCTCGCCAAGCGCGGTGAAAAGCGCCTTCTCCGCCGGCTCGGTGAAGAGCGCCGGGTCGACCGAAGCCGCGACCGCCGTGCCCTTCTTTTCCTCGGCGGCAAGGATGTTCGCAGCGCGCTTGTAGCCGGCAAGCAGGTTCGCGCCGTCTGCCGATTCGACCAGCGCCTGCAGCGCGCGCACCTTCATCACGACGAGCAGCAGGTCGTCGGATGTTGCGGTCACCACCGCATCAATGAGATCGTGCCGCGCGCCGGTATCGCGCAGGTAGACTTTGAGCCGGTCGTGGAAGAAGGAGAGGAAGTCGATACCTGCCTTCATTTCTATTTTTAATCTGGCAAAATTGGGCTCAGATGCAAGGCCCTCTGGTGTATCAATATGATGCTTCGAAATAATGTCCTTGAGCTGAATTGCAAGATTTTTGCTCACTTTCTTGGGATTTGACATTATCAGCTCAAAAAATACTCCATACAATTCTAGAATTGTTTTATCCTGCTCAGCCGATATTAACCCAAGCCTTCTTGATTCCACCTGTAGTGAACAAAATATGAAAAGAGGCACTGAGCACCTGTTCTCTAAAATCAGCCGGATGACGCCCAGCGCGGCGCGGCGCAGCGCGTAAGGGTCCTTCGAGCCGGTCGGCTTCTCATCAATGGCCCAGAAACCGGCCAGCGTGTCGAGCTTGTCGGCCAGCGCGACCGCGACTGAAACAGGAGAGGTCGGCACATCGTCCGACGGCCCGAGCGGGGAATAATGCTCTTCGATTGCGCGGGCGATTTCGGGGGTTTCTCCCGCCGCTTCCGCGTAAAGCCGGCCCATGCGGCCCTGCAACTCGGGGAACTCGAAGACCATTGCCGATTGCAAATCGGCCTTGGAGAGGAAGGCGGCCCGGGCCGCTGCCTCCGCATCTGCGCCAACGACCGGCGCAAGCTCGCGGGCGAGCGCGACGATGCGTTTCACCCGGTCGCCCTGGCTGCCAAGCTTGGCGTGGAAGGTGACATTGTCGAGATTGCCGATCCACTTGTCGAAGCCGCTCGGCGACATCGCCACCTGCAAATCGCTCTCCCAGAAGAACTTGGCGTCGGAAAGCCTTGCGCGCACCACCTTGCCGTTGCCGCGCGCAATTTCCGCGCCGCCGTCGGACGGAATGATGTTGGAGACGAGCAGGAAACGATTGGTAAGTTTTCCTTCGCTCACGCGAGCGGCTTCACCGCCGCTGCGCGGGCGCGGCGCATCAGCGCCGGGCGCCTCTTCGGCGCCTGACTTGCGAAGCACAAAACACTTCTGGTTTTCGCGAATGGTCAGCCGCGTCACCTCATCGGGCAGAGCGAGGAAATCCTCCTCGAATTCGCCCATGATGACGACCGGCCATTCGACCAGGTTGGCTGTTTCCTCCAGCAGGCCCTCGTCCTCGACCAGTTCGAAGCCGCGGGCAAAGGCAAGGTTCCTGGCATCGGCAAGGATGATTTCCTTGCGGCGTTCGCCATCAAGCACGACCTTCGCCGCCTCAAGGCTGTGGACATAGTCGTCGAAGCGCCTGACCGTGATCGCAGCCGGCGCAAGGAAACGGTGGCCAAACGTGACATTGCCTGCAATGAGGCCATCGACCTCGAACGGCACGACTTCCGGCTCTTCCGTCTCGGGGCCGAAGGTGCAGACGATCGACTTGAGCGGCCGCACCCAGCGCAGCGAACCCGGTTCGCGCGAAGCCTCGCCCCAGCGCATGGATTTGGGCCATGGAAACTCGCGGATAATGGAAGGCATGGCTTCCGCGATGATCTGAATCGCCTCGCGCCCCGGCTTCTTCACCACCGCGACGTAGAACTCGCCCTTCTTCGGATCGGACACGATCTGTGCCTCGTCGATGGACGAAAGGCCGGCCGAGCGCAGGAAGCCATCGATCGCCGCTTGCGGCGAGCCGACGCGCGGGCCCTTCTTTTCCTCGCTGATATCGGCGGAGCGGGCGGTGAGGCCCCGAATGTCCAGCGCGAGCCGGCGCGGCGTCCAGTATTCGCGCGCGCCTTCATAGGTGAGGCCGGCATCGACCAGCGCACCGGTCACGAGCTTCTTCAAATCGCCCGCCGCCTTGCGCTGCATGCGCGCGGGAATCTCCTCGGAAAACAGTTCGATCAACAGGTCAGGCATGGTGCACTCCGCTACGGGCGCGCAATAGCAAGCATGCGCCGCAAAGTCACGGGGAGCGCGCAGCAAAAAGGGCGCGGCATCAATGCCGCGCCCCAGCTTGCGAGGCCAGTCGCAGTCAAAATGATCAGAACGTGGGCAGCATTACCTTGTCGATGACGTGAATGACGCCGTTCGAAGTCTTGATGTCGGCGGCAACGACCGTGGCAAGATCGACCTTTACGGTCGAGCCGAACCGGGTGGTGACGAGGGTCTTGTCGCCCGATTCCTTTAGGGTCGGTACAACCGAGAAACCAACCGGAATGTCGGCGGCGAAAACTTCACCGGCAACGACATGGTACTTCAGGATGGCTGCGAGCTTGTCCTTGTTTTCCGGCTTGAGCAGGTTTTCAACCGTGCCGGCGGGAAGCGCCGCGAACGCTTCGTCGGTCGGTGCGAAGACGGTCAGCTTGGTGTGGCCGGAAAGCGCGGGCGCAAGGCCGGCAGCCTTGGCCGCGGCAATAAGCGTGTTGAACTGTCCGGCAGCAGCGGCGGTCTGGACAATGTTGGCGGCGTGGGCTGATGTCGCGGCAACGCCCAGTGCGAGCGCGAGAGCGGCGGTCTTCAGAAAAGTCATCGGTGTCTCCCTTATTGAAAAGAACGGCGCTTGCCGTTGACCCCAATACGGGTTTTGACCACACTGGATTGCCGGTGCGGCTTCAAACCGCGATCACAATGTTTTTTGTGATCCATGACCGCGGTCCGGCCGTATATGTCCGATTTTAGTCAGATTGCCTTGTGGCTGCCGTCGCAGAAGGGCTGTCCGTTGGTTTGCTTGCAGGCGCAAAACCACCGCGTTCCGCTGTCTTGAGCCTGCCATTTTACCGGCGAGAATTCCGATCCCTTGTGAGAACCGTCGCAGAATGGCTGGTTCTTCGATTGGCCGCAGGAGCACCAGAAATAGTTCTTGCCAGCTTCCACATCGACCGCAATCGGCTGCGTTCCGGCAACTTGTCCTTTTGTCATAGGTAACCCCCAGTTTGGAATTGTTCCAAACTGACGTTAATCCACGCGCAATGGCAGGCGCAACGCATGATTGGTGAACAGTGTGGACGCGGTTACCATCCGCCGCCCCCGCCGCCACCGCCGCCACCGCCGGAGAAGCCGCCACCGGACGAACCGGAGCTCGATTTCGGCGCAGGCATGGACGAGGCCATGGCAGAGGAAACCGCCGCCACGGAGGCAGTCGCGGCCCGCGTTATCGATCCGCTGTCCCACCGATTGCCACGATACCAGACCGGGCGGTAGTCATCATCGTCACGGCCCGGATGAATGCGCGACAGATGCGCGGCGAAGGCTTTCGACCAGGACTCCTCGACGCCCAAGCCGGCAGCATAGGGCAGATACCGCTCGAACAATTCCTCGTCCATCTGCGGGGCGTCGCGCATGTTGAGACGGTTGGTTTCGGCCGTCGTGAGATAGAGCTTGAAGCCCTCGATCCGTGAAAGCACCTTGGCGCCCTCGAATGTCGGCGCTCCGAGCAGGTGGATCATTGCCGCCATGGTCGCGATGCCGAGCAGCAAAAGGCCGGCGGCGATCTGGAAGGCAGGATATGGGGAAAGATAGACTTCCTGCATACCGGCGAAAAGAATCATCGCGCCAAACAAAAACAGCGCGATTGCCGCGATACGGCTGAGAAAGCCCGGAACCGGCTTAGTCCAAATGCGCCAGCCGAACAGGAATGCGGCGCAGCCACCCAAACCGGCAAACAGGGCTGGCATGATCGTATCCAAGCCCTCCCGTGGCAGTTGCTGCAGGATCAGTCCGCCGATAAGTCCCATAATGGCCGCCACTGCGCCCGGCACGAACCAGCCAATGTTGTGGCGGTAGAACTTGCCGGCATACTCGCTGCGGATGGTCGATTGCAGCCCATCATGCGCGCGCTTGAGCGCGGGGCCGTTTGCCTTGTCAAGCGTGATCGATTCGCGCCCGTTGAGAAGGCTGATGTAGAGCGAGCGTTCGCCCGGCGGCAGGCTTGAAAGTTCGGGACGCTGCGCCGGGCCATGCCGGAACGACACAGTGCCGTCGTCCGCCTCGTCGATGACCAGCAGCTTCTTCACGCCAAGCGACAACAGCGCCGCGATGAAGGAAAGGCTTGCGCCGCGCGCGGCATGGCGGAAAGCCTTGAAATGCACAAAGGACATCGCCGCGGGCGATAGCTTGTCCGGCGGATGGAACAGCGGGATCACCGTGCCACCGGGCGGATCGCGGCCGACCCGCCACCAAGCCGTGAGATAATAGAGCGGCACGAAAAGCCAGCATATGCCGAAGAGGATCGCCCCTGCATTCGCCAGCATGGCGTTCATGAACGAACCGGCCGCACTCTCCGAAACCACGCCCTTGGTGAAGCCGACCGCGATGGTGAAGCCCTCTTCGGCAGCGAGCGGCCTTGTCGTGTCGAAGCCGATGATGTTTCTGCCGGTTCGGCTGGAGCGATACTTGCCCTGCCCCGTCGCTCCGAATGCCCCGGTATACCCCGCCTCGCGCTCGACAATCGCGCCTTCCGGCAGGCGGACCGTCGCGCTGGCCGCAATGATCGGAAATTTCCAGAAATTGCCAGTGACGTTCCAGTAGAGTTCGTCGAAACTGTCGAAGAACCGCAACTGCCGTGTTGTGCGATAGGCGATCTCATAGGTGTGCTCGCCGGGCGGGATCAGCACATCGCCATCGCCAATATAGATGCGGATGAAATTGCCCTGCCACTCGGTATGGTAGGGCGACTTCTCGCCATTGTGGCGGATCGCCTTGATCGAGAAGCCGTTCTTGTCCCACAGGCCCGATGGCGCAAGGCGGCGCATCGGGATGTCGCGGAAGATGCCGCGCCGGATTTCCTGGCCGAACGAGACGACCTTGATCGTTTCGACAATGTCGAGACTGGCGTCGCCGTTGACCGTGATGTCGGCGTTGAATGAAGTGATGCGTTCCTGCGCGCCCGCATGCGATGCAATCGCGAAAAACGAAAGGACGAGAAGGCAGCGCCAGAAGCAGGCCATCGCCAGCTTCCCCTAGCCGAAGGAGACTTTCGGCACCGCCCGCTCGGCGGGGTCCTCGATCTCGAAGAATTCAGCCATCGAGAAGCCGAACTGCCGGGCGACGAGGTTCGACGGGAAGGATTCCACCGCCACGTTCAAATTGCGCACGGCGCCATTGTAGTAGCGGCGCGAAAGCGAAATGTCGTTCTCGATCTCCTCCAGCGAGTTCTGGAATTCGATGAAGTTCTGGCTGGCCTTGAGATCGGGATAGGCTTCGGCAACCGCCATCAGACGGCCGAGCGCGCCAGACAGCGCTCCCTCGATCGCAGCGCGCTCGTGCGGCGGGGCATTGGTCGCGCCCTGCGCCTGCGTACGAAGGCGCGTCACTTCCTCCAGCAGCCCCTTTTCGTGCGCCATGTAGCCCTTCACCGATTCAAGCAGGTTGGGGATGAGGTCGGAGCGGCGCTTCAACTGAACATCGATGCCGGACCAGCCTTCCTTGACGGCCTGCCGCTTCGAAACCAGCCCGTTGTAAAGGGCAATCACATAGATGCCGATCGCCACCAGCACGGCGATAAGTATGATCGCTTCCATGGAAATCCCTTTTGTCTTCAGCCCGGCACAGCACGATGCCGGAATGGCGGGAAAGTCAAGTACGGGGCGCCAACGCTCCGCCGGCTTCCGTCTGCAGGAAAGCCTCGCCGCAAGCCTTGGCAAGCGTGCGCACGCGCAGGATGTAGCTCTGGCGCTCCGTCACCGAGATGACGCCGCGCGCGTCGAGCAGGTTGAAGCAGTGGCTGGCCTTGATCGCCTGGTCATATGCCGGGTGCGCCATGACGATGGTCTTGCCGGTCTTGGGGTCGAGCGCGGGCTGGTCAAGGATGCGGCGGCACTCGGCCTCGGCGTCCTCGAAATGGCGAAGCAGCGTCGCGGTGTCGGCGACATCGAAGTTCCAGCGCGAATATTCGCGTTCCGTCTGCTGGAACACCTCGCCGTAATTGACGCGGTCATTGCCGTCGCGGCCGTTGAAGTTGAGGTCGTAGACGTTGTCGACGTCCTGCACATACATTGCGAGGCGCTCGAGGCCGTAGGTGAGTTCACCCGCCACCGGGGCACATTCAAAGCCGCAGACCTGCTGGAAATAAGTGAACTGGCTGACTTCCATGCCGTCGCACCACACTTCCCAGCCAAGGCCCCAGGCGCCCAGCGTCGGGCTTTCCCAATCGTCCTCGACGAACCGGATGTCGTGGAGCTTCGGGTCGATGCCGATGGCATAGAGCGAGCCAAGATACAGCTCCTGCAGGTCCGGCGGCGAAGGCTTCAGCAGCACCTGGTACTGGTAGTAATGTTGAAGGCGGTTCGGGTTCTCGCCATAGCGCCCGTCGGTCGGCCGCCGAGAGGGCTGCACATAGGCTGCGTTCCAGCGGCGCGGGCCGAGGGCGCGCAGCGTTGTCGCCGGGTGGAAGGTGCCCGCCCCCACCTCCATGTCATAAGGCTGCAGGATCAGGCAACCATATTGCGCCCAATACTGGTGCAATGTCAGGATCAGCCCCTGGAAGGAGCGCGTCGGGTGCATGTGGGGCGGCAGCGGCTGGTTCATGCGCGCGGCATTAGCAGAGGGCGGCGCATGGGGGAAGGGTCTTGGATCAGCCGCCGCCATGCCTTCGGCAAAAAGGTCAGATTTCGATTAGTCCCTCGCTGACGGCGACCGACGACCCGGCGACGCGCACCTCCGCCAAATTCCCGCCTGCGACGTCGATTTCGAGCGCAATATCGGAGGGACGGCCCATATCGTGACCCTGCTCCAGCCGGAAGGAATTCATTCCTTCCTTCAGTTCGCCGCAAGCCAGCAATTGCGCCGAAAGGATCGCCGATGCCGAACCCGTCGCCGGGTCTTCCGGGATGCCGGCGGTGGGCGAGAACATTCGGGCATGGAAACTGCGGGGCCCGCCCGGGCAATAGATGTAGGCGCTATCGCAATTGGCCGCCTCCACCATGGCGCTCCAGTACGGCTCGCATGGCCTGGCCCTGGAAGCGCCTCGCGGCTGCCAACCGGCAGATAGAGGAAGGCGGGGCCGCCGGCGTAAAGACCGATGGCGTGCGCCCCGAAGCCCAGCTGCGCCGCCTGAAGGCCGACGGCATGCGCAGCGGTTTGCACATCGGGAATGACGCCCGGATGAGCGTGCGGGATGACGGGCGCAGTAAACTGGGCGGAGACCTCGCCATTCCTTCGGCGAACCTTCACCGGCACGAGGCCCGCAATTTCTTCCAAAGTGATTCGGGTTTTAAAATCGCCCTCCCCGCCTCGCGCATGTTGCGCGAGGTGGATGGCGCAGCCGATCGTCGGATGGCCCGCGAAGGGAATTTCGGCCGTCGGAAAGAAAATCCGCACCTTGGCGGTGTGGGTCGGGTCATCCGGCGTTTGAACGAAGATCGTCTCGGAAAGGTTGAACTCGCGCGCGATCGTCTGCATCCGCGCGGTCGTCAGGCCGTCCGCCGCCTCGACTATGGCTAGCGGATTGCCGGCAAAGCGGCGGGTGGTAAACACATCGACCGTGAAGAAACGAAGGCGCATGGCAAAGCCCTGCTGTTCAACCGCGGGATCAAGAAGCGCCTAGGCGCGCGGGTCGCGCGGGCGATAAACGCCATCGGCTCCCTTTTCCAGCACCGGCGCCTGTTTCGCCGCCGATTTGTGCTCCTGCTCGGCCACCTCGTTGCCGATGCGGGCCATCTCGCGCTTCAGGGCGCGCCAAGCGTACCATACGACGCCACCAATGAGCGCTATCGCGACAAGCTGCGGCATATCACTTCCCCTCCACAAACCGGCAGCCGCACTATAGACCAAAACGCTGCCATTGCGCGCGTTCTTCGAGTGCGGCCAAAAGCGCAGGCGCGATCTGTGCCGCCAAGCCCTGCCCCGCCAGTGCTGCGTTGGACACGCCGATGCCCGGTTGTGGCCGGCCGAACAGGCTGCGCCGGGGCTGGACAAGCTGCAGGACTGCCTTCTCGCCGTAACGTTCGGTGATGACCTTGCCCATGAGGCCGCAGTTGTCGACAAGACCCAGCGCCTTGGCCCGCTCGCCGGTCCAGAACAATCCGGTGAAAAGATCCTTGTCGTCGCCAAGTTTCGAACCGCGGGCGGCGATCACCATGTCGATGAAGATACGGTGGATTTCGAGTTGCAGTTCCTTGAGATGCGCCACGTCCTCGGGCTTTTCCGGCCGGAACGGGTCGAGAATGGCCTTGTTCGGCCCTGCGGTGTGCACGCGCCGTTCGATGCCGAGCTTGGCAATCGCTTCCTGAAAGCCGAAACCGGCCGAGACGACACCGATCGAGCCGACGATGGAGGTTTCGTCGGCGATGATCTCGTCGCCCGAAAGCGCGATCATGTAGCCCCCGGAAGCAGCGACATCCTCGACGAATACCAGCACCCGCTTCTTGTGCTTTTCCGCCAGTTCGCGGATTCGCGAATGGATCAGCCGCGACTGGACGGGCGATCCGCCCGGCGAGTTGACGGAAAGCACTACCACCGGGGCGCTTTTGTACTCAAAAGCCCGTTTCAGCGAATTGGCGCAGGAAGCCAGCGACAAAGAGGGATTGAAAGGCGCTCCGCCAGCCGCAATGATTCCCGACAACCGCACGACCGGAATGACCACCGCGTCCTTGCGAAAACGCGCCGGGATAAGGGATTTCAGTTCCATCTCAACTCCGAAGGCGGGTTCAATCCGGTATGAGATGGAGCCAGCGACGCGCCATTGCAAGGGTTGTCGCGATCACGCCCAGTTCAACCGGGCCTTGCCGTTGAGCAGCAATTGGGCGATTTGCGTCGGCGTTCCGTCTGCCTCATGCAGTGCTATTCCCGGCAGCAGCACGAGTGGCGCGCGCGACCCACGCGTTGCGCGAACGATGATCCGGCCGGCGGGCGTATCGCTGCGGGCATGCAGCGGCAGGATTTGCAGGCCGCCGAACCTGCCTTTCGCCGCTTCCAGCAACACACCCAATTGCTGCGGCCGCCATACGAGGAACGCCAGGCCGCGCGGCTTGACGATGGCCGCGGCAGTGCGCATCCAGGCGTCCAATCCGCCCTCCTCCATGACATGGGCCAGTTTGCGCCGCGCATCGGGCGAAGCGCGCTCGTCCGGCGAATAATAGGGCGGATTTGCAATCACGTAGTCAAAAGCGGCATCCGCCAGCCCCGCCTGCCGGCGCCCGGCGCCGGTCAGGCGAATATCGGCTTCAATCACTTTCGCCCTGCGGGAAAGGCCGGAATTGGCGGGCAATTCCAGTGTCTGGCGGGCGCAGGAAGCCATGACCGGGTCCATTTCCACCAGCACAGCTTCCAAATCGCGGTTCATGGCCAAGGCCGCCAGACCCGCGACGCCGGCCCCCGCGCCCAGATCGGCCAAAGTACCGCTGGCGCCCTCAGGCAGGGCAGCGGCCAGCAGCAAGGCGTCGGAGCCGGCCCGGTGCCCCGACTTCAACGGCTGCACGACCTCGAAAGCCCCCCGGTGAAAGGCATCGATACCGGTTTGCGCCATCATGCCTTGCCGGAAGCTGCATCCGGACGCGACAACTCGCCGCCAAGGCCTGCATCCTTCAGCAACGCCACCGCTTGCGCATGGCGGGAATCGTCAACCATCAGGC
Organism: Salaquimonas sp.; assembly: GCA_041742235.1. Lineage (GTDB taxonomy): Bacteria > Pseudomonadota > Alphaproteobacteria > Rhizobiales > Rhizobiaceae > BOKV01. The sequence continues at coordinate 7,276 of JBGSJA010000321.1, read as the reverse complement.
GGCGGGGCAATATGCCGAGCGAGCCGTCGAGTATCGACATGTTGCCGTCGAGCACCAGATGTCCGATGCCCTCGGAATTCAGCAATGCCTCCAGGAATGAAATCAGCACCGCGTCATTGGTGCGGACAAGTTCGCGCATTTCCTGCTCCGTGTGGCCGCGGCAGGAGAATTCCACGTTGAACGCTCCGGGGCAAGCGCGGCCGTTGAAGCGGCCGCATGCCAAAGTGCCGCTTTGCAAGCAGCGTTGCAGACCTTAAACTGTAACCTAACGCAGCGGGCCTGCGAATTACGCGGCAATACCGGGAGCATGCATGTCGGGAGTTGTGGTATCCATCGATGCCGGGGGCGGGCGCGCGGCGCGCGCAAGCATCGATCCGCTGGTCGCGCTTGTCCGCGAGGACATGGGCAGGGTCAACCGGATCATCATCGACCGTTGCGGGTCGGACGTGGAAATGATCCCGGAAGTTGCCCGGCATCTCATCGATTCGGGCGGCAAACGCCTGCGGCCGATGCTTACCATCGCCGCCGCGCAGATGTGCGGCTATTCCGGCGACCATCACGTGCTTCTGGCAGCATCCGTCGAATTCATGCACACGGCGACCCTCCTGCACGACGATGTGGTCGATGAGAGCGACATGCGCCGCGGCAAGCAGTCGGCCCGCATGGTCTGGGGCAACCAGGCGAGCGTGCTCGTCGGCGATTTCCTGCTTGGCCAGGCATTCCGGATGATGGTCGAGGTCGGCTCCTTGCCGGCGCTCGACGTGCTCTCGCATGCGGCCACGGTGATCGCCGAAGGCGAGGTGTTGCAGCTTGCCACGGCCAAGAACCTCGAAACCAACGAAGACGAATATCTTGCTGTCATCCGCGCCAAGACCGCGGCCCTTTTCGCGGCGGCGGCGGAGGTCGGGCCGATCGTGGCTGGAAGCGCCAAATCCACCATCAGCGCCTTCCGCTCCTACGGCACCAATCTGGGCCTTGCCTTCCAGCTCATCGACGATGCGCTGGACTATGGCGGCTCGACCGCAACGCTGGGCAAGAATGTCGGCGATGATTTTCGGGAGGGCAAGGTCACCTTGCCCGTTGTGTTGGCCTACCGCCGTGGTACCGACAAGGAGCGGGAATTCTGGAAGTCGGCGATTGTCGACGGCGGGAATGGCGACGAGCATCTTGAGCGGGCAATGAAACTCCTGCGCAAATACGACGCGATTTCCGATACGGTCGCCCGTGCGCGGCACTACACGGAAATGGCGCGCGATGCGCTTGCGCCGATGAAGGCGGGCGCGCACAAGGAAGCGCTGGTCGAAGTGCTGGAATTCTGCATCAACCGCGCCAACTAGAGAACGGCAACAAATAGCCATCGTTTCCGCACAAAAGACTGCCTGCGGCCACGGTCCGGCCGGAACATTTGGGAAAAGCGAAATGAAATCAAATCGCCGTTTGCTCCTGGCCTTGGCGGCAGCGCTGAGCGCAACGACCGTTTGGCCGGTAGCCGGGATCGCGACCGCCAGTGCCTCCGCCCAGTCACCGGGAATCGAGGAAATGGTCAAGTCCACCTCGCTTGCCGGAAGTTTCCTGGCGGCGCAGATCGCGGCAAGGGACAATGACGATGTTGCCGCGGTGGCGTTTTACGAGCGCAGCCTTGAGCTGGACCCGGACAATGTGGAACTGAAGCGCCTCTATTTCCTTTCGTTGACCGCCAACGGACGTATTGGCGATGCGGTGAAAGTGGCGAAGGGAATTCCCGCGACCGACGAGCAGGCTCCGGTGGTACGGCTTGTGACAGCCGTCGATGCAATCAAGCGCAAGGACTGGAAAAGCGCGCAGGATCAATTCAAGACTACCGCTTCTACAGGCGATCTCGACATCATGGTCGAGCAGCTTACGCTTGCCTGGGCTGCCTTTGGCGAAGGCGACCACAAGCGCGCGTCGAAGATTGCCGGCGATATCAGCGGGCCCGATTGGGTGCAGGTAATACGCAACTATCATTCCGGACTGCTTGCAGCGCTTGCCGGCGACGACAAGGCAGCCATTGCGCCGCTGGCGTCAGCGATCGAGAACGAGGATGCCGCTGCGGTCCTGTCGGAAACCTACATGCGCGCCATGGAATCCTTGATCGGGGCGCATGCCAGGCTGGGCGAGTTCGACAAGGCGCGAAAGGTTCTCGACCGCGGGCTGGAAATGCTGCCCAACTACGCACCCTTTGCGCAATTGAACCTTTTGGTGAACGAAAAGAAACCGGTTCCGCTGTTGATCGGTACGCCTTCGCTTGGCGCGGCCGAGGTCTACTTCAATGTCGGCACCGCGATCAGCCGGCAGGGCGGCACGACTTTCGCGCAAGGCTATTTGCAGCTTGCCGACTACATCGACAACGGCAACGATGTCGTTACCATGGCGCTGGCCGGCATATTCGAGGCGCAGAACCGGCATGAACGGGCAAACGAATATTATGCCCGCATCGCCAAGGATTCACCCTTTCACCGGCGGGCGGAGCTGGAATATGCGCTGAACCTCAACGACCTCGAAAAGGTGGACGAGGCGAAGGCCAAACTGCGCGCGCTGGTCGAGGAAGATCCCGGCGACCTGCTGGCCTATTCGACGCTGGGTGGTGTGCTTTCCCAACATGATGAATTTGCCGAGGCGGCCAAGGTTTACGACGCAGCCGTGGCCACGATCGCCAAGCCGCAGCCGCAGCACTGGAACCTCTTCTACCGGCGCGCCATAGCCTATGAGCGCACCAAGCAGTGGGACAAGGCCGAACCGAATTTCAAGAAGGCGCTGGAGCTTTCGCCCGACCAGGCAGATGTACTCAACTATCTCGGATATTCCTGGATCGACCGGGGGATCAACCTTGAGGAGGGGCTTGAACTGATCCGCCGGGCGGTCGATTTGAGCCCGCGCAAGGGGTACATCATCGACAGCCTGGGTTGGGCCTATTACAAGCTCGGCCGATACGAGGAAGCAGTGAAAGAACTCGAGCGGGCGGTGGAGATCCTGCCGCAGGATCCCGTTCTCAACGACCATCTGGGCGATGCGTACTGGAAGGCGGGGCGCAAGCTCGAGGCGACTTTCCAGTGGAACCATGCGCTGGCCAGCGAGCCGGAACCTGGCGACGAAGCCTGGATTCGCCAAAAGCTGGAAAAGGGCTGGTTCGAAAAGCCTTCCGCCCCGACCGCCGCCGCACAGTAAAAGCGGACGCCATGACAGGCGTGATCGTCAATGCGCCGGCCAAGGTGAATTTGGCGCTGCACGTGACTGCGCACCGTGCCGACGGCTATCATGAGATCGAGACGCTGGCGGTTTTCGCCGAAACCGGCGATCGTGTCATTGCCAAGCCGGCGAACGAGGACAGCTTTTTCGTGACGGGTCCATTCGGCAGCGTGCTTGCGGCCGAACCGGGCAATCTGGTGCTGCGGGCCCGCGATGCCTTGCGGCAAGCTGCACAAGCAGCAGGACTGCCGGCGCCGGCCGTCAGGCTGCACCTCGAAAAGTACCTGCCGGTCGCCAGCGGCATTGGCGGCGGGTCGGCGGATGCGGCAGCGGCACTGATCGCCTTGTCGCACATCTGGCGGCTTCCGGCCGCGACGGATCTGTCCGCGATTGGCTTGACGTTGGGAGCCGATGTTCCGATGTGCCTGGCATCGCAGCCTTTGCAGGCGGGGGGCATTGGCGAAAGCATCAGGCCGCTGCAGCTTTCCGCACCGCTTCACGCGATATTGGTCAATCCCGGCGTAGCGGTCGCGACACGCGAAGTTTTCGCCGCACTCAAAAACCGGGCAAATCCGGCCATGCCGCCAATCCCGCCGCAGGGCGTTTCGATTGACTGGCTGGCCGGCCAGCGAAACGATTTGCAGGGACCGGCGATGCAGTCGTTTCCGGTGATCGGCAGCGCGCTTGGCGAAATCGCCGCGTGCGAAGGGGTACGCCTTGCACGGATGAGCGGATCGGGCGCAACCTGTTTCGGGCTGTTCGACAATGGCGAGGCAGCACAGGCCGCCGCGGCGGCGATATCGCGCAGGCATGCCGGCTGGTGGTGCGTTGCAACCCGCCTGCTTCCGGAGGAATATCCGGAGCGGATCAGTCCGAACGGGGATCAAACATGAAGATCGACGAAACGAGAAGCTTCGTGCCGGTCGGCATCGCAGTGCTTACCGTTTCAGATACGCGCACGCCCGCCGACGACAAGTCCGGCGCGACACTTGCGGAGCGCATCGAGAAGGCGGGACACAGGCTTGCGGGCCGCGCCATCGTCAAGGACGACGTGGAGGCGATCCGGGCGCAAGTCAGGCAGTGGATTGCGGATGACGCGGTCGATGTCGTCATCACCACGGGCGGCACCGGCTTCACCGGACGCGACGTGACGCCCGAAGCGCTGGAGCCGCTGTTCGAAAAACGCATGGACGGTTTCTCGGAAGTCTTCCACCGCATCAGCTACGACAAGATCGGCACATCGACGATCCAGTCGCGGGCGACCGGCGGCGTTGCAGGGGCGACTTTCATCTTTTGCCTGCCGGGCTCGCCCGGGGCCTGCCGCGATGCGTGGGACGGCATATTGAGCCTGCAGCTCGACTACCGGCACATGCCCTGCAATTTCGTGGAAATCATGCCGCGGCTGGACGAGCACCTCAAGCGCGGCAAGCTGCGTTAGTCGCGAACCACGAAGGCTTTCGCACGCAGGAAAACCAGCCGTCCGGCAGGGCGAGGCGGAAACGCCTCCCCAGCCTTGGCGAGCCGCGCTTCGACAGCATGGCGTTGTGCTATGAGGCCCTGTCCCGGCATCGGCCGCCGGGCCAAGCGGGCGAACAGTCCGGCAAATGCAGCGGACCCGGCTGCCCGCATGCCATATTCCTGAGCTGCATGGGTGAAAACGGCCTCCATCCTCCCGCCTGCCGCGTTCGATTGCTTGATGAACTGCGCGGCCTCGACCCACCAACCGTTTTCAAGGATGCTGCCGGCCGGCAGGAACAGCAAATGTTCGCCGCGCGCGCGCCGCACGGCCTCGGCGAGCGCTGTTCCGTTGACGCCCAGCACGACGTTGCAGCCAGCCGCGTCGGCCACCATATCCATTTCATCGGACAATGCGGGCGCAACGACATGGCCGTCGCCGACGATCCCCTCGGCAATCGCGGGCACGAGCGAGCCGATGGTGCGCGCAAGGCGTTCGGCATTGTTTCCGGCGTGGATGATGGCACTCAACATGGCGCGCTCCATACAACAAGCGCTTCGTGCTGGCGAGACTTGTTGAAAATGCGCGGTCGAACAAATTGGTTCTTGTTTTGTTCTGTTTTGGGATATAGGAAAAAATTCAATCGGCGCGGAAACCGATTCGGATGGAGGTTTGCATGGCACAGCTTGCAAGGGAGAGCAGGACGACCAGAACCGGCGCGGCGCTCAACGAACGCATGGCGATGGAACACGAGGACTTCCTTGCCGCATCAAGGCTGGCGCGCAGCCAGCCCGGCATCCGCGAAGGCGTGGACGCCGAAAGGCGCCGCGGGCGCGGGGCGGCGATCAATCCTTCCGGGCGTTTCGAGCCGATCAGCCGGCACGTGTTCGACGATGGCTGGCAAACCATAGACGAACTGCCGCCCTTCAAGACGGAAGTGCAGGTTGAAAAGCCGCGTACGATTATCACACGCAATGAATCGCCGGATATTTCCTTCGACCGCTCGATCAATCCCTATCGCGGCTGCGAGCATGGCTGCGTCTACTGCTTTGCCCGGCCGAGCCACGCCTATATGGGCCTGTCGCCGGGTCTTGATTTTGAATCGAAGCTGTTTGCCAAGCCCGGCGCGGCAAGGCTGCTGGAGCGCGAGCTCGCAAAACCTGGCTACCAGCCGCGCACGATCGCCATCGGCACCAACACCGATCCCTACCAGCCGATCGAGCGCGAATGGCGGGTGACGCGGGAAATCCTTGAGGTACTGGAGGCCGCGAACCATCCGGTCGCCATCGTGACCAAGTCGGCTCTCGTCACCCGCGACATCGATATCCTGTCGCGCATGGCTGAAAAGGGACTGGCCAAGGTGGCGCTTTCGATCACAACGCTCGACCGGCGGATGGCGAGGGCCATGGAGCCGCGCGCTTCGACGCCGAGCCTGCGGCTGAAAGCGATCAGCGACCTTGCGCATGCCGGCATTCCCGCTTCCGTGATGGTTGCACCGGTCATTCCGGCGCTCAACGACCACGAAATCGAGCGCATCCTCGATTCGGCGAGGGGAGCGGGCGCTACGGAGGCAGGCTTTGTGCTGCTGCGCCTCCCGGCGGAGGTCAGCCCGATCTTCAGGGACTGGCTGCTCAAGCATTATCCCGACCGCTACCGGCACGTGATCAATGTGCTGCGCTCCATGCGCGGCGGCAAGGATTATGATGCCGAATGGGGCAAGCGCATGCGCGGCACCGGCCCTTATGCCTGGCAGATCGCCAAGCGCTTCGAGCTGGCGGCAAAGCGTCTGGGCCTCAACCTGCGGCGCACGAAGCTGGACGCCAGCCTGTTCGAGCCGCCCTGCGGAGAAGGCAAGCAGTTGCAATTGTTGTGATCCACCGCATTCCCTGACGGAGAACGCCGCACGTCGCTCCGCCAGGGTTGAAGAGAATCGGCTGCCGGGCGACAATGCCGCATGCCCCCGAAGCCCGGCGCCGATTCTCTTTCTCTCCTGGACGAAACCCCTTCAGCGGGCCCGGATTATTCATTCGAATTCATGCTTGCACGCAGGGGCCGCCGCGCGATCGTTGGCGTGGACGAGGCGGGGCGCGGGCCGCTGGCCGGCCCTGTGGTCGCCGCCGCCGTCATCCTCGATCCCGGCAACATCCCCGACGGGATCAATGATTCAAAGGCAATGACAAGGGCCGCCCGCGAAAAGCTGTTCGTCGAGATCACGCAGAATGCCAGGGTCGCATGGTGCGCCGTGCGCGCCGAAGAAATCGACCGCATCAACATCCTGCAGGCAACTTTCGTTGCGATGTGCCGGGCCGTGTCGATGCTGGGGACCGAACCCGATTCCTGCCTGATCGACGGCCGCGACGTGCCCGCGGGGTTGCGCCATTTCGGCCAGTCGATCGTCAGGGGCGATTCGCTTTGCCTTTCCATCGCCGCGGCCTCGATCGTCGCCAAGGTCGTGCGTGATGCGATGATGCTGGAAGCTGACGCCCGCTGGCCGCACTATGGCTTCGCAACCAATGCCGGCTATGGCACGGCGGAACACATGCTGGCACTGCGTGAGGCGGGACCCTGCCCGCTGCACCGGCGCAGTTTCGCGCCCGTGGCCGAATCCTGGGC
>JBGSJA010000320.1:0-15504 GCA_041742235.1 Salaquimonas sp. | reverse complement strand
GGGCCGGCCCGGTTTCAGCGACATAGGCACCGCGAACGGTGAAGTGTTCTTGCACCAGTTTTCGGTCGGCCTGCATCCGCGGGTTATCCGCCAGCGCAACCGTTTCAGCTTTGCCAGCCGGATGGGCAAGATCGGCGCTTCGATGCTCGCCGCAATCGATGCGATCCGCCAACCGGTATCGTTTCCGGTCCGCATCGAGTTCGAAGGACGTGTCCTCGACGGCCTTGCCACTTCGGTTGCGGTTTCCAACAATCCGTATGGCGAGGGGCATTTGCCCTATGCGGACAGGGTGGATCAAGGCAGGCTCGGGCTATATTTCGTCAAGGGGCCCCTAAGCTCCGGAAACCAGGCCAGGCTGCTTGCAGACTTGACCCTCGGCACGTGGCGCAACAATCCCGACCTGCAGGAATTCAGTTGCGAAAGCGTGGCGATTCACTTCCCGAAATTGCGTCGCGACGCCTTGGCCGTGATGGATGGAGAATTGCTGCCGTTGCCGCGGGACGTGACGCTTCGCATCCATCCGGGTGCGCTGAAAGTCTGGCTGCCGGGTCCGATTCCGGCCGAAACCTAATCCGCCTGGACGGGACCACCGCCGGCGGGCACGTCAACTTGCGAGCCCGGCCCCCAAGCGTAGAGGGCTACTGCGGCGACCGCGGCCAGAATCATCGCGAGGACAAGAACCAGCGGCTGGTTGCGCACCCGCACACCCTGGCGTGCTTCACGCGGGGTAAGCACGGGCGTACCGTCTTCCTTGTGTTCCATGGTCATGCTCCTTTGCATCCCGGGAACCAAGCCCGGTACAAATGAAAAGAGACCGGGCATTGCCCGGTCTCCTCGAAAGCTGGGAACCGTACTACGGCGCCATCAGCACTGTGTTGTTGCGGTCAGTCTGGTAGCCTTCCTGCGAATATTGCGACTGCTGTTCAAGCTGGGCCTGCGTGAACGGCGTGAAAACAGCAATATTCCCATCGGCATCCTGCATGAAGTCGATGTTCTGCATGCCGATGGCGACTTCCTTCTCGCCAATTCCAAGGAAACCGCCGACATCGACTACGAAAGCGTCGATCTGGCCATCCTGGGTCACGAGCAAGTCGGAGATCTCTCCGATGTCCTCGTTATTGGCGCCATAGACGCGCTTGCCCTGCAGGTCCTCGGCACGAACGGCCGTCATGTCGAGCGGCTGCATCGAGTTGCGGTCGGGCATCGCGCCGGTTGCCTGGTTCTGTGTTGCAGGCTGCTGGTTTGCCGCAACATTCTGGTTCTGCACAACCGTCTGGCCGGTCTGTTCGGCGGCTGTCTGCTGTTGTGTCTGGACGCCCTGGCCCTGCGCGGTTGCAGGTTCGGTCGGCGATTTGTCAAAGGCCGGTGCGGCCTCCAACTCCTCCTTCGTGGCCTCCACGACGAACCAACGCTCGCCGTTGCGATCCACCCAGCTTACCTGGCTGAAATCCACCGCAACGTCCTTTTCGCCAATGCCGAGGAAGCCGCCAACGCCGATGATGACAGCTTCGGCGCTGCCATTGGGGGCGATGACGACATCGTTGACATCGCCAATACGCTCGGCATCGTCGCTTGCGCTGCCATAGACGCCCTTCCCGATCAGCGAGGAGGCAAGGATCTCGCCCTGGCCGGCGGTGAAATATCCCTGTTCGTTGATGTTTCTCTGGTACTGGGACTCACGGTTGATCAGGCGCCCGGGCTGGGTTGCCTGGCCCTGAGGTTGTTCCATTTGCGGCTGCTGGGTCTGGTTCTGAGTTTCCTGGGCAAGGGCGCCCGTGCCCAGCAATGCGGCCATTGCCGTTGTCGTCAAAAGCGTTCGAATCATCAGTTCATCTCCTTGATTTTCCGGCGCGCGGGCCGGAGCATCCGGTCGCCCGCGCTTGGAGCCCGGTTTTCGTTCAGTTGCCTGGCTAGTGCCGTTTCAAAACGGTCGAAGCTGCGTTTTCGTTCCGGTCCGTGTCACATGAAAAAAGGCCCCGCCGAGCGGCAGGGCCTTGAAAATCCGTGACTTTCGCTCAAAGGAAATCGAAAAGCCAAAGCAGGATGATGATCGGGATCGGGATGCCGATCAGCCAAAGCAATATACCCTTCATGACGCGCCTCCTCTACACCCTGCCCATCAAGATCAGGACAACGAGGATCACCAAGACCACCCCCAGTATGCCCGAGGGTCCGTAGCCCCAGCCCCGAGAGTAGGGCCAAGCCGGAATTGCGCCCAAGAGCAGAAGCACGATGATGATGATCAAAATGGTCGTCAGGCTCATTTCTTGCCTCCTGAAAATGTTGCCCGACGGGAACGCAAGGCATTGCTTGTTTGTTCCGCTACGTTCACCCATTCACCGTGAAGGTAATGTTTGCACGCTCTCCCATGTCCGGTTCCTTGCCGGCCAGGTTCGCCGACAGAACCTCCCATCCGAAGCGCACGGCGCTGCCACTCGAGGACCAGATCGCCGCGTCGGTCGGCGCAAACACAAGCATGACCAGGTCGGGGTCGTCCTTGCCCTCGAACCAGGCGCTGGAAACCGGATTCCAGAAGCGATCGACATGGTCCGGCGAGTCGGACAAAGCGAGCGTGCCGCGAATGCAGGCGTGGTAGTCATGGTCCTTGCCCGTCAGGCACAAATGCACCTGCGGCCGCGACTGCGCTGCCCTGGCGATGTCGGTCGTGCGGCGCGTGAAGAACCAGATGCGCTCTTCGTCGCGGGCAAGGTTCGGCGACATCGGCTGTATGTGTTCATGACCGCCGCTGCCGAGCAACACGGCGTTCACAGATTCAAGCTGGTCCCAGAGTTGCCCCTTGGGGTCGGTCCTCGTTTGCTCAAGATCTGCCATCTTGCATCTCCTTGCCTTGGGTCCGGGTCGAAACGGGCAGGGCGGGGAATCGGTTCCAGCATGTCAGGCACCGAAAACGGCAATGATCGCCAGGCAGCTGGCGATGCCCACGAGGATGTTCATGGGAACGCCTATGCGCACAAAATCGGAAAAGCGGTAGTTTCCCGCCGTGTAGACGATCGTGTTGGTCTGGTAGCCGATCGGCGTCGCGAAGCTGGCGCTGCCGCCGAACATCACCGCGACCAGCAGGGGGCGCGTGTCGATGCCCAGTTGTTCGCCCATTGAGATCGCTATCGGCGTCAAGATCACGGCCACGGCGTTGTTGGACACCGCTTCCGTCAGCACTGAAGCCAGTGCGTAGAGGCCGAGGATCACCACAAATGGCGACCGGCCTTCCAGCATGGGCATGACGCTTGACACCACCAGCTCGGCCGCACCGGTATTTTCCAGGCCCTTGCCGATCATCAGCATGGCGAAGATCAGCACGAACAACTCGCCACTCAGCGCATCCCATGCGTCCGCCGCATCAATGCCCCGCATCGCCAGCAGGAAAGCCACGCCAATGATGCCAAGGCCCGCGATCGGCATGATGCCCAGCGCCGACAGGATAACGACCGCCCCCAGCGTGCCGATCGCCAGTGCGGCCTTTTCCCGCCGGAACGGTTTTGCCAACGGAGTTTCCGACAGGATGATGCCCGGATCGGAGGCGAGGATGCCCAGATCGCTGCGGCGGGCCTCCACCCAGATGCGGTCGCCCGGTTTCAGCCGGGAAGTGGCGAGGTCGGGTCCGGCAAGGTGCCGGAAGCGGCTGATGCCGATGGCGCGGATCGGCAGGCGCGACATGAACCGCGCCTGCGGCAAGGTGTTGTCGATGTCGCGGCTGTTCGGTCCGATGGCGAGACGTATCGTCTCCAGCCCGTCCGAACCTGGGTCGCGGACCGACAGGCCAAGGATCGCGCCCTTCTGCCTTGCCATGGTGGCGAGCTCTTCCTGTGTCGCACGGAAGACGACCACGTCTCCCGGTTCGCACTTCACGTCCTCTTGGTCATGCGGCAGCTTCATGCCCTTGCGGTAGACACCGACAATGTTGACGCCGCGCGGCAGAAAGGCGTTGTGCGTGGCGTAGTCCTTGCCGAGGTTGGGAAAGTTGGGACCAATGGCCACCTCCGAAAGGATGTCCGGGCGGGGCGCTGCCGCTTGGCGCTCGCCCTCGCCGCCGGGCAACAACCGCTTTGCGGCAAGCAGCATCCACGCGATGCCTGTCAGCGCAGCAATGATGCCGACCGGCGTTATCTCGAAAACCCCGAAAGGCGGCAGGCCGTGTTCGCGCGCAATGCCATCGACCAGCAAATTGGTGGAAGTGCCGAGCAAAGTGCAGGTGCCGCCCAATATGGCCGCATAGGAGAGCGGGATCAGCAATTTGCGATTGGCGATGCCGATGGCGGCCGCGAGGCTCGCCATCAAGGGCATCATGATGATGACGACCGGCGTGGTATTTACGAAGGCAGAAAGCACCAGCGTTGCGCCAAGCAATGCCGAGGTCGCCAGGCGTGGACGGTTCTGCGCCAGGATCAATACCCGAGAAGCAAGGGCCTCGAGCACGCCTGTGCGCACCAGCGCTCCTGATATGATCAGCATCGCTCCGATAGTCACCACGGCGCTGTTCGAAAATACCGAGACCGCGTCTGTCGTGTCGATGAAGCCGAATGCGAGGAATATCGCCGCGACGATCGTTGCGATCGCCGATGCTGGCAGGATTTCCCGGACAAAGGCGGCGAACATCAGTACGATGAGCAACAGGCTGATGATCGCTTGGTGCGCCTCAAGCGCCGCGCCAATCTGTGGAATTTCCATGAACCTGCCGATCGCCACGCGCACACCGGACTGTAACGCAGAAAAACCGGTACGGTTCCTGTTATCGTTTGGCGCGGGTTGCATTTTGCCAGACTTGGTATATTAGCAATTCATAATATATAGATGTGTGCCGGCTGTACGGGAGATGAATGCGATGAAGCTGCTTACCTTTGCGACGATTGCCGTCTTGCTGGCGGCGGTTGCGCCGGCCAGCGCGGAAAACCTCGCGGTTGCGCCGGTCGAGATTACCGAATGGAAGGCCGTTTATGGCCGCGTGGAAGCCCGCGATACCGTTCCGGCGAGAGCCCGGATCGGCGGCACGGTCATTGAACTCCTCGTCAGCGAAGGCGACACGGTCAAGGCCGGCCAGCAGATCGCGACCGTGAACGATGAGAAGATCGCGTTCCAGATCGCCGCGATAGAAGCGCAGATGCGGGCTACGCAGTCGCGGCTGCAAACCGCGCAGGCCGATTTCGACCGTACCGAGGCGCTGGTCAAACGAGGCGTTGCCACGGTGCAAAGGCTCGACCAGTTGCAGGCGGAAGTATCGGTGGCGCGAAACGGGCTGGCCTCGCTGGAGGCGCAGCGCTCGGTTGTCGTGAAGCAGGGCGAGGAGGGCGCCGTGCTGGCGCCGGTGGAGGGCCGGGTGCTTTCCGTTCCCGTCACGCGCGGCGCGGTGGTCATGGGCGGCGAAGTGATTGCAACCATCGGCGGCGGCGGCTTCTTCCTGCGCCTGTCCATCCCGGAGCGCCATGCGGCCATGCTGAAGGACGGTGCGACGCTGCGCATCACCTCGGACGGCAAGGAGCATGAGGGCCGGCTCGCCAAGATCTATCCGCAAATCACAAATGGCAGGGTAACCGCCGACGTCGAGGTCGAGAACCTCGACACCGCCTATGTCGATGCAAGGCTGCTCGTCGAGGTGCCAGTGGGCACCCGGCAGGCGCTGCTTGCGCCCAAGGCCGCGGTGATAACCCGGGCCGGGATCGATTTCGTCACGGTCGAAAGCGGCGGCGTACAGGTCGAACGCGCGGTCGTGACCGGCAAGGCGATCAACCGCGACGGTGCGGAATATACTGAAATCCTGACCGGCCTTTCCGCCGGAGACGTGCTGGTCGTGAAATGAGCGCCGAACATTCCCGCGATGGCGGTCCCGAGAACGAAAACGGTCCGGTCAGCCTTGGCATCGCCGGCGGCTTGACGCGTGCATTCATTGCCTCGCCGCTGACACCGCTGTTCCTGATTGCGGCGTTCGCCTTCGGCCTGCTTGCGCTGATGACGCTGCCGCGCGAGGAAGAGCCGCAGATTTCCGTACCCATGGTCGACATTCACGTGCGCGCCGACGGCCTGAAAGCCGACGATGCGGTCAAACTGATCACCGAACCGCTGGAGACAATCGTCAAGGGCATTGATGGCGTCGAGCACGTCTATTCGCAGTCTTCGGACGACCGGGTGATGGTCACGGCGCGCTTTCTTGTCGGCACTTCCGCGGACGCGGCAATCCTGCGTGTCCACGAAAAGGTGCGCGCCAACATGGACCGCATTCCGACCGGCGTGCCGGAGCCGCAGATCGTCGGGCGCGGCATCGACGATGTCGCCATCGTCTCGCTGACGCTTGCGCCCAGGCCGGAGGCGGCCGACCGCATCACCGCCAATGACCTGACAAGAATCGCGCGCGAATTGCGGGCGGAAATCGCCAAGATCGAGGATGTCGGCCTGACCTATCTGGTCGGCGAGGCGAGCGAAGCCATCCGCATCGCGCCAAAGCCGGAGAGGCTGGCGCTCTACGGCGTCACCCTCCAGCAACTGGCAGGAAAGGTCATGGGCGCGAACCGCGCTTTCCCGGCCGGCATGGTTCGCGACGGCGGCCAGCAGATCAGCCTTGTCGCGGGCGAGACGCTGCAGACGCCGGAGGAGATCGGAAACCTTCTGCTGACGACGCGCGACGGGCGGCCGGTCTATGTCCGCGACGTCGCCGATATCGAGTTCGTCCCGGACACCAGCGACCACATGGTCGCGACGGTCATCAACAGTGAAACGGGCCCGGTGCGGATGCCGTCCGTTACGCTCGCAATCGCCAAGCGAGCAGGTTCCAATGCGGTGACTGTTGCGGAAGAGATATTGCACCGTACCCACACGTTGGAAGGAACGCTGATCCCCGAGGAAATCACGGTGGAAGTGACGCGGGACTATGGCGAGACGGCCAACGAGAAGGCCAATGAGCTGCTGTTCCATCTGGGCCTGGCGACAATCTCGATCATCGCACTGGTATGGATCGCGATCGGGTGGCGCGAGGCGCTGGTCGTTGCGATCGTCATTCCGGTGACGATCCTGCTGACGCTGTTTGCCTCGCGTGTCATGGGCTACACGCTCAACCGCGTGTCACTGTTCGCGCTGATCTTCTCGATCGGTATCCTGGTGGACGATGCCATCGTCGTCATCGAGAACATTGCCCGGCACTGGGGAATGGGTGACAAGCGTGACCGCAAGACGGCGGCGATCGAGGCCGTGGCCGAGGTCGGCAACCCGACGATCGTTGCGACGCTGACCGTCGTCGCGGCGCTTTTGCCGATGCTGTTCGTGTCGGGAATGATGGGGCCGTATATGAGCCCGATCCCGGCAAACGCCTCCGCCGCGATGATTTTTTCCTTCTTCGTCGCCGTCATGGTGACGCCGTGGCTGATGATGAAGATCGCCGGAAATGCCCCTGTCCATCATGACGATGGCGGGGCGCATGGCGGAAGGCTCGGCGCCATGTATGCCGCGGTCGCGCGGCCGATCCTCGCCAGCAAGGCCAGGAGCTGGCTGTTCCTGATCGCCGTCGGCATTTTGACGCTTGGCTCGCTCGTGCTGTTCTACACCAAGGATGTCACGGTCAAACTGCTGCCCTTCGACAACAAGTCCGAGCTTTCGGTCGTCATCGACCTGCCGGAAGGCTCGTCGGTCGAGGCGACGGATGCGGTGGCGCAGGCCATTGCGCGCAACGTGCTCGAACTGCCCGAGGTCAAGAGCACGCAGACTCATGCCGGAACTGCTTCGCCCTTCAATTTCAACGGCCTTGTACGCCACTACTATCTGCGCGCCTCGCCGGAGATGGGCGATGTCGCGATCAATCTCCTGCCCAAGACCGAGCGTGACCGCTCCAGCCATGAAATCGCGCTGGAAATCCGCGAGCGGCTGAAGGGGCTCGACCTGCCGCAGGGCGCGAGCTTCAAGGTGATCGAACCGCCGCCGGGCCCGCCGGTCATGGCGACATTGCTTGCCGAAATCTACGGACCCGATGCGCAGACGCGCCGTGCGGTCGCGGACCGTGTCGAGACGGCCTTCCGCTCGGTACCTTTCGTCGTCGACATCGACAATTCCTACGGTGTGCCGGCACGGCGCATGCGCGCAGCGCTGTCGACCGACGACATCGAGTTCTTCCGCGTCGAGGAAAGCGACGCATTCGACACGCTCGCCATTCTCAATGGCGGCATGACGGTCGGCTATTCACATCGCGGCGAAGGCAGGCAGCCGATCCCGATCCGCGTGGAGCGGCCGAAGGGCGAAAAGACGCTGGACGAGCATTTCCTGACGACGCCGATTCCGGCCAATGTCCTGCCGGGCGATCGCGGCGTGGTCGAGCTTGGCGACGTGGTGCGCCTGCGCGAGGAGCAGGCGTCGTTCCCGGTGTTCAGGCACAATGGCCGCGCTGCGGAAATGGTCATCGCCGAACTGGCCGGGGATTTCGAAGCCCCGCTTTACGGCTTGCTGGCCGTTCAGGAAGCGCTGGACAAGCAGGACTGGACCGGACTTGAGAAGCCGGTGATCTCGCTCAACGGCCAGCCGGAGGACGAGAGCAAGCCGGTGCTGCTTTGGGACGGCGAGTGGGAGGTGACCTGGGTTACCTTCCGCGACATGGGCGCAGCCTTCATCGTCGCCCTGCTTGGCATCTACATCCTGGTGGTCGCACAATTCGGCTCGTTCAAGGTTCCGCTGGTCATCCTGACGCCGATACCGCTCACATTCATCGGCATCCTTGGCGGTCACTGGCTGTTCGCAGCGCCGTTCACGGCGACGTCGATGATCGGCTTCATCGCACTTGCCGGCATCATCGTGCGCAACTCGATCCTGCTGGTCGATTTCATCCGGCACGAACCGCGCGGGCCGGAAACGCCGCTGAGCGACGTGCTGATCAAGGCGGGTTCGGTGCGCTTCAAGCCGATCCTGCTGACGGCCCTCGCCGCGATGATCGGCGCGGCGGTGATCCTTACCGACCCGATCTTCCAGGGGCTGGCAATCTCGCTGCTGTTCGGGCTTGCGTCATCGACGCTGCTGACGGTGCTGGTGATACCGGCGATCTATCGTGTGCTGAGGACCTGACGGGCGGCGTCAGGCTTTTTCGCGCACGCTGCAGAACATCTGGTGCAGCGCGCCGATGATGGTGGAGACGCCTGCATCGGCGATGCTGTAGTAGATGGTGCGGCCGTCGCGGCGTGTCTTGACCAGCCGGTCGAAGCGCAGCCTTGCCAGCTGCTGCGAGACGGAGGCCTGCGGCATTGCGAGGATTTCCTCAAGCTCGGAAACCGATTTTTCGCCTTCCGACAGAAGGCAAAGGATCACGAGCCGTGTCTCGTGCGACAGGGCCTTCATGAGATCGCTGGCCTTGCGAGCCTGCCTCATCAGTTCCGCCGTATCGCCGGGAGAAAGGGTCTTTTCGAGAACCGTCATGAAAATCCGCTGCTTGAGAAACGAAAGTTTACCACGCGATACATATTACAGTCGATGAATTAGTCCAGTCCCGGCGCATCACATTGACAAATGGGCCTTTATCGGCCGCTTATATCTGCGCCAATACCGCAAAAGCGCGGGTCAATCGAGCTGATAACCCGGGGTGGAGCGCGACAGCGCGAGTTCTTCATCGGTCATGCCTTCCGGTATGGCCTCGAAGAGTGGCGTCGACATGTATCGTTCGCCGGTGTCGGGCAGCATGCACAGGATGACCGACCCGGGCGCAACCCTTTCAGCGATCTGCATGGAAACGGCAAGGGTCGCGCCGCCGGAGACCCCCGTCAGGATGCCCTCCTTTTGCGCCAGCGCGATTGCCCATTTCATGCCGTCGGCTCCCGAGACCGGGATAAGCTCGTCGTAAAGCTTCCTGTCGATCGCTTCCTGCAGCACCAGCGGAATGAAGTCGGGCGTCCAGCCCTGGATCGGATGCGGCTCGAAGGAGGGGTGTCCCTTGGCGGGCGAACCATCCGCCGTGCGCTCCTGTGCGATTCCGCTTGCGATCAATTGCGCATTGGCCGGTTCGGAAAGGATGATCTTCGTTTGCGGCCGCTCCTTGCGCAGAACGCGGCCAAGGCCGGTCACGGTGCCGCCCGTGCCATAACCGGTCACGACATAGTCCAGCCGTTCGCCGCTGAAATCCGCCACGATCTCGCGCGCGGTCGTGGCTTCGTGAATATCGGCATTCGCCTCGGCCTCGAACTGGTGTGCGAGGAACCAGCCGTTCTTCTCGGCGAGTTCCACCGCCTTGCGGTACATGCCGAAGCCCTTCTGGGCGCGAGGCGTCAGCACGACTTTCGCGCCATACATGCGCATCAGCTTGCGCCGTTCGATGGAAAAGCTGTCGGCCATGGTGACGACCAACGGGTAGCCCTTCTGCGCGCAAACCATCGCAAGGCCGATTCCGGTATTGCCGCTGGTGGCCTCGACGACGGTCATGCCCGGCTTCAGCCTGCCGTCGCGCTCGGCTGCCTCGATGATGCTGACCGCGAGGCGGTCCTTCACGGAAGCGGCAGG
This sequence comes from Salaquimonas sp., assembly GCA_041742235.1. Taxonomy (GTDB): domain Bacteria; phylum Pseudomonadota; class Alphaproteobacteria; order Rhizobiales; family Rhizobiaceae; genus BOKV01. The sequence goes on along the minus strand of JBGSJA010000320.1, from coordinate 5,034 downwards.
ATTGAAGAACTCGGCCTTCACATAGATGCGCACATGGGAAGGCGCGATGGTGTTGAGCCGGATACAGGGCGTATCGCCCACGGTGTCGACAATGCTGTCGTAGAGGCGTCCGCGGCCATTGGTGGTCCGGGTTCCGGGCTTCATGCGTTCCTCCTAAGGGTTGTACAATCCCCCGCAATGCGCTCCGTGTTCAGAAGGCATTGAAATGATGGTACCATGCCCGAAGGCCATCGGTTATGCTTTTCGACACATCGGAGCTGGAAAGCATGCCCGAGAAACGCATAGAGCGCAGGCTGGCGGCGATTCTTGCAGCTGACATTGCCGGATACTCGCGCCTGATGGGCGCGGACGAGGCCGGGACGCTCGGCCTGCTGAGGGATTTGCGGGCGAAGGTTCTTGATCCGGCCGTGTCTTATCACCACGGGCGCCTCGTCAAGGTGATGGGTGACGGCGCGCTGGTCGAGTTCGCCAGCGTCGTCGATGCCGTCAACTGCGCAGTGGCGATCCAGGAGAGTCTATCGGCGTTCAACGCCGAACGCGCCGGCAATCCACCAATCTCCGTGCGGATCGGCGTCAATCTCGGCGATGTCATGATCGAGGGGCGGGACATATTCGGCGACGGGGTGAACGTCGCCGCGCGCCTGCAGGAGATCGCGGAACCGGGACAGGTGGTGCTGAGCGCAACGGCCTGGGAACATAGCGCCTCGAAGGTGAAGACGCCGTTCGCCGATGGTGGCGAGCGTAATCTCAAGAACATCGCCCGGGCGGTGCGCATCTGGCGGTGGCCGGACAAGGCGGGCGAAAATCCCGGGACGGATACGCGGTCGGTGCCGCTGCCGGACAAGCCTTCCATTGCAGTGCTTCCGTTCGACAACATGTCCGCAGACCGCGAGCAGGAATACTTCGCCGATGGCGTCGTGGAAGCGATCACCGCCGCCTTGTCGCGCATCCGCTCGTTCTTCGTGATCGCGCGCAATTCGGCCTTCACCTACAAGGGCAAGGCGAAGAACGTGCGCGAGATCGGCCGCGAACTGGGCGTGGCCTATTTGCTGGAAGGTTCGTTCCAGCGCGCCGGGGACCGGGTCCGCATCACGGTGCAGCTCATCGAGACAGCGAGCGGCGCGCATCTTTGGGCGGAACGCTATGACGGCACGATAGACGATATCTTCGACCTTCAGGACCGGATAACCGAACAGGTCGCGGGCGCCATGCAGCCTTCGATCCGGCTTGCAGAGGTGGAACGCGCGCGGCGCAAGCCGCCGCAGGAAATGGGCGCCTACGACTACACCATGCGGGCACTGCACCATGTGTGGATGCTGGAAAAATACGAGGCCGCCAAGGCGCTCGACCTGCTTGAGAAGGCGCTTCAAATCGATCCCGAATACCCGCTGGCGCTGGCGCTGGCGGCATGGTGCTGGGCACAGCGCGCGGTCTACAACTGGACGAACGACATCACCGCCGCCAAGGCGAAGGCATTGGAACTGGCCGAAAAGGCGGCCAACCTGTCGCATGACGATCCGCTGATCCTGGCCATTCTTGGCGCGGTTCACACCTTCGGGCGCAATTTCGGAACGGCGCGGGTGCTGCTCGAACGGGCGATCCAGCTTGATCCGAATGCGGCCTGGGCGCTCAGCCGGCTCGGATGGCTGGAGGTCTATGCCGACCGGCCGCAATCGGCACGGCCCTATTTCGAGCGATCGATCCGCCTCAGCCCCATGGATCCGATGAATTTCAACAATTATGTCGGAATCGCCAGTGCCTGGCAGGTCGAGGGCGAGGACAATCTGGCGGCCGAGTATTTCCTGCGCGCGCTGGTCGAGCGGCCCAGTGCATACTGGATTCACCGCAACCTCGCGCCGGCGCTTTATGCGGTCGGCAGGGAGGAAGAGGCGAGGAAGTCGCTGGAAACGCTGCGGTGGGCCTATCCTGAAATTTCCATCGCCAAGTTCCGCGAGGCGATGGTATTTTCTCCCGCCGTGATTGACCGGATCGCGCAATGGCTGCGCAAGCTCGGAATACCTGAAGAATAGCAGTCAGGCGTTGCCTCGGAAGCGCCGGTCGACCATTGCGGGGCGCCCCGCAAGCGACAATTGCGTCGCTGCCTTGGGACGGCGCGCCACCACCTTGCCATTGGCCATCACCAGCAGCCTGCCGGCCCGCAGGCGGATCGCCTCGACCGGATTTCCGGCGTCGAGCACCACAAGGCTCGCCTTGCAGCCCTTGGCGAGGCCGTAGCCTTCCAGCCCCATGATCGCCGCGCTTTCTCCGGTGACCATTTCGAAACAGCGGCGCATGTCGGCGGGACTGGTCATCTGCGCCACATGCAGGCCCATGAAGGCGACGTCGAGCATGTCGGCGGAACCCAGCGAATACCACGGGTCAAGCACGCAATCCTGGCCGAAGCCGACGCGGATGCCGGCCTTCAGCATTTCCGGCACGCGGGTCATGCCGCGCCGCTTGGGGTAAGTGTCGTGCCTGCCCTGCAGCGTGATGTTGATGAGCGGATTGGGGATTGCCGCAACGCCCGCCTCGGCAATCAGGGGCAACAGCTTGGAGACGTAGTAATTGTCCATGGAATGCATGGACGTGAGGTGCGATCCGGCAACGCGGCCCTGCAGGCCGAGGCGCTGCGTCTCGTAGGCAAGCTGCTCGATATGGCGCGACAGCGGATCGTCTGTCTCGTCGCAATGCAGGTCGATCATCAGGCCGCGGGAAGCAGCGATCTCGCAAAGCTCGGTAACAGAGCGGCGGCCATCGGCCATGGTGCGCTCGAAATGCGGGATGCCGCCGACGATGTCGACACCCATGTCGAGCGCGCGGATGGTGCTCTCGCGCGCCGCGGGGGCGCGGTACAGACCGTCTTGCGGGAAGGCGACGATCTGGAGCGTGATATAGTCCTTCACCCTCTCGCGCACTTCCAGTAACGCACGCACGCCTTTCAGCCCGTTCTCGTCGCTGGTGTCGACATGGGTGCGGATGGCGAGCAGTCCCATCGAAACGGCCCAGTCGCAGTACCGCAGGGCACGTTCGACAAGTTCTTCCTCGCGCATGACCTGCTTCAACTCGCCCCAAAGTGCGATGCCCTCGAGCAGCGTTCCCGACGCATTGATGCGCGGCAGGCCATAGGAAAGCGTTGCGTCCATGTGGAAATGCGGATCGACGAATGGCGGCGAGACGAGGTTGCCGGAAATGTCGATCGTCTCCCCGGCCTGAGCTTCGATCTTGGGCTCTATCGCCGCGATCAGGCCGCCGGAAATCGCGATATCGGCGGAATGGCCGTCGGGCATCACGCCGCCCTTGAGCAGGATGTCGAAACTCATCGCTCGCCTTTCTGGTAGGGGATCATCAGTGCCTTGGGATAGGTCGCGCGCCGCGCCACGACGATGAGCGCGATGATCGAAAGCACATAGGGCATCATCAGGAAGAACTGGTACGGAATGGCACCGCCGGTCACCTGCTGCAGGCGAACCTGATAGGCATCGAACGCCGCGAAAAGGATCGCGCCGACTAGCGCCTTCCCCGGCCGCCAGGAGCCGAAGACCACGAGCGCGATGCAGATCCAGCCGCGGCCATTGACCATCTCGAAGAAGAACGAGTTGAAGGCCGACATTGTGAGGAACGCCCCGCCGACCGCCATCAGTGCCGAACCGGCCATGACAGCGCCCATGCGTATTGCAGTGACGGATATGCCTTGCGCCTCGACCGCCGCGGGGTTTTCGCCCGCTGCGCGCACTGCAAGGCCAAGCGGCGTGCGGTAGAGGATCCAGGCAATGACACCGACGCTGGCGAAGGCAAGGTAGGTCATCGGCGTCTGGTTGAAGAGTGCCGGGCCGACGAGCGGAATGTCCGACAGGACCGGTATCGCCAGCGGCTGGAACGGGTCGATCTTCGGCGGCGAGGTGACTTCGGGAAGCGCAAGGCGATAGGTAAAATAAGTCAGGCTCGTTGCCAGAAGCGTGACGCCGATGCCGGTGACGTGTTGCGACAGACCGAGCGGCACGGTGAGGAATCCGTGCAACGCGCCGAAGGCGATGCCCACCATTGCGGCCACGCATACGCCCAGCCACAAGTCGCCGCCGGCATAGACGGTGAACCAACCGGCGAATGCGCCAGCGGTCATGATGCCTTCGATGCCGAGGTTGAGTACGCCCGCCCGCTCGCAGATGAGCTCGCCCATGGTGGCGAAAATGAGCGGCGAGGCGATGCGGATCGCCGCTGCCCAGAAGGTGGCCGTGAAGAGGATGTCGATCGCCTCCAAGGCTACCTCCACCGGATGCGGTAGCGCGACAGCATCATCGCGACGACCATGGTGAGCAGCGCGGTCGCGACTATGACCTGCGCGATGTAGCTGGGCACGCCGGCCGAGCGGCTCATGGCGTCGGCGCCGACAAAGATCGCGGCAACAAAGATTGCCGATGCGATGACGCCGAGCGGATTGAGCATGGCCAGCATGGCGACGACGATGCCGGTGTAGCCAAAGCCCGGCGACAGATCGAGCGTCAAATTGCCCTTGAGCCCCGCAACTTCGCTGAAGCCGGCAAGCGCGGCGAGGCCGCCCGAAAGCAGCGCGGTCTTCACAAGCACCGTGTTGACCGGAATTCCTGCGAAACGCGCAGCCTGAGGATTGTGCCCGACGGCGCGCATTTCGTAGCCGAAGGCGGTCTTCTTCATGATGAACCAGACGACAAACGCGCTGGCGATCGCCAATACGAAGCCGAAATGCAGCCGCTTGCCCTGGATGATGCGCGGCAGCATCAGTTCGGAAACGACTTTTTTCGATTGCGGCCAGCCAAGACCCGTCGGGTCCTTGAGCGGGCCTTCGAGCAGATAGGAGACGAAAAGCAGCACGATGAAATTCAACAGCAGCGTGGTGACGACTTCATCGACGCCAAGGCGCGTCTTCAGGATCGCCGGGCCGAGCAGCAGCATTGCGCCTGCCGTCATTGCCACGGCAATGACGAGCGGAATGAGAATGGCCGATGGCAGCGGCAGAAGGCCGGTTCCCAGCACAACCGTGATGATCGCGCCGGCATA
>JBGSJA010000319.1:0-4279 GCA_041742235.1 Salaquimonas sp. | reverse complement strand
GATGCTCGGCGGCGATGCGGTCGGCCAGCGGCGGCGCCTCGGCGAGGTCGCGCACCACGATGATGGCGCCGTTACCGGCCCAGCTTTGCCCGGCGATGTCGCCGCGCGGCAGCGTCTTGAGCTGGCTGTCGACCGCCGCCGCGACTTCATCGGCAAACCGTCGCGAATTGGTAATGAGGATCGACTGCGCCGAAACATCATGCTCGGCCTGCGCCAGCAGATCGGCGGCGATCCAGGCCGGGTCGTTGTCGCCATCGGCGATCACCAGCACTTCGGAAGGGCCCGCGATCATGTCGATGCCGACCGTGCCGAACACCTGCCGCTTGGCTGCAGCCACATAGGCATTGCCGGGTCCGACGATCTTGGCGACAGGGGCGATGGTCTGCGTGCCATAGGCCAGCGCCGCGACGGCTTGCGCGCCGCCTATGCGGTATATCTCGCTGACGCCCGCCAAATGCGCGGCGGCAAGCACTAGCGGATTGAGAACGCCATCCGGCGATGGAACCACCATGACGATGCGCTCCACGCCCGCGACGACCGCAGGCACGGCGTTCATGAGCACAGAGCTTGGATAGCTTGCCGTGCCGCCGGGAACGTAGAGACCGACCGATTCCACCGCCGTCCAGCGCGAGCCGAGTTCGACGCCGAGCGCGTCGGTGTAGCGGTCATCCTTCGGCATCTGCCGTTCGTGGTGTGAGCGAATCCGGTCGCGCGCCAGCGCCAGTGCATCCAGCGTCGCCGGATCGCAAGCCGCCACGGACCTTGAGATTTCATCGGGCGTGATGCGCAGCATGGCCGGGGAAAGGTCAAGGCGATCGAACCGGCTTGTGTACTCGACAAGCGCTGCGTCGCCGCGCGTGCGCACATCGGCGAGGATGGCGCGGACCGTGGCGTCAACGTCTTCGGATGCTTCGCGCTTCTGCCCGAGCAACGCCGTGAAGCGGGCTTCGAAATCGGCGTCCGTGGTGGCCAGCCGCATCACCAAGTCAGTTCATCCTTTCGCATGCGCCGATGCCATGCCGTCACGCCTCGTGGCGGGGGAGATTGTCCGTCGACCAGGCCGCATCGAGATCGGCCAGTTGCGCCTCGACGCACTCGACCTCCAGCTGCAATGTCGCGCCGCCGGCAAAGGCGATTTCCACCGTTCCCGCCGGTGCATCGGCCGGTGTTTGCGCGGGCTTGAAGGTAACCGCCAGCAAAGCCAGCACATGATCCTTGCGGCGGCGGTCGATACCCTGCAGGCGCACCCTTGTCACGCGCTCGAAATGCAGCACCGCCTTGCGCCTCTCGAAGGCCTTGCCGCGTGAACCAACCGCTTCCCAGACGAACCGGTTCATCGCGATCACGAAGCGGTTCTCGCGCGGCAGGTAATCAAGATCGGCGACCTTCAGCACCGCGTCCTGGCAATGGGCTGACACCACGGCGAGATCCTCGCCATCCATGGCAATGAGCTTGAGACGAGCCGGCATCGTGAATTCCGTCAACCTGGAGCACCGGAAAGCTGCCCCGCTTCCGCAATTGCTAGGTATTGGGTTTGGCGCAAAAGCGCAACCTTCGCGCTTGCCGCAGCGCTCGCGGCCAAGTTCGCGCTCAGGCCGAGATGCGCTCGATCTTCGCGCCGCAGTTCGACAGCTTTTCCTCAAGCCGCTCGAAGCCACGGTCAAGGTGATAGACGCGGCTGACGGTGGTATCGCCCTCGGCAACGAGGCCGGCGATGACCAGCGAGACCGAGGCGCGCAGATCCGTCGCCATCACCGGGGCGCCCTTGAGCACGGGAACGCCGGACACGGTAGCGGTCCTGCCGTCAACGCCGATCCGCGCGCCAAGGCGGGCAAGTTCCTGCACATGCATGAACCGGTTCTCGAAAATCGTCTCCGTCACGTGCGATACGCCCTCGGCGCGGGTCATCAGCGCCATGAACTGGGCCTGCAAATCGGTCGGAAATCCCGGGAAAGGTTCCGTCGTCACGTCAACCGGCTTGATGCCGGAGCCGTTGCGCGAAACGCGGATGCCCCGGTTGGTCGTCTCGACATCCACGCCCGCCTTTTGCAGCGCGTCGAGCGCGGACTGCAAGAGGCCGGGCTGCGCGCCCTCCAGCAGCACGTCGCCACCGGTCATGGCTGCGGCGATGGCGTAGGTTCCCGCCTCGATCCTGTCGGGCAGAACCGAATGCCGCGCGCCATGCAACTGGTCGACTCCGTCGATGACGATCGTCGCGGTGCCCGCGCCCGTTATCTTCGCGCCCATGGCGTTGAGGCACTTGGCAAGGTCCTCGATTTCAGGCTCGCGCGCGGCGTTGTCGAGGATCGTTTGGCCCTTGGCGAGCGAAGCGGCCATCATCGCGACATGGGTCGCGCCGACGGAAACCTTGGGGAACCGGTAGCCCGCGCCCTTGAGGCCGCCCTTGGCAGAGGCAACGATATAGCCTGCCTCGACATCGAGCACAGCGCCAAGCGCTGAAAGGCTTTCGAGGAAGAGATCGACCGGGCGGGTTCCGATGGCGCAGCCGCCGGGCAACGACACGCGCGCCTCGTGCATGCGGGCGAGCAGCGGGCCGATGACCCAGAACGACGCGCGCATGCGCGAAACAAGCTCATAAGGCGCGGTGGTATCGACGATCTCGCCGGCGCGGAAGTGAATGGTGCGCCCGTGGCCGCCATTCTGGCCCTTCTTCTTGCCCTCGACCTGGTAGTCGACGCCGTGATTGGTGAGAATGCGGATAAGCGATTCGGTGTCGGCCAGATGCGGAACGTTTTCCAGAACCAACGCATCGGTCGTAAGCAGCGAGGCGATCATCAACGGCAGTGCTGCGTTCTTTGCTCCCGAAATCGGGATCACGCCATTGAGCTTGCCATTGCCCTTGACAACGATCTTGTCCATTCACGTCCCCATGATATCGGCGCGCGCCCGGGCGCCGCTGAGGCCATGCGAGCCGCATGCCCTCGATAGTTGATCCCTCGCCAAGCGGCACCGTCTAACGCATCGGGACGCCGGCGGCAATACATGGACGGGCTGGCCGGACCCGCAGTTATCCGCCGCCGGAACCGCCCGACTGCTCATCCTTCGCATTGGAGCGCGCGAGCCGCGGCTCCAGCCGGTCAAGACGGCGGGCCGCCGTCTCGCCGGCATTGTCTTCCGCTACGGTCTTGCGCCGTTTCAGGTTGTCGCGAAGCGCCCGGCGCAGGCGCTCGGCCTTTTCCTGTGCATTTGCGTTCATGAGACCCAGCTTAAGGCAGGCTGCGGACGCGGGGAAGTCGATCTTTCACCGGGCATTGCACCCCATCCGCGGCTTTTTTGCGATACGCTTGCGCTATCGTCACCCATATGGCAAAAGCCACGCGGCTTCAGCGCGGACCAATTGGGTCCGGCTCGTTCCAACCTGCTGCGGTAGCTCAGTGGTAGAGCACTCCCTTGGTAAGGGAGAGGTCGAGAGTTCAATCCTCTCTCGCAGCACCAGATTTTTCACGAATGGCAGCCGAAATTCACTGCGCCGGCAAGTCGTTCTTGAAAATCCTCCCGTCCTTCATGATGACGCGGAAGTTCTTGTCGGGATCCTCGATCACGCTGATATCCGCCAGCGGATCGCCCTCCACCAGCAACATATCGGCGAGCGCGCCCACTTCGATCACGCCGAGCGTACCATCATAAGGACTGCGCAGGCCCGATAGCGCCAGCAACTCGCCATTGGTCGAAGTCGCCATGCGCAAGGTCTCGGCAGGCGTGAACCAGCGAGTCATTGCCGCCAGCATCGCATTCTGGCGCCTGGCCTTTTCCGCCGAAAACAGGATGTCGGTGCCCCACGCGGTCTTAATGTTGTATTTTCGCACGAGGTTCATGAGAATCTCCGTGCCGTTCATGACGGACCGCTGCTTGATGTAGTTCACCGAGCCGGGCTGGAAAGTCGAACCTTCCTCGGCAAGGAAGGGCTGGGTCGACAGCCATACCTGCTTCTGCGCCATGTATTTCGCCGTGTCGTCATCGATGAGATGCGCGTGCTCGATGACCTTTACCCCGGCATCGATGGAGCGGCGCACCGCGGCCGGCGTATAGGCGTGGACGGCGACATAGGTTCCCCAGTTGCCGGCGGCATCCACTGCGGCCTTCAACTCCTCCGAAGTGAACGTGGAGACATCGAGCGGGCTGTGCGGCGAGGAAACGCCGCCGCCCGCGGTCAGCTTGATCTGGCTGGCGCCAAGCATCAGCTGTTCGCGCACACGCTGGCGCACCATGTCCGGCGAATCGGCCACCATCGAGCCGCCGACCGCTTCCATGCGCGACA
>JBGSJA010000318.1:0-1783 GCA_041742235.1 Salaquimonas sp. | reverse complement strand
TAGGTCTGGATGAAGCGCTCGTGGTCGCCATAGACCGTACGCATCTGGCCCGGCCAGGAATCGGTGATGCACAGGTTTCCGTCCGCCGCGCCTTCCAGAACCTTGCCTTCATTGTCGACGAGCTGGGGCTGGATGCCGAAGAACGGCCTCGTCGCCGAGCCGGGCTTGAGGTCGGTCGCGCCGGGCAGCGGCGTGATCAGAATGCCGCCTGTTTCCGTCTGCCACCAGGTGTCGACGATCGGGCAGCGCTTGTCTCCGACGACGTTGAAATACCATTCCCAGGCTTCAGGATTGATCGGCTCGCCGACCGAGCCCAGGACCCTGAGGCTCTTGCGCGAGGTCTTCGTCACGTGTTGGTCGCCCGACCCCATCAGCGCGCGGATCGCCGTCGGGGCGGTGTAGAAGATGTTGACCTGGTGCTTGTCGACCACGTCCCAGAAACGCGAAGCGCTCGGATAGTTCGGCACGCCCTCGAACATCAGCGTCGTCGCGCCGTTGGCGAGCGGGCCGTAGACGATGTAGCTGTGGCCGGTGACCCAGCCGACATCGGCGGTGCACCAGTAGATGTCGCCTTCATGGTAGTCGAAGACATATTGATGCGTCATCGAGGCGTAGACGAGATAGCCGCCGGTGGTGTGCAGCACGCCCTTCGGCTTGCCGGTTGAGCCGGATGTGTAAAGGATGAAAAGGGGATCCTCGGCCTTCATCGGCTCGGGCTTGCAGTCGGGCTTCGCCGCCGCCATGGCGTCGTGGTACCACATGTCGCGGCCAGGGGCCCAGCCGGTCTTGCCGCCGGTGCGGCGCACGACCAGGACGTTCTTGACCATTACGCCCTGCCTTGCAGCAATGTCGATGGCGCGGTCGGTGTTCTCCTTCAGCGGCACCGGCTTGCCCCCGCGCAGTCCCTCGTCTGCGGTGATGACGAAGGTCGATTCGCAGTCGACGATGCGCCCGGCCAACGCGTCCGGCGAGAAACCGCCGAAGACGATCGAGTGGATCGCGCCGATGCGCGTGCAGGCCAGCATCGCATAGGCGGCTTCCGGAATCATCGGCATGTAGATGGTGACGCGGTCGCCCTTCGCGACGCCGTGATCCTTGAGGACATTGGCGAGCCGGTTCACATGGCGCGAGAGCTCGCGATAGGTGATTTTCTTGTCGTCGTAGGGATTGTCGCCTTCCCAGATGATCGCGACCTGGTCGCCACGCTTCTTCAAGTGGCGGTCGATGCAATTGTAGGAGACGTTGGTGAGGCCGTCCTCGTACCACTTGATCGCGACCTTGCCCTTGAAGCTGGTGTTCTTGACCTTGGTGTAGGGTTTGAACCAGTCGATGCGCTTGCCATGCCTGCCCCAGAACTTGTCGGGGTTCTTGATGCTTTCGGCATGCCATTTGAGGTAGGTGTCGTTGTCGATCAGCGCGCCCTTCCTCCAGGATGCCTTGACCTTGTGAACCTTCACGTCCATGCGAAAATCCTCCCGCGAAACAATCCGCGCGGCTCCCCGTCGCAACACATTGCGATCACCCGCGCCGCCGCGCGACCGCCGCCGTTCTATTCCGTGCGGGCAGCGCGCGTCCATTAGACAATCGCCTCAACCGGCCGCACGTTCAAGGGCGGGGAGCAAACGAAAACGGCCGGCTGCTTTCGCGGCCGGCCGTGTGTCTTTCAATGCAACGAGATCGCTCAGTAGGCTGCGGCACGTTCCGGCCGGCGGTTCTGCCTGTGCGGGCGCTGCGGACGCGAACTGGCGTTGCGGTGGTTGCCGTTGCCGCCATTGGCGTGATG
>JBGSJA010000317.1:0-17808 GCA_041742235.1 Salaquimonas sp. | reverse complement strand
CTGCAGGGCCTCGACAGGCTCCCCGCGTGCGCCGAGCCGCAAAACTGCCAGCGCGTGCCTTTGCCGGGCGGCTTGCATGCCCGTGATGCGGGCATGCGCCGCCGCCATCCTGGTGTGGTAGCCATGCCGTGCAAAGGCCGGACCGTTATAGGCCCGCGCAAAACCCGCCCAGTCATTCGCATTGAGCCTGTCTTTCAGGTCCGCAGCGCCGATGAAGCGGGCAAACAGCCTCACCTGGCCTTCCACGCCCGACCGCGCCTCGTCAACGAGCGCTTCGACATCGGGATATTCGAGCCATCGCCAATGCGCGCCCATGACTTGGCCAACCCCCCAGGAGACGGAGCTTAGCGCAGCCTCGCGGTCGATGTCGCAGGCGCGTGCGAGCATCTTCCACCGCCCGGCCTGCGTCAGCGCGTTGCGCACCTTGCCGGCTACCGGATTGGCAAGGCCCGCGACAATGGCAAGGTTGCGCCTTGCCGCCGGCAGCAGGCGATGAAAATAATGCCCCTCGAAGCGGATCAGCGGCTCGTTCTGCCCGTCGATACGCGCGTGCAGCCGGCCGCCGCTCTCCACCTCGACTACCGCCAGCAGCGCGGCAGCCTCCACGCCCAGATCCGCCGCGACCCTGCCGACGGCGTCCTGCAATTGCTCTTGCGCCTGATGCGCCATGGCATGCTCCTGCCCGTTTTCCATTCGCAAGATCATGCCGAAGGTTTGGCTGGCGGGGACAAGTCGTTGCACAAGCACGGCAGCCGGACTTTTTTCCGGGCCGCATTCCTGCTACCGCATGAAGGGTAATTCAGGGAGAACAGCCTTGGCCGCCAAAGTAATCATCATCAACGGTCCGAACCTCAACCTTCTGGGGCTGCGCGAGCCGCATATCTATGGCAGCAAGACACTCGCCGACCTCGATGCCGCCTGCATCGCGCATGGCCGCGCGCTAGGCCTTGATGTCGAATGTTTCCAGAGCAACCATGAAGGCGCGATGATTGATGCAATTCACGGCACGCGCGGCCGATGCGCGGCAATCATTATCAACGCCGGCGGCTACACCCACACTTCCGTGGCGATCCGCGACGCCCTGTCAGGCGCGGAACTGCCGGTCTACGAAGTGCACCTTTCCAACGTCCATGCGCGCGATGAATTCCGCCGCCACTCCTTCATCTCGGGCATCGCGCGCGGCGTGATTGTCGGCCTCGGCTTCCGCGGTTACTTCGCGGCGCTCGACGCCGTCGCGGATGCCGGATGATGCATGACCGGATCGGGCAGGAAAGCTGGCCGGAGGTTTCGGCCCGCATTGCAGCCCTGATCGAGGGCGAGGATGACGATGTTGCCAAGATGGCGACCATCGCCTGCGAGCTGTTCCACGGTTTCGAGCGCTTTCACTGGGTGGGCTTCTACCGCGTCGTCGCACCGCAACTGATGAAGATCGGCCCCTACCAGGGCGGGCATGGCTGCCTCGTGATTCCGTTTTCGCGCGGCGTTTGCGGCGCCTGCGCAAGGGCGCGCGAAACGATCATCGTGCCGGATGTCGATGCGTTTCCCGACCACATCGCCTGCTCGTCGACGACGCGGTCCGAACTCGTTGCGCCGGTCATGCGCGAGGGACAACTCATCGCCGTCCTCGACCTTGATTCGGACTATCCCGACGCCTTCGACGAGGCCGACAAGGCGGCGGTAGAGCAAATCCTTTCCGCCGCCTTTAGCTGACCGGTCCTATTCCGCCGGCTTGGGCAGAGGCTCGTTGCGGGTCTTCCACAGCGAGTAGAAGACCCCGCCTGCCAGCAGCCCGAAGGTGATGACCAGCGACACGACCGGCGGGATCTTGTCGATGCCGATGAGGTCCGCGGCAAAGATCTTGCCGCCGATGAAGATCAGCACCGCCGCCAGCGCGAACTTGAGGTAGTGGAAGCGGTTCACCATCGCCGCCAGCGCGAAATAGAGCGCACGGAGGCCCAGGATTGCGAAGATGTTCGACGTGTAGACGATGAACGGGTCGGTGGTGATGGCGAAGATCGCCGGCACCGAATCGACCGCGAAGATCACGTCGGCGATCTCGATCATCACCAGCGCCACGAAGAGCGGCGTCATGAAGGTGACGATCTTGCCGGTCTTCGGATCGGGCTGCTTCACGAAGAACTTGTCGCCATGAAGCCTGTCGGCAACGTTGAAATGCTTTCGCATGAAACGCAGCACCGGGTTGTTGGCGACGTCGTACTCCTTGTCGGCAAAAAGGATCATCTTGATGCCGGTGAAGATCAGGAAGGCCGCGAAGAGGTAGAGCACCCAGCTGAACTGGGTGACGATCGCCGCGCCGACGCCGATCATGATCGCGCGCAGGATAATGACGCCGAGAATGCCCCAGAACAGCACCCGGTATTGGTAGGCGCGCGGAATGGAAAAGAAGCCGAAGATCATCGCGATGACGAAGACATTGTCCATCGCCAGCGATTTTTCGACCGCAAAGCCGGTGAAGTAGTTCATGCCGGCCGTGGCGCCGAGATACCACCAGACCCAGACACCGAAGGCGAGGCCGAGGCCGATATAGCCTGCGGAAAGCACGAGGCTTTCCTTGACCTCGATCTCCTTCGAGTTCTTGTGGAGAACGCCAAGGTCGAAAACCAGAAGCGCAATGACGATGCCGATGAATGCGAGCCACATCCATACGGGTTTCGACATCCATTCAACGGACATCGAGGCAACCAGGAAATCCATGCCGGGATCCTCTTCTCTTCGTACAAAACGGGAGTTGTTCCGACATCACAGGGTTTGGACCTGCCAGAGGGGCCCGGAACTGCGTTGATTTGGGAAGCCGCACTCGACATGACAAGGGTGGCGGCGAAGTTTTATTACAGGGTTGTAATCTTCCGGCCATCGGGCCTTGCGGCTTCCGGCCGCCTGTGGCCAATCTCGTGCGCGGAAAAAGGCGGCAGGACAGGCACATGAGCGAACACGGCAAGATCTCGACCCACGACGCGGATCCGGACGAGCGCAACAAGCACATCAGCATTTATGTCAACGGCAAGATCGTGCCGCGCGCCGAGGCGGTGGTCTCCGTCTATGATTCAGGCTTCCTGCTTGGCGACGGCGTTTGGGAGGGCATCCGCCTGTACGGCGGCAAATGGGCCTTTCTTGACGCCCATCTCGACCGGTTGTTCGAGGCCGCAAGGGCTGTTGACCTCGACATCGGCATGGACCGGGCGGGCCTGAAGCAGGCGCTGGACGACACCGCCGCCGCCAATGGCATGCGCGAGAACGTCCACGCCCGGCTGATGGTGACGCGCGGCGTCAAGGCCAAGCCCTTCCAGGACCCGCGCCTGTCGCGCGAGGGGCCGACCATCGTCATCATCATGGAGCATTCGCGCCCGTCGCAGGAAAGCTTCGATCGCGGCGTGCGGCTTGCCACCGTACCGATCCATCGCGGATTGCCGTTGACGCAGGACCCCAAGCTCAACTCGCACTCGAAGCTCAATTGCGTGCTGGCCGCGGTCGCCGCACAAAAGGCCGGCGCCGACGAAGCGCTGATGCTGGACCCGCACGGCTTCGTCAACACCACCAATTCCTGCAACTTCTTCATCGTACGGCGCGGTGAGATCTGGACCTCGACCGGCGACTACTGCATGCCGGGCATTACCCGGGCCAATGTCATCCGCATCTGCCGCGATAACGGAATTCCGGTTTTCGAGAAGAACTATTCGCTGGTCGAAACCTACGGCGCGGACGAGGCCTTCATCACCGGCACCTTCGGCGCACAGACGCCGGTGAACGAGATCGACGGCCGCAAGTTCGCAGCCCCCGGTCCCATGACGATACGCATCCGCCAGCTCTACAAGGAACTGGTCGCGGGGGAGGTGGGGTAGGTCACCCCCTCCGCCACAGCGCCACGGCGAACGCGGGGAACCAGAGCAGGGCGAGCGGCGGGAGCACGGCTTGCAGGATTTCCAGCGCCGGGAAGATCGTCCGCAGCGCGGTCAGCGTGAAGAGTGCGCCGATCACCGCCGCATAGGGGCCAGTCACACGGAACCCGAGGCGGAAAAGCACGATGCCGGTTAGCAGCAGCCACATGCCGGAGAAGAGCTGCACGCCCAGCAACTCGCCGACGCTGCCGGCATAGCCGTTGAGCGCTTGGTAGCTGACCTCGACTGCGGTGCGCACGACCGGATCGGTGCTCGATTCGTACAGGCTGGCGAGCGAGGGCATGGCAATCAGCCAGCGCACGATACCGAGCGTCTTGAGCACACCAGAGGCAATCCCGATGGCGGCTGCGCTGTCGACCAGCAGGCCGCTCATGCCGGAGCGCATCGCGAATTGGCGCATCGCCAGCGCCAGCGGCACCAGGGCGATGGAGGTAACGAGGTATCCCCAATAGCCGACCTGTACCGCAAGCGCCTCGCGGGCTATGAGCGGCAGCGCCTCGGCGGCGGGCAGGCGCAGGCTGGCAGGCCAGCCGATCGCATTGCCGAGCACGATCAGCGGGATGAGGAAAATCACGAGTTGCGCCATCACGAGCGCGATGAGGACAAGATTTTGGGCGCGCGACAGCGGCGCCGCAGGCTTTGCGGTGGTCATCTTGGTATCCTTGTTTCGGGTCTTAAGTTCGGTTCTTGACGCAAATCGCCTCGCCAACCGCCTGGTCGAGCGGCGTATGCGGCTCCTCGCCAATGAGGCTGACAAGCTTGCGATTGTCGAGCCGCAGCGGATGTTTCCACAGCCAGAGCATTTCGATCATCTCGCGCAGGAATGGCATGAAGGGCGCGCCAAGCCAGACCTGAATCCACCGAAAGGGCTTGATCGGCAGGTCCGGCCGCCCGGCAGCGCGGCGCACGGCTTCGGCGAGTTCGCGGCCCGTGGCGTCGTAGTGCCCGGCAACGTGTACGAGCTCGAACGGCGCCAGGGTGTCGCGCCGGTCTACAAGGCGGGCGAAGGTCTCGGCGACGTCAGGCAGAAAGGCCCATGCGTGGCCAACGGAGGTGAGCGTGCGCAGGACCTTGGCCTTGTCGCCGCCCTTGGCAAGCGCCTGCGTGAACCACGAACTTTGGGCGCCGGGGCCGAAAAAGTCGCCGGCCCGCACGGCAATGGTTCGCACACCCTCGCGGCTTGCCGCCTCCAGTATCTGTTCCATCTCGAGGCGCACCCGTCCCTTGCGGGTCTGCGGCGATTTCGGCGTCCTCTCGTCTACAATCTCTGGCGACTGCGATGAAAATACATAGACATTGGCCGGGAATAGGATCGTTGAGCCGGAACGCCGCGCCGCCTCGATGGTGTTGGCAAGCATCGGCAAGCCGTCCTCGCGCCATCTGGCATAGCCCGGCGGATTGACGGCATGGACGATGATCGAGACGCCATCGGCGGCCGCAATGACGGCGTCGCGGTCGAGCGAGTCGCCTTCGCGCCAGTCCACCGGGAAAGCCATGGCTGGCCGCGCTTCCGGCTTGCGGCGGGTGAGCGCGCGTATTGTCCAGCCCCTGCCCGCCAGCGCCTTCGCGACGGCCCCGCCAATGCCCCCGGTTACTCCCAGGACGAGCGCGGTACCGACCTTGCTAGTGCCGTTCATCAATACCTCCATCAATTGCACCAAATGTAAAGCGAGCTTGGGAAAACGTGAATTGATGAACTCCGTTGGACTGCTATACATTTTCGTATGACTGAATTTGCAGACTGGACCTTGCTTCGTTCCTTCCTGGCAGCGGTGCGGCGCGGCAGCCTGTCCGCCGCCGCACGCTCGCTGAACATGACGCAACCCACGCTCGGCCGGCATATCGACGAACTCGAGCAAGGGCTTGGAGTCGCATTGTTCACACGCTCGCCGGGCGGGCTTGCGCCGACCGAGGCGGCCCTGCAACTCGTATCGCACGCCGAAGCGATGGAGTCGGCATTCGCATCGCTCACGCGCATGGCAAGGGCCGGCGGCGACAGCAGCGATCCGCGCGGCACCGTGCGCATCACGGCCAGCGAGATCATGGGAACCTATGTGCTGCCACCGATCATGGCGGAGCTTCGCCGCCGCCATCCGGCAATCGTGCTTGAACTGTCACTGAACAACCAGACGGACGACCTGCTGCGGCGCGAGGCCGACATAGCCGTGAGGATGGTGCGCCCGGCACAGCAAGGCCTCGTCGCCCGGCGGATCGGCAATGTTCCGTTGCGGCTTTTTGCCCATCGCAGTTACGCTGAGCGCTTTGGCCTGCCCGGAACGATCGGGGAATTGGCGAGCTACCATGTCATCGGTTTCGACCGCGACGACCACTCGGCGCGCGCGGTCGCCGGTTCGCAACTGCCCATCAATCGCGACATCTTTGCGTTCCGGGTCGACAGCGACGTGGCGCAGGTCGAAGCGATCCGCGCCGGTCTCGGGATCGGCATCATGCAGGCCGCCATGGCCCGGCACAATGCGGACATCGTTCCGGTACTGGCAGATGCGGTGAAGATCGACCTCGAATGTTGGCTGGCCATGCATGAGGACCAGCGCAACCTTCCACCCGTGCGAGCCGCGTTCGATGTCCTTTCCGATGGTCTGGGGCTGTGGATTGCGAGAAATTGAAAGCCCGTCACTGCAGCCGTATTGTTGACGCCCTGTGGTGCGCGGCTAACATCGCGAACCAGACTGCAGACAAGAAAAGCCGGTCCAGGAACCCTTGATGTCCACTGAAGCCTCCGGGAAACAGGAGATAATCGTAAATGGCGTTTTCAGGTCCGGCACCAATCTGGTCAAATATCTGGTTGAGGAGAATTCGGATCTAACCGTCCGCTTCAACAAATATTGGTGGAAGCACCTTCCGCCACCCTACAATGCGACAACAAGCGAAGTATTGTCCCAAAGTAGAGTAATCATAACAATACGCAATCCGGTGTCTTGGTCGAATTCGATTTATAATTTCTTTCTACGAAAACGCGGAGAGATTTATCATTCTTCACTGCTTTATCCAGAATTCATCAAGGAAAAAGCCATCATATTTGACTCGTCGAAGAGCAGCATGGCTTCGCCGCGCTACGTCTATGGAAACATATTTGAGTATTACAATAACTACTATCTTACTTGGCTGGCACTCGAAGCGGTAGCGAACGTCAAATTCGTGAACATCGACCAGTTGAAAAAAGAGCCGGAAATGTTTCTGCGTCTTTTCCCGGAAGCTGGCAGGGCGAAAAAGGATTTCGACTTGCCGGAGATGCCTGTTCTGCCCTCTTCGGATCAAAGGCGAACCGAACTTGGAACATTCCGGTCGGGCGACATGTCCCCTGAATTCGTCGCGTTCGACAAGTCAGTGGTCATGAACATGATAGCCCCTGAAATCATCCAGCGGTTTTCATATCACCTCGATCAGTCCATCTGAGTCCAGGCAGTGCATGACCACCTCCTCGTCAAGAGGATAGTTGTCGTTCATCAGGTATTCGAGTTGCCGATCAAATTTGTTCTGCAGAATTTGCCATTTTTCTGGTTGGCCCATCATGTAGGAGGCATTGAACTTTAGTTTTTCGCCCTTGTAGGCCATTTGCGAAGTGTACATCCGAATTACATCGGATTTTGAAAGATCGATCATTCCTTTCATCGACCTCGATTGGCAAAACCTGGCCACCGAAGCATCAATCCAGCAATAGTGGCCTGCCCCGCCCGCGGCTTGTTCGCAGACAAGGTCGATTTTCGAAAGCCAAATTGCAAGCATTTTGGCGTAAACATCCGGACCGCCGGAGACATATTCCCGCGCGTGATGTGCCAGGCCCTTTTCCCTCCACCGGAAAGGAAACGCAGTGTGATCAAAGAATGCGGTATTCGCCGCGACTTTCAAAGCATGCTCGTATTTCGGAAGTTGACTGACAGCACGCTTGACGGGTTTGAAACTCCGGAACCGGAATTTCTCCGCGATCTGCAGTACTTCGTCATCGTCATGATAAAACACCAGGTTCTGGCCCTGCAGGAAACGCAAGGTGCGCGGCAGCAAGATCAAGTAATGTTCTCTTGAGCGCTTTGCGTTCCCGTCCACCAGCCAAAGGCCGGTTACATAGGTCTTGGCGTCATCGGACAAGGGCCGATAAAACACCGATTGCCGAAAGTAGTGGTAGTAATTAGCCAAACGCCAGCCACCCCTGCCCTGTTACACCCGGTCAAACGATTGCGGCTCCAGCGACGATGCTGTGACCGCGCGAGAATACAGGATTCGAACCGGTCCGGCGTTGACGAAAACAATTGCGGGCGAAGCAATTTTTCTGGACCGCTGCACACCTCCATCCTGCCGCGTCAGCCCGGTCGGTCCTTGAACAAGGTTCGAATGTCGAGTGCGACAAGAAGCGCATCAAGGGGCGGTCGCTGAAAAAATCGGATCCCTAAAGCGAGTGGAAGAAGTCTGCTTTTGTGTTGGAACTCGTCCCGCGATCTATAACATTTGGTTGATGCCATGGCGACACGCGACGACGTCTATAGGAACTTCGGACTGGCGGCTGAGGCCGCGCAATCACATGCCGAGTTCCGCTATGCCCATATCCTTAGATCGCACTTATCGCCCTGGCAATGAGCCACAGGCCTGATCCAGTTAGCACTATCGCTGCAGCATTGGGGAGCAGGGGCCAGCGGCCAGCCAGCTTTTCCACGGCAACATAAACAGCTATCCCTGCAATCCAAAGAAGGTTCATTACCCCGCCGACGAACAAAAGCGTCATCAATAGCCAGCAGCATCCCAGGCAATATGCGCCGTGCTGAAGTCCCATCCCGAATGCGCCGGAACGGCCGGGCCGCCATCGCTGCATCACGAACAGTACCGGGTGCTGGCAGTGCCTGAGACAGGCCTTTTTGAGCGGCGTCAGTTGGTAGAGCCCTGCGGCCAGGAGTACCGCGCCGGCAATGACGGGCGTGCCAATCTCCATCATTCCGGTCATCAGCCCTAGCTTTTCGAATGCCCATTGCAGCGCTGTCGCAACAAGGCTGAAGAGGAGCCATGCGATCAGGTAGCCGGCAAGGAAAAACCATGTCGTCAGGAATGGCGTTGCCTGGCTCTGCTGCTTTCTGGCAACGTTGGAAAAGAGAAGGATCGCTGGCGCGGCGCTTGGCACCATCATTGCGATCATCATGACCCACCACATCAGGAACATCTTGACCGCATAACCCGCCGACCATTGCGCGGGCGGCATCAGCATGCCCGGCATCTCGATTGCCATGCGTGTCATGGTGAGCGCCGACATGTCCATGCCAACGCCCATGATGGTGTAAGCCGCAGCCAATGCGACAACCGACGAAAGGGCGAGCAGAACAACAAGGCGGTCACGCCGGAGTATCTGCTCCAACCCTGTAGCAGTGTTCACCATACTACTGCGCGGGCTCAGGCCGCCCATGAAAAGGAAGCGAAATGCCCGTTCCGCTTGCCGCTGTTGTCTTTCCAGCGCATTCCGAAAACGTTGAAGACGCTTCGAACGGCATTGGCCAGAGCCAGCCTGGCGGCAACGGGATGCGCGGTGTTGTCGATGTACATCGGCTCGCCCTCACGCGACAAGCTTGGAACACCCTTGATTGCCTGGTCGACCAGTTCCCCGGCCGACACGGCAATATTCATGCCGTCGACATCAAAAGTGATCGGCCGCTTCTCAATGCCGGCAAATTCCGAAACAAGCGGGGCAAGTGCCGCCATTGGCCCGCCGACAGCCCCAGAGGCGATCTCGCTGATCGCTGCCACCTGTTCGTCGGTTGCACGCTCGTCGATGATCAGTCCCACCTTGATATTGCCGTCGCCCATGGCGCCGGGCGAATGCATCATCACGATGAAGGCAAGGCCATCGAGTGCAACGCCATCTTTCCAACCCTTGTCTATTTGCATGGCAACCGCAGCCTTGCAGTCACCTTCGGTTGGCAGAGCCGCCAAGTTGGAGCCGATGCATGGACAGATGAAATCGCAATTGCAGGTCTCCATGTAGCGGCCTTCGATGTGCCAGTCAGCCATGACGTCCTCCTATGGTGAAAACGTCGAAGGGTATCAAAACATCCACATGGAATCAAAATTTCCATTGCCGATCTTTCAAAGCGACCGTTTCGGAGGTGGGCCGGTGACGACGCGACCGGCTGAGTCACCAGACCCCTCGGTTTTACGCAACGTGACAAACCATGCCCGCTTGCTTGCCGCGGCGCGCAATCCAAGTGATTGCTTTCATTCCTAAAGGTGTGCCTTCAGCCAGGCGAGGGTTGCCGGGACCATCTTGCCGTCGATCACGTCAGGCCCGACAAAGGCATCGAATACATGGTCGGTCTCGACCGGCACCAATTCTTCCGGGCCCTCGTGGTATTGCAGCAGGATCTCGCCCGAGGCTGGCTGCGGCGTCACAAGCGTATCCTTCAGGCCGACAATGACCTGCAGCGGGCCGTCATAGTTCGCCAGGGCTGCCGGGGTACTGTAAATGGGCAGTTGCTGGTAGAACGCCGCCTTCAGCGTGGTGTCGGCTCCCCATGGCAGCTTTGCGGTAATTTCGGTTTCCGGCGCGCTACCCCACGCCTTGGTGACGACCTCCTGGCTGAGCAGTGCAGGATAGGTATAGAGCGGATTTGCAACCGGCGCCCACAGGCTGACCGCCTTGACTTGCGGGCGTGCCTTCGCGGTGTGGCTGGCGACGAGGCCACCCTGGCTCCAGCCGAGGATGGCGATACGTGAAGCCGTCGACCATGTCATTTGCCTTCAGCCAGTCGACTGCGGCCTCGGCATCGGCAATCTGGCTGGCGAAAGTGGTGTCCGCCCATTTCCCGTCGCTTTCGCCGGAACCGCGAAAATCGATCCGCAAGCTCGCCAGGCCCTCCTCTGAAAGGAGCCGGGCGGTGCGGGAAAACACACCCTCGTCGGTGTCCTTCACTGCCAGTTCATCGCGGGTTCCGGTAAAGCCGTGCAGCATCAAGACCACGGGAGGCTTTTCGACGCTGTCCGGTGTCTCCAGCGTGCCAACAACCTTCTGGCCGGCCACCTCGAAATCGATGATTTCCTCAGCCGCCAAGGCGGTGCCGTTGAATAATCCCAAAAGCAGGCTGCCGATCGCGGCTTGCAATAATGCACGCATGTCTTCCTCCCATGGCTTGTGCAGAGATCATGAGGCCTTTTCAGAAAACCGGCAATGATCGGTGCCGCAAAGCGGGTACCAAGCGAAGCGGCGCCACAACGGCCGGATGCTCGATACTCGATACTTGAAGTGATGAAGTGTGGCCGTTCCTTGCCGCTGGCGAAAAACAAGCCCTTCAGGGCGTGGTTGTTCGCCTCGCTGCCGCCGCTTGTGAACACGATCTCCCGCGGCGCGCAGCCGATAAGGTCGGCGACCTGGGTTCTGGCATCCTCCACCATTTTTCGGGCGGGCACGCCGGCCCAGTGGCTGCTCGAAGGGTTTGCCGTACCCCGTATCCAGGGCATGACGCATCATCTCGGCGACCTCGGGAGCGAACGGTGTGCTGGCGTTGGAGTCCATATCTCGCGCATGATCGTGCCGCCCTTTCAATTGTCGACGTGCACGCGGTCAGGGCTTGTAAGCCGCGTCCTGTTTCCAGCCGTTGAAGCCGGTCTGCATGACGACGACGTTCGATCGCCCTGCCACCCGAAGTGCGAAGGCGGCCTGCGCCGAAAGGCTGCCAGTGTTGCAGAACAAGATGGTCATGCGATCCCCCGGGATCTCGTCGATCCGCTCGAGTACCTCGCGCCATTCGATGTTGATGGCGCCCGGGATCGTCGCTTCCGTGAACTGCCCGGGATCGCGGGTGTCGACGAAGAGTGCTGTCTCGAACACGGATTTGTCGATTTGCTGCGGCAGGATGATACCCGCCTCGTACTCGCTGAATCCCATATATTCCTGCATGGCCTCAATTGCAGCGTCTTGCGCGAACGCAGGCGTCGTGACGAGGCCAATGGCGATGGTTGCAGCCGCGAGCATCTGTTTCATGGTCATTCCGGATCTCCTGAGCCTTGATGGTTTTCGTCTTGTTGCTTCACGGCAAGCCAGGCGTGTGTGCCGCCCTCGAGCCATAGTGCGTTTGGGTAGCCCAACCGGCCCAAAAGTTCGGCGCCGACGGCTGAGCGGCCGCCACCCATGCCGCAGATGGTAACAGGTCTGCCGGTGGGGAGTTCGCTGACGCGTTTGCCAAGTTCCGCCAGCGGGAAGTGTACGGCCCCAGTGACATGGGCGGCGGCGTAGTCTTCGGCGTCGCGGACATCGATCAGGTGGAACCGATCAGGATCGGCCGCGAGGGCGGCGAGCGTGAGCATTTCCACCATCAGAACACCAGGACCTTGTGGGCGGCGAGCGTTGCCAGGGCGAGTTCGTCCATGGTCGAGCGGGTCGCCCCCTCCATCATTTCGCCTTCGATCAGACCCCGCGCGTCCATGCAGGTACCGCACATCAACACACGTCCCTTGGCGGAGAGAACACGACGAAGCATGCGCTCGAAATTGTAGTAGCCATCGGGCGTCTTCTGCCCCGCCTTGGCGCAGAGCACCGCGTCGGCCATCAGGAAGACGGTGATGTCCGCTTCAGGGTCGTTCTTGGCAAGCGCGTGGGCCATGCGCAGGCCGTTGTAACTTCGCTCCGTGCCATAGCGGATCGTTCAGAAGGATCAGATGTTTCATCCTTGGTCCTCAGTTCCGGGCGCGTGATTCGAGATCGGACAGGAAGGCTTCAATGCGCCGGGCATTGGCGCCGCGGTCGATCCGGCCGAGGCGCGAGCGCGAGCGCATGTCGATCCTGGAGCCTGTGTCGGTCTCAGTGACACGGATCGCCACCTCGTCCTCAAAGCGGTAGAGCATGCTTGTCGCTATAGCCTCGATCTGGCCTTCGGCGGGATCGGCCGAGAGCACCTGCCAGCCGCGATCTTCCACAAGGGCCAGCGCCGCGGCGAAGGCATCGTTTACGGGGACGGGCAGTTCCAGTGAGCGCACATTCGGATAGGCGGCGCGCTGCGGCTCGGCGTTCTGCGCCGGGTAGTCGCTTGGCGTTGCGGTGAACCAGAACACCGGCGGATCCTCGGTGTCGGTCGAGATGTCGTTGATCGGTGGGGTCGTGCGAGCGGCCAACTCGAAGGCGGCGCCAATGCCCGCCACAGGCAGCGACAGGATCAGTCCCAGCAGCACCAACGCCGCGCCACTCCGGCGCCGCACAAACCATATGGCCAAGCCGGTTAGCGCGACCAGAACGCCCGCGCCGCCCGTCCATGCTCCCCACCCCGCAACGTTGTATGCCTGGGGCCAAGGCCAGCCGCCCGCACGGAACCCCCAAACGGAGGTCGCCAGAAGCACGAGGGAGGCAAGGCCCAGCAGGATGGCAAATCCGCCAAGAATGCGGGTCAGAGTGTCACGCATGGGCGGTCTCCGGCTGTTCGGCGGGGTTGAGCCGCGGGTGGGTTTGCTCGCCTAGCCAGAACAGCACGGCGCCCGAAGCGAACATCGAGATCGCCACGAACCAGAAAGCTGCTTCCTCTGCACCGGCAAGGGTTGCGGCAAGTCCGAGGCCGAGCGCGCCAATGGCGTAGCCGAGATCGCGCCAGAAGCGATAGATTCCGATGGCCGAGCCGCGCCACGCGGGCGGAGTAATGTCCGCGACGGCCGCAGAAAGGTTCGGGTAGAGCAGTGCCATGCCGAAGCCCGCCACCCGGCCGAGATCGACCACCAAAGCGTGCCGGTGCCCAGCATCACCATCGCCACGACCGCGCCGCAAATCCACATCCCAAGCACATTGGGCCAGAACCGCCCGACATGGTCCGAGAGCCGACCGGTAAAGAGTTGCGAGCCACCCGATGGCGAAGCCGACCAGCATCACCTGGATCAGTTGGTGCGAGACCTGCACGAGGTTTTTGCGGATGCCGCGCTGAAGATCGCTGGCCGTCATTTTGACGGCTCCTTCAACGTGATGTGCGGATCGAGCGCGTGGCCCGATGCCGGGCCGCGGACGGGTTGGATCAGCATCCGGTCGAGCCACAGATCGCGCCGGGTGCGAAATTGCTCGATCCCGATCTCCATCCCCTTATGGCCCTTGGCGGGCTGTGCGATGTAGGTGCCAAGCAGCCGGTCCCACCAAGGCAGGTTGAAGCCGTAGTTCGAGTTGGTCTCGCGTGGGTCGAGGGAATGGTGCACGCGGTGCATATCTGGCGTCACCACGAACAGGCGCAGTACCCGGTCAACGGGTCGCGGCAGTTCGATGTTGGCGTGGTTGAAAAGCGCCGTGGCGTTCAGGATCACCTCGAACAGCAGGACAGCAACGGCCGGCGGGCCGAGGGCTGCTACTGCTGCCAGCTTGATCCCCATCGAAATGAGGATTTCCACCGGGTGAAAGCGCAGGCCGGTCGTTGCGTCGAAATCGAGATCGGCATGGTGCATCCGGTGCAGCCGCCACAGCCCTGGCACCGCGTGGAACATCACATGCTGAAGGTAGATCGCGAGATCCAGAAAGAGAATCGAGACGACGATGTCGATCCAGACCGGCGCGTGGATGTTGTTGAAGAGGCCCCAGCTTCGTTCCTCGGCCATGACGGCAAGCCCGACCGCAAGGATCGGAAACGACAGCCGCAGGATGACCGTGTCGACCACAACGAGCGCGAGATTGTTCGTCCAGCGGATCACCCGTGGAATTTCCAGCCTTCGGCGCGGCGCCGCCACTTCCCACAGCGCCATCGCCGCCAGCACACCCAGGAAGGCGGCAAAGCGGATGGTCGGCTCGGCTGCGAGTATAAACTCGAACATGATTGGCGGAACTCGAAGCAGTCGGTTACGTGTTGTGGGCGCGATCGAAACACTATAATTCAATTTATCGCTTGAATGATTTACCGTCTGGAGAGGTCCAGTGTCAATCAGCCCAAAGTCTGCCCTGCTCGAGGAATACGCCCTCGTAGCACGCGCCCTGTCGGCTCCGGCGCGCCTGTCGCTCCTCGAACAACTGGCGCAGGGAGAGTGCGGCGTCGAGGCACTTGCCGAAAAGACCGGCCTCACCATCGCCAACTGTTCGCAGCATCTGCAGCAATTGCGTCGCGCAGCACTGGCCACCAGCCGCCGCAATGGCAAAGCGGTGATCTACCGGTTGACTGACGCAAAGACGCTTGCGCTGATGGACCTGCTCCGCCTCGTGGCGGAGCGGAACCTGGCGCAGGTCGAGCGAATCCTTCGGGGGCTCTCTGGCGGCGAGGACGCCCCTGAACCCGTCAGCAGGGAAGACCTCGCGGCACGGATCGCCGATGGTTCGGTGACCGTTCTCGACGTCCGGCCCGCCGATGAATATGCCGCCGGTCACATTCCGGGTGCGCTGAATGCGGCGCTGTCCGACCTCGACCAGTTCGTTCCTTCCCTTGATCGGCGCAAGGAGATCGTCGCCTACTGCAGGGGGCCGTATTGCATTTACGCCTACCAGGCGGTCGCCGCCCTGCGAAAGCACGGCTTCAACGCACGTCGCCTCGAAGGCGGTCTGCCGGAATGGCGCGAAGAAGGCCGATTGGTCGTCCACACCAGCGCATAGCTAACGCGTCTGCAAAGCCAAAAGCGGTCGGTCCGCTCTCGGCCCCATTTCTGCCGTTGCCCCTCGTAGACGATGCAACGAGCCCGCTGTCAGTTGTGCGGTATCCGTTTCGCAATAGATCAGGCTGCCTGGAATGCAGCGCGCACGCCAGGTGGCCTAATCGACGACAACGGCCTTGCTGCCTGCTGGCGGCCAAAGACCCTGCGAACCGTCATGTCGCCTATGACCGTTGGCTGACCTTCCTTGCTCTCAACCGTCTGCTCGATCCGAATCAGAGTCCAGGCGAGCGTCTCACTCCGAAGCAGTTATGCGCCTGTATCGATGAACTGGCAGCCACGGTCGCACCCTACACCCTGCGTAGTCGCATCCGTGATCTCGGCCAGGCCTTGCGGGTCATGGCGCCGGAGCACGACTTCCCTTATCTTCGCCGCGCCATTGCCCGTCTCAAGGCGCGGTGTACGGGTAGTGCCCTCGACGGAGTGGCTGTTCCTCGACCGGCGCGGCATCACGTTCAAAAAGACGGGGCACGCCTCAGAGCAGCAGCGCCCCGATGTCCTGCGCCGCCGCAGGGCCTGGTTCGACGGTCAGCCGGATCTCGATCCCGAGAGGCTGATCTTCATCGATGAGACCGCGGCTTCCACGACGATGGCGCGGTTGCGCGGGCGGGCCAAGCGTGGCGAACGATGCCGGGCGGCAGTGCCTCATGGCCACTGGAAGACAACCACTTTCAAAGCCGGCCTGCGATTGAATGGCGTGGCCGCGCCGATGCTCCTCGACGGTCCCAAGATTGCCGCTGCATTCTTGGCCTATGCCGAGCAGGTTCTTGCACCCGAACTTCGGCCCGGCGACATCGTGGTTATGGACAATCTTCCGGCACATAGGATCAGCGGCGTGCGTGAAGCGATTGAGAAGGCCGGAGCACGGTTCCTGCATCTGCCGCCATACTCGCCGGACTTCAACCCGATCGAGATGGCGTTCTCAAAGCTCAAAGCGCTGCTGAGAAAGGCCGCCGCCAGAACCGTGGACGAACTCTGGTCATTCGTCGCAGATTGCCTCCCCGCGTTCACCGCTGAGGGATGCAGGAACTATTTCGAGGCAGCAGGATATGACCCGAATAAATCGAATCTGCTCTAAATATAGCCTCTATAACGAAAAAGCCGCCCCACAGGGCGGCGATTTTTTAGAGTCTAAGAAAGTGGTTGCGGGGGCAGGAATTGGCATGTCTTTCCCGCTGCGCGCGGCAGCCCGCGCTGGCGGGCCCCTGTTTCAGGTTCAAATCCGCAACCCAGCACACGAAAACAGAAAAGCCGCCCCGAAGGGCGGCTCGTGTTTGGTTGCGGGGGCAGGATTTGGCATCTCTTCCCGCTGCGCGCGGCAGCCCGCGCTGGCGGGCCCCTGTTCAGGTTCAGATCCGCGACCCGCCGCACCAAAACAGAAAAGCCGCCCCGAAGGGCGGCTCGTGTTTGGTTGCGGGGGCAGGAGTTGAACCTGCGGCCTTCAGGTTATGAGCCTGACGAGCTACCGGGCTGCTCCACCCCGCGGAAGTGTTTTGCCTTGGAAAGACAAAGGACCGCGACCAGTATTGGTTGCGGTCCTTTGTGCAGCAAGGCTGGTCTGTTTGGCATGTGTTGAGATATTTACGTGCAATTTGCAGACCTGGCAGCGACCTACTCTCCCGTGTCTTAAGACAAAGTACCATCAGCGCTGGGGCGTTTCACGGCCGAGTTCGGAATGGGATCGGGTGCAGCCACCCCGCCATAACCACCAGGTCAGCAAAGTGCATGTAAATTTCGAGAAGCTGGTTTTTCCGTCGTGCCTATTTTCAATCAGCGGATCGTCTTTCGGGCAAGGCCCGCAAGCGCGACTGCGCGTCCCCGACTTTTCGGGGCCCTCCCGGAGCGCCGCTCGAAGAGCGGAACAAGCGTGAGGGGATTAAACCCATCTTGGCTCTGCCAAGATGGGTACTAGCAATGAGAACAATCAAGTCAATCGAGCTATTAGTACCGGTAAGCTACATGCGTTGCCGCACTTCCACACCCGGCCTATCAACGTGGTCGTCTTCCACGGCTCTAAAGGGAATACTAGTTTCAAGGTGGGTTTCCCGCTTAGATGCCTTCAGCGGTTATCCCGTCCGTATATAGCTACTCTGCTATGCCCTTGGCAGGACAACAGATCCACCAGAGATACGTCCATCCCGGTCCTCTCGTACTAAGGACAGATCCTTTCAATATTCCTACACCCACGGCAGATAGGGACCGAACTGTCTCACGACGTTCTGAACCCAACTCACGTACCGCTTTAAATGGCGAACAGCCATACCCTTGGGACCTGCTCCAGCCCCAGGATGCGATGAGTCGACATCGA
>JBGSJA010000316.1:0-12267 GCA_041742235.1 Salaquimonas sp. | reverse complement strand
GCGAGCGGATGCGGTCGCGCGCCAGTTCAAGCGCAGCCAGCGTCTCGCCGTCGCAGGCCGCATGCGCGGCTGCGATCTCGGCCTCGGTGACGCGCAGCGTCTGGGCGGTGAGTTCGAGCCTGTCGAACTTCCGGGTGTACTCGATGATCGCTGCGTCTCCGCGCGTGCGGACCTCGGCGAGGATGGCGCGCACCGCCGCATCGACATCTTCCGACACTTCCCGCTTCAGCCCGAGGAGATGCGCGAACCGGGCATCGAAATCGGCGTCGGTTGTGGCGATGCGCAGGACCAAATTCGGGCTCCCGATCGGCGGTTTCAGGCGTCGTGGCCGGGCAGATTGCTCGTGCCCCAGGCAGCATCCATGTCGGCTAGCTGGGCTTCCACGCACTCGACCTCGAGCCGTATCGTCGGGCCGCCCGCGAAGCTCAGCTCGATCATGCCCTCCGGGCTTTCCTTCTCGGCGAATGTGACGGCAAGCAAGGAAAGAACCTTGTCGCGGTTGCGGCGGTCTATGCCCTGCGCGAGAACCTTGTTGACGCGTTCGAAATGGAGCACTGCCTTGCGGCGCTTGAAGGATGTCGCATCCTTGCCGACCTTCTCCCAGACGAAGCGGTTCATCGCGACGAGAAAGCGCTTTTCCCGGGGCAGATAGGTGATGTCGCCGGCCTTGAGGACGGAATCCTGGCAGTGCGCGGAGATGATGGCGAGATCCTCGCCGTCCATGGCAATCAGCTTCAGGCGCTCGGGCATCCTGTCATCCATTGGCCGCAGGGGGCCGGCATCGGGGGTTCCCGGCAGAACACCGGACATGCGAGGCAGGTAGCGGGTTTCTGGGCCGAGCGCAACCGCGCGAAAGGAAGCGGATGGTCCGCTCAGCCGGTGATGCGCTCGATCTGCGCGCCGCAGGCCGAGAGCTTTTCCTCCAGCCGCTCGAAACCGCGATCGAGATGGTAGACGCGGCTGACCGTGGTCTCGCCCTCCGCCGCAAGCCCGGCGATCACCAGCGAAACCGATGCGCGCAGATCCGTCGCCATGACCGGTGCTCCCTTGAGTACCTGGGTTCCGGTCACCGTCGCGGTATTGCCGTCCACGGCAATCCGGGCACCGAGCCGCGCCAGTTCCTGCACATGCATGAAGCGGTTCTCGAAGATCGTCTCGGTGATGCGCGAATTGCCTTCGGCCCGTGTCATCAACGCCATGAACTGGGCCTGCAGGTCGGTCGGAAACCCCGGGAAGGGTTCCGTCGTGACATCCACCGGTTTTATTCCCGCGCCGTTGCGCGACACACGGATGCCCTCATTCGTCACCGATATGCCTGTGCCAGCGCGTTGCAATACGTCAAGCACGGTGTCGAGCAGGTCGGGTTGCGCCCCTTCGAGCAATACGTCTCCGCCGGTCATC
Organism: Salaquimonas sp.; assembly: GCA_041742235.1. Classification (GTDB taxonomy): domain Bacteria; phylum Pseudomonadota; class Alphaproteobacteria; order Rhizobiales; family Rhizobiaceae; genus BOKV01. The sequence continues at coordinate 10,866 of JBGSJA010000316.1, read as the reverse complement.
GCGACAGCCATGGCATAGGTCCCGGTCTCGATGCGATCGGGAAGAACGGAATGGCGGGCGCCATGCAGTGCCTCGACGCCGTCGATGACGATCGTCTTGGTTCCGGCGCCAGAAATCCGGGCACCCATCGCCGTCAGGCACCGCGCTAGATCGACGATCTCGGGTTCTCTCGCGGCATTCTCGAGAATGGTCTGGCCGCGCGCCAGCGTTGCCGCCATCATCGCGACATGGGTTGCGCCGACGGAGACCTTCGGGAAGCGGTAGCCCGCGCCCTTGAGCCCGCCGGGCGCCTTGGCGATCACATAGCCGCCCTCGACATCCATGGACGCGCCCATGGCCGAGAGGCTTTCGAGGAACAGGTCGACCGGCCGCGTGCCGATGGCGCAGCCACCCGGCAATGACACCCGCGCCTCGTGCATGCGCGCCAGCAGCGGCCCGATCACCCAGAAGCTTGCCCGCATCCGCGAGACGAGTTCATAGGGTGCAGTCGTGTCGACGATGTCGCCGGCGCGGAAATGGATGGTGCGGCCCTGGCCGCCATTCTGGCCCTTGCGCTTGCCCTCGACCTTGTAGTCGACGCCATGGTTGGTAAGGATGCGGATGAGCGATTCCGTATCGGCCAGGTGCGGCACGTTTTCGAGGATCAGGGGTTCGCTCGTCAACATAGAGCCGATCATCAGCGGCAGCGCCGCGTTCTTGGCGCCCGAAATCGGAATCACCCCCGAAAGCTTCCGACCCCCGGTGACGACGATCTTGTCCATGAACTTCCCCTGAAACGGCCCTTTTGCGGCCTTGTTGCGGCCCCGGCGCGGCTTGCGGACCCGGCCTTGGCTGGCGGGGATCCGGCGGCAGTGGGCACCCTCTACTGCATCATGCCCGGTGCGGCAAGGCCGCCCCAACCGCCGCACTATGCTGTCCGGCCATCAGGAATCGCGGCGATCCGGCTTTTTGATGGCATCACCGCGTCCGCGCAGCGGTTCGGTACGCCGCAGCATCCGGTCCGGCTCTTCGCCGGAAACCGGCTCGGCGGCCTTGCGCTTGCGCAGGTTTTCACGCAACGCCTCGCGCAACCGCCGCGCTCGCTCCAGTTCGGCGCGCTCCAGCCGGGCAAGATCCTTGCCGCCAACCTCTGCGTCGCGTTTGTTGTCCTTTGCCATCGCGGCACTCTAGCCAAAGCGTCACCCTGGATAAAGCGGCGTCAAGCTTTTGCGGCAAACGGCAAGCGCTGCTTGCGAATTGAAACCCCTTGTGGCAAAAGCCCGCGCATCCGCTCCTTGCCGTTACCGGTCCGGGGCATCCTGCTGCGGTAGCTCAGTGGTAGAGCACTCCCTTGGTAAGGGAGAGGTCGAGAGTTCAATCCTCTCTCGCAGCACCAGATAACCTGTTTGTATTTCCCCAGTTTGCGTGCCACAGTATTAATTTGTGGTGACATGCTTTCACGCTCGCATTGGGGGACTGCAAATGACGAAAGTTGTATTCGTTCTAGGAGTTCTTCTCCTTGCTTCCAGTTCTTTGGCCAAATCCCAAGAAAATATTGCAGATTGCGACAGTGTAACAAATTGGTCGCGAGTTTATTCGGATCCAGACATTTCAGTAGTTATATCTGCAAATGACGATGAGCAAACCTGTATGTTTTATGTATCTTCGTCAGGCCCAATAGAAAATGGAAGCGCCCTTCGAAAAGCTAGCATTATCAACAAACAAATTTTCAACCAAGAACTAAAAGCTGAGGAGGCTATTCAGGCAGGAGCAGCCGAACATATAATCAGTGCTTTCTATAGATTACTAGAGCGTCAAGAACAGACTCCGCAAATCCAGCAAGCGTATGGAATAATCAAAAACAGTTACATGGAAATTTCGTCCTGCCTAACTCGATTAGCTAATCGTGAGAACGCAACAAAATTGACTGACAGGGTGTCTTGTGGAACCTCAGAGAAACAAGATGCGTTTATATTGTCCTTCGCTCTTCAGGGATTGCGAATGACCATCGCAACTAGCTTGGTCTAGGGCTTTGGGAACGCGCTGGCAAAAAATGTTAAATTTTACGCCTCCGTGGATTGTAGACTTTGTGGTGAATACGACAATTGGGGCGGTGGTGTCTTTAGTAGTAGGCGTGCAAGCGGCCAGAATTTATGCTGAAATAACAAAGCCAGAACCGCCAATCCGGTTTGATTTCATTACCGATTCCGCAGGTATGGTAAAGCCATTTCCGCTCATTGCAATTTCATTAAAACAGACTGGCAATTTGTCACTAATTTTTGATCCGTCAGAACTGCAGGCAACGAAGGTTTGTGAATTCGCCCGCATTAGCGGAGTTTCGTACGAAGACATTTTTTTTCAGTACGTCACTAGGTACTCGACTTGCTTTTCAATTACTGAAAGCAAGCCAAGTATTTGGTTGGTGCGACCAAATAAAAATTCCAAAAATATTGTACTGGAGAATGGTCAGTGGTATTGTAATTGCGCAAAGTAAAAACGCAGCGTGTTGAACAGGGATTGCTTCGGTCTCTCCGACTGAAACAAAAGATGTGGCCAATCGGGATCACCTGATGAGACGCGCCCGCCGCACTTCACTGCGCCGCCAGGTTGTTCTTGAAAATCCTGCCGTCCTTCATGATGACGCGGAAGTTGTTGTCGGGATCCTCGATCACGGCGATATCCGCCAGCGGATCGCCCTCCACCAGCAACATGTCGGCAAGCGCGTCCACCTCGATCACGCCGAGCCTGCCCTCATAAGGGCTGCGGAGGCCGGAAAGCGCCAACAGCTCGCCATTGGTCGAGGTCGCCATGCGCAAGGCCTCGGCGGGCGTGAACCACCGTGTCATTGCAGCCAGCATCGCGTTCTGGCGCTTGGCCTTTTCCGCCGAAAACAGGATGTCGGTGCCCCACGCGGTCTTGATGCTGTACTTGCGCACGAGGTTCATGAGAACCTCCGTGCCGTTCATGACCGACCTTTGCTTGATATAGTTCAACGAACCCGGCTTGAAGGTCGAACCTTCCTCGGCGAGGAAAGGCTGGGTCGACAGCCAGACCTGCTTTTGCGCCATGTATTTCGCGGTGTCGTCGTCGATCAGATGCGCATGTTCGATGACCTTTACCCCCGCATCGATCGAGCGGCGGACCGCTACCGGCGTATAGGCATGGACGGCGACATAGGTACCCCAGTTTCCGGCGGCATCAACCGCTGCCTTCAGTTCTTCGATGGTGAAGGTGGAAACATCGAGCGGGCTGTGTGGCGAGGAAACGCCGCCGCCTGCGGTCAGCTTGATCTGGCTGGCGCCAAGCATCAGTTGCTCGCGCACGCGCTGGCGCACCATGTCCGGCGAATCGGCAACCATCGAGCCGCCAATCGCTTCCATGCGCGAAAGCGGGCGCGAGCCATCGCGCGGCAGTTCCGAAGTCATGCGGAAGTCGCCATGCCCGGATGTGACCGTGATCATCGCTCCGGAAGGCCAGATGCGCGGTCCCTCGACCAAGCCGGCGTCGATCGCCTGCTTCAGGCCGAAGCTCGGGCCGCCCATGTCGCGAACGGTGGTGAAGCCGCGCATCAGCGTGGCCTTTGCCTCCACGCCCGCCGCCAAGGTGGTGAAACCGATATCGCCATAGATCGCCTGTTCGGGCGTCGGGCGGATCAGGATCGTGTGCCAATGCGCGTCGATGAGGCCGGGCATCAAGGTCCGGCCACCGCCCTCGACGATTGTTGCGCCCCCTGACTGCGGGGCGGCCGCCGCATCGATCGCGGCAATCCGGTTGCCCCGCACCAGGACGGAGGTGGGCGCGGTCAATGTCTGCGACTTGCCGTCATAGACGCGCACGTTGCGAAACAGGACCTCCGCCGGTTCCTGCGCAGCAACAGGAGCTGCAAGAACGGCCAGAAAAGCCGCTGCGAATGCCGTTTTCCACATGCCCGGACCTCCCAAAATTCTGTCGTTAAACAGACTATAGAGGCAAAGCATGCTTTCAATGTGAAAAACCGCTTCCGCATCCGTGGACTTTCGACTGCGGTATGTTCGCGGGCGGCTATTCTTCGCGGAAGGCCTTGGCGAAACTGTCCTGCACCGGCCTTGCGAGATACTCGAGGAAGGTGCGTTCGCCGGTCTTGATGAAGGCGTCGACCGGCATTCCGGGCTGTATCTGATCGGGCGAGACGCCGTCGGGAAGCTGTTCCGATATCTCAAGCCTTGCGGTGTAGAAGGCTTCGCGCGTTGCCGGATCGAGGATGCGATCGGCGGAAACATAGCTGACCCTTGCCGGAATCTGCGGCGTCGTGCGGGCGTTGAGCGCGGTAAGCCGCAGCATGGCTTCCTGCCCGATCCTAACGGCATCGACATCACGCGGGGCGATCCGGGCGTCGATCAGCAGCTTTCCGGTGGTCGGCAGAAGTTCGATCACTGCCTCGCCCGGCTTGATGACGCTGCCGACCGTGTTTTTTGCAAGCCTCACGACAATACCGTCTTCGGGCGCGCGAATTTCGGATCGCGCCAGCATGTCGTCGCGGGTGCGAAGCTGCTCCCTCAGGTCGCTGATTTTCGTGCGCAGCTCGTTGATCTCCGATGAGGCCGCCTCGCGCCGCTTTGCTTCGAGGCCGGCGCGCTGCTCGGCGAATTCGGCGATGGCCGACCGGCGCTGGCCGATAGTCGCGGTGACTGTCCCCAGCGTGCCCATCGCGTCGGCCTCCGCGCGCTGCAATTCATTGACCTGCGCCTTTGGGATGAGACCCTTGGCCAGCAGCGATGCCTTGGCCGCCAGTTCCTCGCGCAGCACTTCCAGTTTGCGTTCCTCGGACAATTTCTGGATCTGCAGTCCTTCGATTTCTTCGCCCGCCGCGCGCATTCGCAAATCGATGGCGGCAAGTTCAGACTGGTGGCGAACCTGCCGATTGGCAAACTCGGCCTTTTGCTGCGCCAGATCGTCCTCTACGCCTGCGGCCTGCGCCGCCTCGGAAAGCTCCGGCGGCAACGCGAGATCCGGCGCGCCGTCGCGTTCGGCCTTCGCGCGCATCATTTGCGCTTCAGCCGCAATCAGCGCCACGGATACGCGGTTGCGGTCGGCAGCAAGGCGCAGCGCATCTATGGTCAGGAGAACCTGCCCGGCCCTTACCGCCTCGCCTTCGGAGACATCGATCGAAGCGATAATGCCGCCCTCCAGATGCTCGACGGCCTGGTTGCGTCCCGTGGCCTCGACGACGCCGGTCGCCACCACGGCCCCGTCAATGGGGGCAATCGCGGCCCAGACGCCGAAAACAGCCACGAACAGTGCGGCGACCAGCCCTCCGTAGAGCGCCGGCCAGCCGATGCCGGTCGGCACCTTTTCCTGCCACCTTGCGGCGGCCCGGCGGGTTTGCGGCGGCGTCGGGATGGCGGGCCCCATGGTGGTGTGCATGTTCATTGCGCCGGCTCCGTCTTCTGCAAGCCCATAGCGCCCGCGCCCGGCTGTTGGTTGCCCCGGTGACGCTCGATGACGATGTCACGCTTGTCATAATCGACTATCTGGCCGTTCTGCAGGCGCATGATCTTGTCGACGCCGGCGAGCACCATTTCGCGCTGGGTGATGACGAAAATGGTGGCGCCGCGCTTTCTGGCGCCGGCCAGTGCCCGCATCAGCGCAAGTTCACCCGCCCGGTCGAGGCTCGAATTCGGCTCGTCCAGCACCAGTATCCCTGGATCGCCGTAAAGGGCGCGGGCGAGCGCAATGCGTTGCTTCTCGCCGCCAGATACTTGCAGGCCGCCCGGACCGATCAGCGTGTCGTAGCCCATCGGCAGCTTTGCGATCAAATCCTCGACATGGGCAGCGCGCGCCGCCGCAACGATCGAGGCGCTTTCCGCATCGGGCTCGAAGCGGGAGATGTTCTGGGCGACGGTGCCCGGAATGAGTTCCACGTCCTGCGCCAGATAGCCGACATGGCGTCCCAGATCTTCCGGATCCCAGTTGCGGATGTCGTGGCCATCGATCCGCACATGTCCGGCGCGCGGCGTGCTTGCGCCGACGATGATGCGAGCCAGCGTCGACTTGCCCGAACCCGACGGCCCGAGCACCGCAACGGACTCGCCCGGCTGGAGACGGAAGCTGATCCGCGAGAGGATGGGCGGCCGCGCCGTGTCGGCCGGATTGAGCTGGAGCAGGTCCTCCACCTCCAGCAGGCCGCGCGGCGCGGGCAGGCTGGTGTAGCGGTCGCGGCGGTCGGCCTTGTTCATGAATGCCTGTACGCGCTTCCACGCATCGCGGCCGGCGGAAAGCTGGCGCCAAGAGCCAATGATCTGGTCCATCGGCTGCAGGGCGCGTCCCGAGATCAGCGACGCGGCGAAAATCATGCCGGCCGTCATCTGGCCCTCCAGAACCAGGAGCGCGCCATAACCCAGGATCGCGATCTGCAGGCCGAGCCGCAGGACCCGCGACAGCCCGGCGAACCAGGCGTTCAACTGCGCCGCCTTGTCAGCCGCTGCCAGCGCGTGCGCATGCACCTCGCCCCAGCCATTGACCGTATTGGTCACCATGCCCATCGCAAGCAGGCTCTCGGCATTTCTTGCCAGATATTCGGCGCGGTTTCCAGCGCTGGCGGCAAGGTCGCCGTGCTCCTTCGAGGCGCGCGACAGCGCCCACTGGTTGAGGACGGCGACGAGGGTGAGCAAGGCCGCCCCGCCCAGCGTGAGCCAGAAAAGCGCGGGGTGGATGAAATACATGATGGCGATGAAGATCGTCGCGAATGGGAGGTCGAGCAGGCCGAACACCACCTTGGAGGCGATGAGGCCGCGCAGCGATGCAATGTCGCGCAAAGGCTGTGCGCCGGTTCCGCCATCCTGGCTGCCGCGAATGACCGTGCGCAGCGCAAGGTCGCTGAGCCCCACATCGAACCGCGCTGCGGCGCGGTTGGCGATCACGCCGCGTACGATCTCGGTAAGGCCGAGCACCACCAGCGAGAAGGCGACGACAAGCGAAAGGAACAGCAGCGTGCTGGTGCTTTGCGACGGCAGGACCCGATCATAGACCTGCAGCATGTAAAGCGGCTGGGCCAGCACGAGCAGGTTCGTCAGCAGAGAAAACGCCGCAAGAATCCACAAGGTGCGGCGGAAGTCGCCCGTAACCTTCCGGATTGTCGTCATCGTGTCTGTTCCCCGCAATCGTCAGTGCGGGGAAACTAGCGGACCATGCTTAACCCGGCGTTTATTTCACGCCCCAGCCGAAAAAATGCCGTTTACGCCTTTTTTGCCCTGGTACGCTGTGCCGGCGGCGCGGAAGCCGCCAGCAGGTCGCGGATCTCGGCAAGCAACCGCTCCTCGTTGGTCGGGGCGGGCGGTGTGGCGGGCGCGGGTTGCGGCGCGGAGAGCACCCTGTTGACGAGCTTCACCATCATGAAGATGACGAAGGCCAGGATGATGAAATTGATGATGGCGGTCACGAAGGCGCCGAAGGCAAGCACCGGTCCCTGTTCGCGCGCGGCCTCCAGCGTCGGCGCGGTGACCGATGACGAAAGCGGAATGAAATAATCGTTGAAATTCACGTTTCCGAACGCGCCGACGATCGGCATGATCACGTCGCTCGTGAGCGAGGCGACGATGGTGCCGAAAGCGCCGCCGATAATGACGCCGACCGCCAGGTCCATGACATTGCCGCGCAGGATGAAGGCCTTGAATTCGTCTGCCAAAGACATGGGTGCCCCTTTCTGTGTTCCGCGATTGCGCCGGCCTGAAAACGGATGACCAACGCATGCCTTGTTGCCGCGCCAAAAGGCTTGGCGTCAAGCCGCTGTCCGCAAATTTGCCATACCGCGGGATCGAAAGTGGACAGCGCACGCGCAATGGGGCAGGAATCGGGACGCAGCCGGCCAAGGGCGGCTGCTGGAGGAGCAACACATGATCCAGGGTTGGGCCGTCATAGGCACGGCCTTTGTCTATCTTCTGGCACTGTTCGTCGTCGCCAGCTATGGCGACAGGCGGCGCAAGCAGGGTGTGGAGATTTCCAGCCGCCCGAACATCTACGCGCTGAGCCTTGCGATCTACTGCACCACGTGGACCTTCTTTGGATCGGTGGGATTTGCCGCATCCGGCGGGCTGTCGTTCCTGGCCATTTATGTCGGGCCGATCCTGTTCATCCTGGTCGGCTACCCGCTGGTGTCGCGCATCGTTCGCCTGTCCAAGGAGGAGCGGATCACCTCCGTCGCCGACTTCATCGGCGCCCGGTACGGCAAGAGCGTGCCGGTCGCCGCCGTGGCGACGCTGATCGCGGTCGTGGGAACCATTCCCTACATCGCCCTGCAGCTCAAGGCCGTGTCGACCTCGGTTTCAACGCTCATTTCGCACTATAATCCCGGGCGCGAGAACGAATTCGGCGCGCTGGGCGAAATTTCGATCCTCATCGCCATCACGCTCGCGGTGTTCACCATCCTGTTCGGCACCCGCCATGCCGACGCGACCGAGCACCAGGACGGGCTGATGCTGGCGGTCTCGGTGGAATCGGTTGTCAAGATCGCCGCGTTCCTGACCGTTGGCGTCTACGTAACCTATTTCATGTTCGACGGCTTCGGCGATCTGTTCGCACAGGCGGCAAACAATCCCGTGGTCCAGTCGACCATGGCCGGCAGGTTCGATCCCGGCAATTTCGCCGTGCTGACGCTTTTGAGCACGCTTGTCTTCGTCCTGCTGCCGCGCCAGTTCCATGTTACCGTGGTCGAAAACCACTCGCAGGACGAGTTGAAGCGCGCGCGCTGGCTTTTCCCCCTATACCTTGTCGCCATCAACATCTTCGTGCTGCCGATCGCCGTTGCGGGCCTCATTCGTTTCGGCTTTTCCGTCCGAGCCGACGACTACGTGCTGCTGTTGCCGATGTCGCAGGGAAACGAGTTCGTCTCGATGTTTACGTTCCTCGGCGGGCTGTCGGCTGGCGCTGCGATGGTGGTCGTCGCCTGCGTGGCGCTGGCGATCATGATCTCCAACAATCTGGTGCTGCCGCTGATCCTGCGCAGCCAGGCAGCCGGGCGTCCGCTGACCGTCGGCAACATGGAGCAGACGATCCTCAAGATCCGGCGCACCGCGATCATGGTGCTTTTGTTCCTGGGCTATCTCTATTACAGGACCGCCGACAACACGCAGGCGCTTGCCTCCATCGGCCTTGTCTCCTTTGCTGCTACGGCACAGCTGGCGCCCGCCTTTTTCGGCGGACTTTTCTGGAGCGGCGCCAATGCCCGCGGCGCCATAGCCGGAATGATCTGCGGAGTGGCGGTCTGGAGCTATACGCTCTTGATGCCGACTTTCCTCGATCCGGCGCACTGGCTGGTGGCGCAGGGGCCGCTTCAATCGGGGTTGCTCAAGCCCAACGCCCTGTTCAATCTCCAACTCGATCCGCTGACCAACGGCGTGCTATGGAGCCTGTTCGTCAACACGGCCGCCTTCGTGCTTTTCTCGCTGAGCCGGGTTTCGAGCAATTCGGAGCAGGCGCAGGCGGCGATCTTCGTGACCCGCCGCCCGCCGCTGGTCCTGTCGCGCCGCTCGGCGGCGGCCCGCGTCAATGTCGCGGAACTGCGAGGCACCGTCGCGATGTATCTGGGTTCACGCCGCACGGAACGCTCCTTCGACGCGTACTGGTCCGAAAGGGGCCGGCGCCCCAAGGACAGCGACCCCGTCGATTCGCAGATTCTGCAGTTTTCCGAGCAATTGCTGGCCAGCGCCATCGGATCGTCGTCATCGCGCCTGGTGCATACAATCCTGCTCAAGCGGTACGATCTGGCCTCACGCGATTCCAAGAAACTGCTCGACCAGGCGACCGAGGCGCTTCGATATAACCGCGACGTGCTGCAGACCGCACTGGACCAGCTAGACCAGGGCATCACGGTCTTCGACAGCGATTTCCGCCTGGCGTTCTGGAACCACCGGTTCCGCAAGCTTCTGGGCCTGCCGGCTCAGGTGGGCCAGGCCGGCGTCTCGCTGAACGAAATCGCCCGGCAGATCGCGAAAGTGCAAGGGCTTGACGAGCACAATGTCAATGGCGGCGAACTCGCCGACCGAATACTCAACGCGGACGAACCCTGGCTGCTGGCGCTCAACGCGTCGGAACGTATCGTGGAAATCCGCTCGGCCCCGATGCCGGGCGGCGGACTGGTGGTGACATGGCATGACATCACCGACCGCATCCTCGTGTCGGAAGCGTTGCGCGAGGCCAACGAGACACTGGAGCGACGCGTCGAGGAGAGGACCAGCGAACTCGTAAAGGCCAACCAGAAGCTGGAACGGGCGACGCGGGCCGCCGACCAGGCGAACGCCAGCAAGACGCGCTTCCTGGCCGCCGCCGGGCATGACATCCTTCAGCCGCTCAATGCCGCCCGGCTCTACTCTTCCACCTTGCTGGAGAGGCTGGAGAACACCCGCGACGAAACCTTGGTACAAAACATCTCCAAGTCGCTCGAATCGGTCGAGGAGATCCTTGGCGCCCTGCTTGCGATCTCGCGGCTCGATTCCGGCCGGCAGGAGGTCAAGGCTGCCAATTTTCCGGTACAGCGCCTGTTCGACCAGATGGAAGTGGAGTTTGCGCCCGTCGCCCGCGAGAAGAAGCTGGAACTGCGGTTCGTGAATACTTCGGCCTGGATAAGGTCCGATCCCGCGCTGCTTCGCCGCCTGTTGCAGAACCTCGTCTCCAACGCCATCAAGTACACGCCGGGCGGCAAGGTGCTGGTCGGCTGCAGGCTGCGCCGCGGCCACGTGCTGATCGAGGTCGCCGATACCGGGATCGGTATTGCCGAGCGCGACCAGCGCAACATCTTCACCGAGTTCCGCCGCCTCAACGATGGCGCGCGGCAGGCACCGGGCCTTGGCCTTGGCCTTTCGATCGTCGAACGCGTCGCGCAAGTGCTGGGCCACGACGTGTCGCTGCGCTCGG